>CAZRVA010000061.1:0-14623 GCA_964603255.1 uncultured Chitinophaga sp.
GTTTGACGCCAACCGGAAAACTTACGAAAAGATTAGAAAACAGTGGCTTGAGTTTACAGCCGAAGCAATAGATGTGGTTGATAAATGTGATAAAGATGTGGCCATGCTTGAACCTAAAAGTTGCATTTTTAGAATTAATCGTGATATCAGGTTTAGTAAAGATAAATCGCCATACAAAACTAACTTTGGTATGAGTTTAAGCAAAGGTGGCAAGCGCGATGATTTTTGCGGTTACTACCTACACATTCAGCCAGGTGCCAGTTTTATTGCGGGTGGTTCGTACATGCCAATGCCTGATAAGTTGGCTGCTATCCGCCAGGAAATTGATTATAACGCAAAGGAGTTTGTTGACATCATTACCCACAAATCATTTAAAAGCAACTTTGGCACTTTGGTTGGCGAGGCATTGCAACGTCCGCCTAAGGGCTATGAGGCTGATAATCCCATGATTCAATTTATTAAACACAAGAGCTTTATAGCCGAATATAAGCTTAGTGACAAAGATTTATTAGACCCTGATTTCAACAAAAAAATGGTTGATTTATTCAAAGCTTTGAGCCCATTAAACGAGTTTTTATACAGGGCAATGGAAGGATAAATCAAGCATTCATGATCAACTATTAAATATCATTTTATGTGGTGGGTATTTGGTTTAATTTTACCTATCAATTTAATGTACTTAATCATGAAAAAATTAGAAAACAAAGTTGCGGTAATTACCGGAGCAGGGGCAGGAATGGGAAAAGCAATTACTACATTATTTGCTGCACATGGTTGCAAGGTGATTGCTGCAGATATTAACGAAGAACGTTTGCGTGCATTAGAAACTGAAGTTAAAAATGCAGGTGGAAACATTACTACCATAAAAGCTAACATGGCCAACGAAGACGAAATAAACTCCATGATTGATTTAGCAAAAAACACTTATGGTACATTAGATATTTTGGTGAACAACGCTGGAGTAATGGATAACTTTCAACCTGTTGGAGAAGTTGATAATACCACATGGGAAAGGGTAATGAAAATTAACGTTGATGGCCCATACAAAGCCATGCGAAACGCCATTAAAATTTTTATGGAAAAAGGAAGTGGCAACATTATTAACATCGCTTCCATTGGCGGAATAAAAGGAGGTGTTGCTGGTGCTGCATATACAACCAGTAAACATGCCTTAATTGGTTTAACCAAAAACACTGCAAACATGTATGCAAAATCAGGTATTAGGTGTAATGCTATTGCCCCGGGTGCGGTTGCTACAAGCATTGGCGAAACCATTGACATGACCAAAATTACACCCATGGTTCAAGATAGGGTAATGACAGGCATGGCGCTTAATCCACGAACAGGAGAACCTATTGAAATTGCAAATGCTGTTCTGTTTTTAGCAAGTAATGACGCCAGTTTTATTAACGGTACTGTGCTTGTTGTTGATGGTGGTTGGAGTGCCTATTAATCATTCATAATTAATATTTACTGTCATGGCAAAAAACGAAAAAACTTCAAACAAAGTGGCAAGTGCTGCAGGTAAACTTTTACAAGATCCTAAAACACCTAAAAAAGTGAAAAGTGTTGCTGCATCTGCATTAACTCAAGCTGCAGATAAAAAGAAAAACAAGAAGTAGTGTTGGATTTTAGGTGTACAAAATTTGTTTTTAATTGGTTTTGATTATTTTGCTTTAAAATCAATTTTAAACAGTTACACCTATGGAACATTTTTCAGATCAACCGCAACAAGAAAACAACAACCTTCACATCAACCAAAACGTAAAAGGTTACTTACTAGAAACTGCCAAATGGGGACAATTTTTGGCAATTATGGGCTATATTTTTGTGGGTTTAATGGTAATTATTGCCTTCGTATTTATGTTGGCTTCAAAGTATTTTCCCGGCTTTAACACAAATGGTTCTCTTACGCTAGGTTTTGGCGCTTTATATCTTTTACTAGCTGGTTTGTATATGATACCTGTTACCTACTTACACAGGTTTTCAACCCAAGTTAAATATGGTATTATCAATAAAGATGAACTTAATGTTGAAGAGTCGTTTAAAAACCTAAAATCACTTTTTAAATTTTCGGGTATATCAACCATTGTTTTAATTGGTATTTATCTACTGATGTTTTTAGGTACTGGTTTAATGGCTATGATGCGATAAAAATATAAGATAAAAAGCCGAGTATGAAATTAATCTACTCGGCTTTTTATTGTTATCCCGCGGAGCGGGGAGAAAATTTTTAACCCAACTTAATCAATAGAAGCTTTTCACAAGCGCGCTACTTGATTTAGTTGGGTTAACCCCGATTTATAGTTTGTTCAGCAATTCATAAAATTGCTGATTACAAAATATTAATCGATTTAATTCTGTTATCAAACGGAATTAAATTTGGGTTTTAACCCTATTCACTCTCAAACTGCTGTAAAAAACGTACATCATTTGTAGAGAAAACACGTAAGTCTTTTACATTATATTTAAGCATGGTAATACGCTCTATTCCCATACCAAAAGCAAATCCGCTAAACTCATCAGGATTAATTCCGTTTGATTGTAAAACATTAGGGTCAATCATACCGCAGCCTAATATCTCAACCCAACCGGTATGTTTACAAACATTACAGCCTTTTCCTTTGCATATAATGCACGAAATATCCATTTCGGCACTTGGCTCGGTAAATGGAAAATAACTTGGTCTAAAACGTATTTTAAACTCTTTTCCGAACATTTCTGTTACAAAATGATAAAGCGTTTGTTTTAAGTCGGCAAACGATACATTTTTATCAATGTAAATACCTTCTACCTGATGAAAAAAGCAATGTGCTCTGGCTGATATCGCTTCGTTTCGATAAACACGTCCTGGCATAATTGCACGTAAAGGTGGTTTTTGATTTTCCATTAACCTTACCTGAACGCTTGATGTATGTGTACGAAGTGCGATTTCTTTATCAATAAAAAAAGTGTCTTGCATATCTCTGGCCGGATGATTTTCTGGAAAATTTAAACCCGAGAAATTATGCCAATCATCTTCTACTTCAGGTCCGTATGATAAACTAAAACCTAATTTTGAAAATATATCTGCAATTTGTTTTTCAACCAATACCAACGGATGACGTGAACCCAACTTTAAAGGTTCGCCTGGTAAAGTTAAATCCTGATCAGTAAAATTATCACCGGCTGTTTCTTCAAACTTAGCCTGCGCCTCATCAAATTTTACTTGTGCAGCTTGTTTTACCAAGTTCATTACCTTACCAACTTCCTTTTTCTGGTCGTTTGGTATGGTTTTAAACTCTTCAAATAAATCATTTAATAAACCCTTACGACTTAAATATTTCAACCTAAATTGTTCGGTTTCATCAGCATTGTTCAACACAATACTTTCTAATTCTTTCTCTACTGCTTTTAATTTTTCAATCATACTCAAGTCCAAAACTAAGCAATTCAATTTAAACTCCTATTCACAAACGTTTAATCTTATATTACTTTTAATTAAAAGGTTGTTTTTATTATTAGCGTGTGAATTTGGCGTATAACTTATTTTTAATTATTTGTTTTTATCGTTGTTCTATTTCAGTTAACATTAAACTAACATACTAAGTGGCTGTATTTCTTGTATAATTAGTGTTTTATTAACACATGTTGATAGTTGAATTAACATCACTTTTGTGATAAGATTAATGAACAATAATTGGGTACAAGGTTGGGTTAGCTTGTTTATAATGTCGCACTTATTAGGTTGATGATCTGTTATAAATAGTTATCAACCTGTTTTTGTACGATAAAATGTCGCAATCCACATTGTATGTTAACTACTCTATTAATACGCTCTGTTCCAAGTCCCAATATGCTTTTAAAATTAACTGTTCGGTTAAATATTTAACTTTCTCAGGTTGTGTATTGGTGTTAAAGTCGCCATTATCCCAAATACCATTGTCATTCTCATCAAAAACTACCTTTAGCTTGTAAGTTCCAGGTAGTATATTTTGTATGCTAATATCTTGGTTTTTAGTAATATTATATTGATAATATACTTTCTTTTCATCGCTGCTAATCAATTGTAATAAGTATGGATAACTAGCTTTTTTACCCACTTTTACGTGAAGTAATAGGTTAGCATAATCTTTTAATGATTTCATGGCATACACAACTTTCTCAGCTTTATTGTATTGGTTGTAATAATCAACAAAAGCACTGTCTTTAATATTTAAACGATAGGTTGTTTTTTCTTCCCAAGGATAAATTAATTGTAGTTCAAAATCATTGTTCTTAATAAGTTTATAGTTAAGATGAATCGAATCTTTAGTTAATACAATACGGCTGGTATCAAACTTTAATAACGGACTGTTGAAGTTAATTTTAATGGTATCGTTAAGCTCTATTTGTTTGCTTATGGTAAATGTTGGTTTAGACGCTTTAAACAATACTTTTTGTTTAACCGAAATAATGTCTGTTTTTCCGTTAATGGTTGAATTAAAGTATATTAAACTATCTGTTTTTTGGGTTGATGTAAACACATAAAAAGTATCAATACCTATGTTTGTTTTAATGTGGTTTTGATACGTTTTATTATCCTTATTTTCTGTAATAAAAACACTTTTAGGTTTATACACCACAAAAACAAACTTATCTGGTTCACGATTAAAGGTATCTACAATCCTACCATGTTTATACAAATCGGGTTTAAATAGTTTAAGGTTTAATTTATGGTTGTTGCTATCTGTTGAGTTAACATTATTATTTAAAAATGCTACTTGCTCTGTAACTTCTTTTTTAAGATTCTTATTCTCGTCTTTAAATGCAATTAATTTAAAGGTTTGAGCAGGTAAATTATTTATACTAAATATTCCACTTTCGTTGGTTTTGCTCATGTAAACTGGTTTGTATTTTATGGTTGTAGAGTCATTAAAACCATTCACATGATACAATCCAATTGTTACATTATTTTCAGGTTGATTGGTAAATGCATTTTCTATTTTACCTGCAATAAAATTCGAATCAATTAAATCACCGGTCGAAAACACATAAATAAAATCTTTAACCAAATTATTCTCTTTGTTATCGCCAATGGCATTACCAAAGTTTATGGTGTATGTGATATTAGGTTGAAGTTTTTCTTTAAACTTTATTTCTAATAATCTGCCTTTGTTAACAAACTCAGGTTTGGTTTCAAGTGGTGGAGAAATGATAATTTGTTCGGTTGGATTATTTAATTGTATAAACTCATTAAACTTAATCTCAATCGATTTTTCATCAAAATTTGTGGTGTAGTTTTTAGGAGAAACATTGGCAACCTCAGGTGCTTTAAAATCTCTTTCTCCACCTGTTGGGTTCACTATTTGTGCGCACGAAGCCAACATCAACCCAAATAAAACCACATAAATATTTAAATACTTACGCATGTTTTACTACAAATAATAAACTGCTGTGGTCGTTTTTATTCCATGCACTTACAGTAGATCTTAAACCAGAAATAGCACCACGAACAAACTCAAATTTATTACCTTTATGAACCTCGCTTCTCATGCTGATGTAAGGTGCATCAAAGGGCATGCTTTTGGTTTCAACCACTTTAAAACCATGCTTTTCCATTAATAAATTAAAGCTGTTTTGGTTAAAGTGATACAGGTGTCTTGGCACATCATAGCCATCCCAAAACTCTTTGTAATGTTTGGCATCCCAACTGTTGCTGTTAGGCACAGCTATAAACATTGTTCCGGTTGGTTTCAATAATTTTTTTAATTGTTGCATGCGCTCATTTAAAGCATGAACATGCTCTAAAACGTGCCATTGGGTAATTATATCATAACCGTGTTCAGGTAATTGATTTAGTTCGGTTTCATTTTTTACATCGTGCCCAAACTTTTGTTTCACATAATCAACAGCTTCCTGGCTCACATCAACACCTAATGCTTTAAATGTTCCGTCTTTCACAACGCCATCAAGAAAATAACCTAATCCACAACCTAAATCCATTAGGTTACCAGTTGGTTGGTATTGCTTAATATGTTTTAGTTTCTGTTTGATGCTGTAGTCGCGAACCACATCGTAAACCTTATACATAAAACTAAAATCCTTTTTGTCACCTGCATGCGAAACATACCTGTCGCTTTGGTAATACGGACCAATTTCTGTGGCTGATGGGCGTGGATTGGTAAATAAAAACGAACAGCTTGAGCAGCGGTATAAATCAAATTGATGGCCGGTAGCCACAAAATCTTTGCAGGTTAATTCTTTACTAAGCTGCGTATTTCCGCATACCAAACAAGCATTAAGGTTTTCCATTATAGCAAATAAACTATTTACGGTGTTATAATTATTAATTGGTTTTATACAGGGTGTTTACAAGTTTTATCTTCCTAAATGAACCATCAATACACTTACATCTGCCGGTGAAATTCCACTTATTCTAGATGCTTGTCCTAATGTTTTTGGTCTTTGTTTATTTAGTTTTTCACGGGCTTCTTTAGAAATAGATTGAACGGTCGAGAAATCAAAGTCATCACGAATCCTAACATCTTCCAATCTGTTCATTTTTTCAACTACCTGTTTTTCTTTCTCTAAATAACCTTCGTATTTTAATAAAACCTCAGCTTGTAAAAGTGCTTCTTCATCAAATCCTTCTAAGTAACTTTTGGTATCGGGTAAAGCATTTATGATGTCTTTTAATTCAACTTGTGGTCTGCTTAAAATTGCATCTAACTTGTAATTTTGAGGTATACTTGTAGTTCCTAACTCTTGAAGTAATGGGTTGATTTGATCTGGTGTTACCGATGTCTTTTTAAAGTATTTGATGATGTCATCTGTATCTTTAATTTTTTTCTCTACGGCATGTAAACGGTCTTCCTTGGCTAAACCTAATTGGTAACCTTTTTCGGTTAGCCTAATATCTGCATTATCTTGTCGTAATAAAATTCTGTATTCCGCTCTTGATGTAAACATGCGATAAGGTTCGTCAGTTCCTTTGTTTACCAAATCATCAATTAAAACACCAATGTAAGCATCACTACGTTTTAAAATAAACGGGTCTTTTTCTTGTACTTTTTGATGTGCATTTATTCCAGCAATTAAACCTTGGCAAGCAGCTTCTTCGTAGCCTGTAGTTCCATTGATTTGTCCTGCAAAAAATAGGTTTTCTATTAAGTGTGTTTCTAAGGTTAGTTTTAATTGAGTTGGAGGAAAATAATCATACTCGATTGCATAACCCGGACGGAAAAGTTTTGCATTTTCAAAACCTGGAATTAACCTGATGGCTTCAAATTGAACATGGTCGGGTAGGGAAGTAGAGAATCCATTTACATAAATCTCAACGGTATTCCATCCTTCTGGTTCAACAAATATTTGGTGACGTTCGCGTTCTGCAAATCGGTTTATTTTATCTTCAATGCTAGGGCAATATCTTGGGCCTAAACCTTGAATCCTTCCGGCATACATTGGCGATTCATCAAAGCCAGTTCTTAAAATATCGTGCACATTTTCGTTGGTATAAGTAATCCAACATGGTCTTTGGTTTTTAACAGGTGTAGTTTCCGGACTGTATGAAAACTTAGAAGGATTTTCATCCCCATCTTGTTTTTCCATTTTAGTATAGTCCAAACTTCTACCATCAACCCTCGGTGGTGTTCCGGTTTTCATTCTACCACTTTCAAAACCTAAATTAATAAGTTGTTCGGTAATACCGCTTGCTGCTTTTTCACCTATTCGTCCACCACCAAATTGTTTGGTACCAATATGTATGATTCCATTTAGAAACGTTCCGTTAGTTAGTACCACCGAATCAGAATAGATTCTTTGACCCATTCCGGTAACAACACCA
Organism: uncultured Chitinophaga sp.; assembly: GCA_964603255.1. Classification (GTDB taxonomy): domain Bacteria; phylum Bacteroidota; class Bacteroidia; order UKL13-3; family UKL13-3; genus UBA6183. Next base: position 7,805 of record CAZRVA010000061.1, read on the forward strand.
GAAGCCTTTCCATCTTCAACAATAATCTCTTTCACCATGTCTTGCCAAAAATCAACATTTGGAGTTTGTTCTAACATTTCTCTCCAATACTGTGCAAACAACATACGGTCGTTTTGTGCTCTTGGACTCCACATGGCGGGACCTTTGCTTAAATTAAGCATACGAAACTGAATGGTACTCTTATCAGAAACAATGCCTGAGTAACCACCCAACGCATCTATTTCACGAACTATTTGTCCTTTAGCAACTCCACCCATAGCAGGGTTACAGCTCATCTGGGCAATTTTGTTCATGTCCATGGTAATGAGCAAAACTTTCGAACCTAAATTGGCAGCAGCAGCGGCAGCTTCACAACCCGCATGGCCACCACCCACTACAATAACATTATATTTATTAAACATTTGATTATCAGATATTTATGTATATTTCACATGTTTCACGTGAAATTTGGTAATTTTTCACAGCAAAGATAAGTAATAGTCTTCTTTCTCGCGCATTAGAGCTGCGTCTTTCTTGGTTTTATCTTTATAACCGCATAAGTGTAAAACACCATGAATAATAACACGCATTAATTCGTTGGTAAAAGTTTTGCTGTTTTGCTTGGCATTGTCTTTCACGCGATCAATACTAATGTAAATATCACCGATAATTATTTTGTCATCATTCAGCTCGAAGGTAATAATGTCGGTGTAAAAATCATGATTCAGATGTTCGATATTGATTTGTAATAGGTGTTCATCAGAGCAAAAATTATAGCTTAACTCACCCAATTTAAACTTCTCTTTTTTGATAGCTTGGTTAATCCATTCCTTAATTTTGGTCCTATCTTTAAAAGATGTTTTAATATCAATATCGTTAAAAATCACTTTACCTGAGTAGGGTAAATGTTCCTTGCTTAATTTGTTTGTCATTTTTTGTGCTATATATTTCTATATTGTAAAAGTAAACACCTTGCTCACATAATTGTCCATTACTATCTAATCCATCCCAACCATCATTTATTGGTTTGTCATAAACCAATTGTCCCCATCGGTTGTATATTTTCATGGTTGATTTTGTATAGTCAATTAATGTTCCTTCTGGTCTAAATTTGTTATTTATGCCTACAGGTACAAATGCATTTGGTATATAAATATTAAATGTAGCTGATAAACAAATGCGGTTAGATCTGCTAAAATTTGTATTGTTTCCAAGCTCCCTAGCTTCTATGTAATAGCAAATACCTTCGCCTAATACGGTAAGGTTTGAGTCTGTATCAACTATCATAGTATCTACACCAATATTCCACGGATTTAATGTAAATGTTCCATTTTCTCCTGATCCTCTGTAAGTTACATATGATTCTACGCCATTGTTCCACGTGAAATAGGAATTCCAGCCTAAGGTTCTTTGGTTATTGTTGTCGTTTCCGGTTAAAACGATGTTCGTGCTTGTATCGGAGGTGAATGATGATTTATTACAAATATCAAATGATGTCACGTAGAAAAGATACCTACTTTTATCACTCAATCCTAAATTGATTTTTTTGTTGATATCAGATTTTGTGAGGTTGGTTATAGATATACTATTCAGATTTGTATCTGTAATATGAAGCTCATATTTTAAAACTTCATCTGTTATGTTCGTATTAAAATTTAAATGTAAAAACTCATCAACCGGAATTCCGGATGTTACATAAGTGATATCAATAAAAGTTGGATCTTGTCTTAATCTGGAATTGAAACTAATTTTATTTGATGAACTCGTAATTAAAATACTCGTGTCTTTTTTAGCCCGAACAAAAAACTCATAGCTATTGCCTGTTATAAATTTGGATTGGTATGTGTTTACGTTTCCGTTAACCGAATCAATTAATTCAAATGTGTTTGAATTTACTTTTCTAAATATGTAGTATTTTTCAATTGAATTCCAGCCCACATAATGTGTCCAACTTAACCTGTAGTTTTTTTCGCAGGTGTCATTTGAATAAGTTAAGTATATTGTGCTATGTCTTTTTTCGTATGCCGGTAATTTGCCACAGCTATCTCTTGTATTTATGTTGTACGTGAAACTTCCCAAACTTGGATTTGTAGTTCCTAAATCTGTAGCAAATGTATCACGTGTTTCTGAAGGAGTCATTGCTGTAAAGAATCCATTTAAAAACACATACAATAAATACTTATCAAAATCTGGTGAAGTGTTTTTTTGCCAACCTAAAATAACACGATTAGCATTGATATCCACACTAACTGAATCCAGCTCTGTAATATTTGGTGGTAAAACATCAACCAATAATGTATCGCTATAATGACTATAAACCGGGCCGCAAGAATCTCTTCTTTCTATGAAATAATATGAATTGGGTTCGCTTAATGGGGGAGTAGCATTCACATGTAGGTAACTTTCATCATTCTGATTGTAGATGGTATCTATTGGTAAAAATGCGCCTGTATTTCCTTTTCTTTCCCACACAATATAAAAGCTAAAATTAGCACAGGTATAGTTTGGATTCGACCAATACAAGGTATTATCCGATCCATTTGGACATATTCTTCTGAAATTCGGAGCTTGTCCAAACAAGGTATTTTGACCTAAAAATAGTAATAATATAGCAACTATCCACCGCATACAATTTCAACGAGGTTTTCAGGCTTTAAGTACTTATTGCATAAATCTCTAATTTCCTCTGCAGTTGTGGTATTAATAATATCTATAAATTCTTCATAATAATTTTTGTTAAATCCGTAATCTAACAAAATTCTGTTCCTGTCCATGATGGTAAATGGCCCATCTATACTTCTTAATAACGAACCTAAAAGATAGTTTTTGGCAGTATGTAATTCTTTTTCTGGAACCAAATTTGTACAAAGTATATTGATCTCTTTGTATATCTCATCAATCGCAATTTTGGTTTTATCGTTGTTTACATCAGCTTCTACATAAAAACAACCATCATCTAAATACGATTCTAAAACAGAATAAATGCCATAAGTTAAGCCTTTGTCTTCACGAATATTTTTCATTAAGCGTGAACCAAAATATCCACCCAAAACTAAATTTACCAATTGTAGTTTTCTGTAATCGGGGTGAGCGCGGTTTATAATTTTACGACCAACCCTTAGCGTTGCTTGTGCGGCCTTTTCTTTTTTTACCGTTTTACTTACCGCTGTAATACTTGTATTTTGATATAAGTTGTTGGTATGTGATGGCTCAAAATATTCACTAAAAGTTGTTAGTGATGATAAAACATCATCATCTACATCACCAGCCACAGTAATATATTTGATATTTTCAGCGTAATATTTTTGGTGGAACTGTACGAGTGTTTCACGTGAAAAATTATCATAATCAATTGGTAATGAGTATGATGCAACAGGACTTAATTCCCCAAAAATGGTTTCGTAAAACGTTTTTCTGCACAGGTATGAGGTTTTTTGCTGCTGAACTTTTAAACGTTGTTTATTGTTCTTTTTGTATATATCTATCTCGTTATCAGTAAAATGTGCATTTTTTATCACGTCTAAAACAATTTCCAGGCACTTGTTTAGGTGTTTTTTCAAACAGTACAAGGTTATTTGGGCATCGTCAACAGCGCATCTGGTTTGAAGGTAACTACCGTAAAAATCTAAGCCATCAGCAATTTGTTCTGCGTTTCGGGTTGGAGTTCCTTCCACTAAAAGTTTATTTACAGCGCTGGCAATTAGTTTTTGTGTTTGTTTGGCTATACCAGCATCAAATACAAATTCTATTCTTAAAACCTCATTTACAGGGGCATTTAGGTGATAAACCATTACACCGGTTTTTCCGGTCTGTTCAGCACAAACAGGAAAATTCAGTTGGTTTATTTTTTGTGTATCGGGTGCTTGGCTTCTATTAGGCTGATTCATGTTTTGCGTGGTAATAAAGAATGTTACAATTTGTTGATTTTAAATAGGTTTGAGCTACCCTTTGTATGTCTTGTGCCGTAACACTCAGGTAATGATTAACTTCTGTGTTGGCCAAGTTAATATCGCCATAGTATGCAGCGTAGGCTAGTTTCATGGCTTTATTTAAAACGCCCATGTCGTTAAACCTAATATTGGTTTCGGTTTTGTTCTTTACTTTTTCAAGTTCAACTTCACTCACGCCTTTGGCAATTAACTCGCCAAGTACTTTTTCAATGGCTTCTTCGGCTTGTTGGTGCGTAACACCTTTTGCTAATTTACCTTCAACAATTACTAAACCGGCATCAAAATCTCCGCTTTGGTAACAGTCGATTTCGCTAAACAACTTTTGCTTTTTAAGCAGTTCATTAAACAATCTTGCCGATTTTCCTCCACCTAAAATATCGGTCATTAAATCTACCGCATAATAATCTGGGTGCAACCTTTCGCAAATGTGGTAACCCATAATTATAGCATCAAGCGGAACATCGTTGTAAACATGTTCAATTCTTTTTTCGGTTTGTTCTGGCTCGCTGTGATAGATTGGCCTCTTGATTTCTCTGTCCGGAATTGGGCCAAACCATTTTTCGGAAAGTGCTTTTGTAGTTTCTAAATCTATATTTCCGCTTACAACCAAAATTGCATTGTTGGGCGCATAAAACGAATAGAAGAAAGCTTTCACATCATCCAGTGTAGCGTTTTCTATGTGCGAAAAGTCTTTACCAATAGTTGGCCAATTGTATGGATGAACCTTGTAGGCCAGTGGCAAAAGTTTAAGCCAAACATCTCCGTAAGGCTGATTGATATATCTTTCCTTGAACTCTTCAATAACAACGGCCTTTTGCACATCCAGCACTTTTTGGCTAAAATCTAAACTTAGCATGCGGTCGCTTTCTAACCAAAATGCGGTTTCAATATTATTGGCCGGAAGTGTAATGTAATAGTTGGTAATGTCGTTGCTGGTAAAAGCGTTGTTATCTCCTCCGGCAATTTGTAATTGATTGTCGAAGTCAGAAACATTTATCGAACCTCCAAACATGAGGTGTTCAAATAAATGTGCAAATCCGGTTTTATCCGGATTTTCATCTTTTGATCCAACTTTGTATAAAATATTTAAAACACAAAGTTTAGAGTTTGGATCGGGATGGTGAATGACGGTTAAGCCGTTTGACAGCTTAAATTCGGTATAATTTATCAAAATATGGGCTTGTTTTGTTGAATAAACAACAAATTTAGCTTTTAGATGCGCTATAAGCCTCGTTTAACGGAAAGTCGAGCAAATACTTTACCCACAAGGAGATGTTTTATTAGACACTATTTAAAAAGGTCGTTTTTTAGCTGCACAAAATCAGGATATTACTAAAAATTGTAGCCCAAATTCACATAAAACTCAAAACTATTCAATTGGGTATTACGCATTGCAGTAAAATCTAACGGACCAAGCACCGAATTAAATCCGCCTGTTATTCCGTAACCAAATAATTGGTTTGATGATTTTAAAAAATCATCACTTGTAAAATATCGTACAAAATTATTGTTGTGATAACCCAAGTTAATTTTCGGAATTACGAATAAGTTTTTAGAAAGTTCGTATTGATAGCAAATTTGGGTACCTATAAAATTATTGGTTCTAATTTGAAAATCACTCAAGCCAACAAAAGGTATTTGATTTCTAAAATTAGGAATCAACCCGCCCAACATAAAATTATTAAACATGGTATTGGCATCCGATTTTGGACTAAACGGATTGAAAGTAAAACCACTGTAAAAACCCAAAACCAACGTGCTTTTTTTGTTTATGTGAATGTATCTGTTTGATAATAATTTAAATTGCAAATACCTATTTGTAATCAATGAATCTGAAATAGAAGAAGTCATATTTCTGCTCACAAAGCCACCATTTAATGAGTCGCGGCTAACCATTTTAAAATCCGGATTGTGGTTAAAAAAGTAACTCAAACTCATGTTTACTTTAGAGCCCGAGTGTGCATAGTAATGGCGATTTAATGTGTTTAAATTAAAATCTAAGTAAACACGATCTTGAACAATGCTTCCATCAAAAGTTTCACCACTACCGTATACATTTGGTGTAAACACAACATACTCTCTTCTAATGCCCAAGCCGGCAGTATTTACGGTTAATGAGGCAATTTGGTATTTCACATCAAAGGCCGTGTATTTTTGTCTGTATAAAGCTAAGCGAATCTGTTTTTCCGACAACGGAAAATCATAGTTATCAAACCAAAACGAAACACCTAAACCATGATTTTTTGCTGTACCTAAATACTTAAAATACTCGCTTTTAAAACGCAGCATATCGGCAATATTTAGGGTTGAAGAAAACCTGGTGTTTTTGCCTAAAATATTACGTGAGGTTAGGTTTAAAATTAATGCAGCTTTCGAGAAACTATTGTAGTTAAGCGCTACATTAAAAAACGTTGGTGGGTTTTCATTTCCTTTAAGTCTTATGCGGGTTCCATCATCGTACTTAAATAATTCATATCCAATTTTTCTGAAATATCGTGTGCCGTATACTTTCTTCATGGCCTCCGGAAAAACATCTGGAGTGTACCAATGATTTCGTGTTAAATCCAACCTATCAATTACCAAATCGTGATTTGCTTTGCTTACGCCCTCTACTTCAAAACCGGTTAACAAAACCGAGTCAATTTTAGGTATAGAAATGGTTTCTTTCGGGCCATAGTTTTCGTCTAATTTTTGCGCTAATTTTTGCAAATCATTAAACGATTCCATGGCTGCATCGTAACCTCTTTTAATCAACGAATCGGCCGAGTTAAAGCTTCCCGCGTGATATCCGGTAAGGTCGGGTTCAATTAAAAAATCGCACCATTCTCTTTGTTTTTTGGTGTCTTCACCATCGCTTAAAAACATCGATTGATTGAGGATATCAATAATG
>CAZRVA010000062.1:0-14614 GCA_964603255.1 uncultured Chitinophaga sp.
AAAGTAACCATAGTTGTATCGGCTTTTGGTAAGGTAGTTTTTTTAGGGGCAGGAGTATAATTGGTATTAAAATAATACACCTTATCAATGCCATTATCACTATCGCGGTTTGATGAAAGGTATCCGGTAGTGCCATCTTTATCTAACACAAAAGCCATATCATCCTTGCTGGTATTAAATGGTTTGCCCATGTTTTGCGGGTTTGATAAAGTGAAGTTATTGCCAATAGTTGTTACAAAAATATCGTAGCCTCCAAAACCAACATGACCTTTGGATGCAAAATACAATTTATCATTTACCAGAAATGGAAATCCTTCTTGCTCTGTAGTGTTTACTTTTTCTCCCAAATTTATGGGTGTAGTCCAAGTACCATCAGTGTTACGGGTAACTTTATATATGTCTAAACCGCCATAACCACCGGGCATATCACTAGCAAAATAAAGTGTATTGCCATCAGCACTTACTGTTGGATGAATGTAGTTAAAATTTTTATCGTTAAAGGGCAGCTCAAAAACACCGGTAAACTTACCATTTGCTAATTTACTGCCGTATAATCTTAAATTGCTTACACCATCTGTGCTTGTTTCTTTAATACCCGATTTGCGTATTTCACCTTCTTTTACTTTGGCACCAGTTGCTGTAAAATACAACGTTTCACCATCAGGAGATAAACATGGAGACCCTTCATTAAAAGGAAAATTAATATCACTTACCACATCATCTCCTTTGGCAAAAGTAACCGAATCAACACGCGTAATAAATCCTAAATCAAACAACGTAGTAAACTCATTGTAGTTGGTATCTTTTGCATGCGCATAAATCAAACCATTATCAAAAAAACAATAACCTAAACTTTGACCACTAACATCAAGGTTGGTTAAACCTACGTATACTTTTTTATTGATGGAGTCTTGATTTTTAATTGCCCAATTAAGCGAGCGAGTTAAAAATGAACTGTAAGAATCAGACTTTACCAATGTATTGTAATAAGCATACTGATCTTTTGCTCTGTCGTACTTCCCTTGAATTTTCAGCACATTACCATAATCTAAATAAACGGCAGGAGCAGCTTTTTTATCACCCAACTTAATCAATTCATTAAACTTAGCCTCAGCCCTACTGTATTGAAAAGTGTAGAGATAGCTGTATGCCAAACGCTTTAAAATATGAGCTTCGTTTTTAACAGTGCGGTTATTTTTTAAAGCAAACTCATATTCTTTTATAGCTTCCTTAAACTGGAAATAATCATAAAACTCATTTCCTTTTTCAACACTTTCTTGTGCTGTTACATATTGATGGGTGCCACAAAAAAGTGCAGCTGCTACCAACAATAATTTTATATTTTTTTTCATGATGATACGGAGGTTAATGTGGTTAAAATATCTTCAATGTATTCTCTGTTGTTGGCTAATCGTGGCACTTTATGTTGTCCGCCTAATTTGCCATTTTTTTTCATCCAATTATAAAATGTGCCTTTTTGTACGGCATGCACTCTTGGCAATATCATAGCCATATCTTTATAGCGTTTGGCTTCATAATCGCTGTTTGATTGCTTTAAATAATAATCCAATTTATGGGTAAACTCATCCATATTATCCGGCATATTTTCAAACTCAATTAACCATTGGTGTGTGCCTATGGTTTCCGATTCGAAATGTACCGGAGCTGCGGTGTAATCTATTACCTTCACGTTTAACTCAACACAACATTGTGATATGGCAAAGTCGGCATTTTCAATAACCAGCTCCTCTCCAAAAGCATTAATAAAATGTTTGGTTCTACCTGTTATTTTAAACCTATGCGGATACAATTGCGTAAACTTAATGGTATCGCCAATAATGTAACGCCACAAACCAGCATTGGTACTAATTACTAGAGCGTAATTTTCGTTCGGTTTTACTTCATCAATGGTATACGTTTTTGGATGATCTTTTCCGTACTCACTCATGGGCATAAACTCATAAAAAATACCATAATCCAACATCAACAACATATCGTCTCTGCCTAAGGTATCTTGTATGCCTAAAAAGCCTTCGCTAGCATTGTAAGTTTCCAGATAGTTCATGTTAGCAGAACGAATTAAAGACTCGAAACGATTTTTGTAAGGAACAAAACTAACACCACCATGAATGTATAATTCTAAGTTTGGCCAAATATCAGCCAAGTTATTTTTGCCGGTAATTTCAAAAAGTTTATCAATTAAAACCAACGTCCAAGTAGGCACACCACTTATGCTGGTTACATTTTCCTGCAAGGTAGCCAAGGCCATTTTTTCAATTTTCTCATCCCAATTATCCATTATGGCAATGCTTAAATCGGGCGTGCGGAAATACTGTGCCCAAAAAGGCATATTCTGCATCATTACCGCACTTAAATCACCATAATAAGATTCACCTTCGTGAAACTTATTTATTTGATGACTGCCACCCATGATTAAACCTTTGCCATCAAAAATTTTACTACTTTCACGCTGCAATTGGTAAAACATCAACGCATCTTTTCCACCTTGAAAATGACACTCCTCCAACGAATCAAAAGTTACCGGAATAAATTTACTTTTTGCAGATGTGGTACCACTCGATTTTGCAAACCAAGTAACATCAGTTGGCCACAACAAGTTTTGTTCGCCTTTCATCATACGATCAATGTATGGCTTGTGTGTTTCGTAGTTGCCTATTGGCACACGTTGCTTAAAATCGTTTATACTTTTAATGGAGCGATAATCGTATTGAATTCCCCACTCAGTGTAACGAGCTTGGTTAATTAACTTTTGAAACACTTGCATTTGTGTATCAGCAGGGCGTTCCATCATTTCTTCAATGAAAGGAATACGTTTCTTTAAATACCAGGTTACAAGTGAGCCGAAAACTGACATAGGGTAATTATATTTCGGTAATTTTACGTTTTTTAGGGCAGTTAAACAACAGCAAAATTACCAATAGCGGTGCATAAAACTGGTATCAATGTGCCTTTTGATAGGCATCAGTAAATTGCTGAATAAGTTTAAATGCCTCGTTGTATTTACTTAACGGAAGGGCTTCAGCCTTATCATCTACATCATGATAAAAGTGGTAATCGCCCATTAAATAGAAGAAAAAAGACTTTACACCGTTTTCTGTAAAGTAGTGATGGTCGCTGTTTTGCGCTTTACCGCGCGATGCAATGGTAGGTAAAAAATCACCATCCATATTCACCAACTGCAACTCCTGAAACTCATCCGGAAATACTGTTGCATTAACCGCAGTTAGCCCTTTATCGCCCGTTCCCATTAAATCTAGATTAAGCAACAACGAAATTTGCTTGAGCGGAAACAAAGGGTTTTGCGTGTAAAAATATGACCCAAACAATCCGGCTTCTTCTCCTGCAAAAAACATAAATGCAATATTGTATTCCGGTTTGTTTTTGCTGTAATGATTTACCAAGTCTAACAACATGGCAACACCACTTGCATTATCGTTTGCTCCGGGAAACATGGCATCTTTACCCATCATACCCAAATGGTCGTAATGTGCAGTAAATACCACAAACGAATCTTTGTATTTACTCCCTTCTATATAGCCTATAACGTTTTGGGTAGAGTGACTTTTAATTTGTGATGACACCGTAATTTTTGCACTGGTTTGATAAGGTTTTAATAATCCATCCTTAACATAAATTTTTGCAAAATCATCCCACTTGGTTGATACACTCCAGGTTAATTTTTTCTCGGCAGCATAAATAATTCCCTTTGCTTTGAATGCATTTGAGGTAATTTGTTTTAACCTTTCCGGGTGATTTAATTTTTGATTTTTTACCTCACCAATAACCAAAAAAGCCTGACGTAAGTATTGCTTTTCAAGTTGAGCAAAAGTACTTTGGTTATCAACCATTGCACTATCAACCCAAATTAATTTGTAAGTTCCTTCTACAGGCGGGCAACCAGCTGAAACAATAAAATGTTCGCCTGGAATTAATTTAGCATTATCTACTTCAATGCTTACCTCATCATCATACAAACTAACCGGGAAACCAAACTCTTGAAAATACTCTGTATTAAACGATTTTACTTTTGCGGCTTTAAGCTCCTCTCTAATGTATTTTGCTGCAACTAAATCACCTTTTTTTACATAGCCTCTGCCATACATTTCTGGCGCACATAAATCGTTAATAACCTTGCGTGCGTAGTTTAAGTTTTGCGCATTTAAACATGCACTACTCCATAACAACAATGCAATTATTCGAATTACTTTTACCATGGTTTTATCCAATTAAAGTTTTGTAACGGTTGGGTTAATGGTTTGGGTTGATTACAAAATTGCAGACCCTATGAATTTAATTTTGGTTTGCTTACCACATTATTAATTGCTGATATCAAAATATAAATGATGATACTTAATGCAATACCGGCAAACTTAAATATGAGCACACTTAACAAACAACTGATGATTAAAATAAAACGCGCCTCGTTACCTTTAAACTTAAAGTGTTTAAATTTAAGAGCCAGTAGCGGTAGTTCTGCCACCAATAAATATGCAGATAACAGAGGAAAGAACGTAACAAACCAACGGTGCTCTATCAAGGTACCAATACCATAAGTATCATTAGCTAAGATTAGTGGTAAACTGGCAATAAACATGGCATTTGCAGGAGTTGGCACTCCAATAAAACTATCGCTTTGGCGGGTATCTATGTTAAACTTTGCCAACCTGATTGCCGAAAAAATTGGAATCAACAAAAACGTGTATTGGTTGATGCAAAATCCATCACCAAAACATTTACCTGCAATGCTATAAAATATAAAACCGGGCGCTACGCCAAAACTTACCACATCTGCCAACGAGTCGAGTTGTTTGCCTAACTCTCCGCTAACATGTAATAATCTTGCCACAAAACCGTCAAAAAAATCCATAACGGCCGAAATTCCGATATATATAGAGGCCATGATTAAATCGCCTTGGATTGCACTTAATATGGATAAACAGCCAAACAGTAGGTTTGCCGAGGTTACTGCGTTAGGAATATGTTGTTTCAAACCGATAATATTTTTAATATGAAGTTTACAAATTAATACCTTATTTGTGAAGTTATAAAATTGGCACAAAAATTAGTACAAATTATGTACATTTGATTTATATGCAAAGCCCAACTAAAATAATACTTCTTATAGCAAGCATATGTGCGTTTGGTTTTACCTCACGAGACAGCAGCACAGTTAAACTTACCAACCATCAAAAACAAGATGTGCCTTTTAAAATTAGAAGTCAAAAAATAGATTGGGTAAACAACAGTATTAATTTGGCATTGCTATCAACCGACAACAAACTGATTCAAATCAACAACATTCCTGAAAGCATGATTAGAGATACCATTTTTAAAAACCGTAGGGTTCAGGTGGTATTGATTGATAGCACAAGTAAAACCTTCGTGCAAAACAAAAGGTTTTTAACTTTGGTTGAAATAAAATGCGATGTTCCGGAGTCGGGACATATCATAGCCATTAGCGCCCAAGGCAGGGTATTTCACGAAAAACAATGGTATCGTTTTGAAATAAAAACTACTCAGGTTTTGCCTAAAGAGAAGAACCTTGGTACATCAAAAAGAATGATAACCAACTGATATGATTGAATAAATATTATGAAAAAGACCATACTTACTTTATTATTAGGAGCGGCCATGTTACCAACAATGGCCCAATTGGTGCAACAGCCACCTGTATCAGAAAGGCCTCTAGAAATAAGGCTTTATGAAAAATCAATTTTACAACAAGTAGAACTTCAACGTGTACTAAAAGAACGTAACTTACCTGCAAGAACAGAGTTTGCAGATGGTAGTATAAAACAAGCTATGTACGTTACTTCAACCGGACAAATTATTTACAACACAACTTATAATATTGGTGCAGGTAGAACAATATCTACCAACAAAGTTTGGCCAGGCGGAACATTAGGAACCAGCTTAACAGGATCAAACATGCCAAATCGCCTAGGTATTTGGGATGGTGGTGCAGTGAGAGTTTCTCATCAAGAACTAACAGGCCGTGCAACCCAAACAGATGGATCTTCGCAATTAAGCGATCATGCCACACACGTTGCTGGTACCATGATTGCTAGTGGTGTTGATGCGAATTCTAAAGGAATGGCTTACCAAGCAAGTTTAAAAGCTTATGATTGGAATAGTGACAACTTTGAAATGACACAAGCTGCTGCAGCCGGTATGTTAATATCCAATCACTCATACGGAAGTATATCGGGTTGGTATTTCGATCAAGGTCAAAACAGATGGGAATGGTATGGCGACAGATTTGTAAGCACCGTAGAGGATTACAAATTTGGATGGTACAACGATCAAGCCCAAGACTGGGATCAAATTGCATTTGATTATCCGAACTATTTGATATGCAAAGCTGCCGGAAATGATAGAGGAGAAAATTTGTCTGGAACAACAACCTGGTATCATTCAGATGGTACACTTGGTTCGGGAACAGCTCCTTTAAGAGATGGAGGCGCTGCAGGATACGATTGCGTTTCTACTTATAGCACAGCTAAAAATGTATTAACTGTTGGTGCAGTTAATAAAATTGGAGGTAATACCGGTAATGGTTGGACACAAGCGAGTGATGTGGTGATGAGTTCATTTAGCGGCTGGGGACCGACAGATGACGGACGTATTAAACCAGATATTGTTTCACCTGGTGTATCAATCAAATCTTCATACAGTAATGCCGACAATGCTTATTCTACCATAAGCGGAACTTCGATGGCTACACCTGCAGCAAGTGGCTCTTTACTGTTGGTACAACAACATTATTTTGCACGAAAAGGTAAATACATGAGAGCCGCCAGTTTGAAAGGACTTGTTATACACACTGCAGACGAGGCCGGAACAAGCGAAGGCCCTGATTACAGGTTTGGTTGGGGGTTGATGAATACAGCTTCGGCAGTTAAGTTTATTAATGATTCGAATATTAATAAACTAGAAGAAAGGGTTTTAACCTCTGGTACACCGCAAAGCTTACAGTTTACAGCCGATGCAGGTAAACCATTAAAGATAACTATTAGCTGGACAGACAGACCAGGGACTCCTGTTACATCAAACTTGCTAGATAATACAACACGTATGTTGGTTAACGATTTAGACATCAGACTAACGCGCGCAAGTGATAATACGGTTTACAATCCTTTTATACTTGACCCTGCAAACCCTGCAGCAGCAGCTACACGTGGCGACAACAATAGAGACAATGTGGAAATGATTTACATCGCTGCACCAACTGCCGGAGTGTATACTTTAACCATATCCAATAAAGCAACTTTAGTTGGTGGCTCGCAAGCATACACTTTACTAATTAGTAATGGTGTTGAAAAACCAATGGCTCAATTTACGGCAAACCGCACTGCAATTTGCGTTGGTCAAAACATTACATTTACTGATGCTTCAACCGGAGGAATTACCCAACGTTTATGGTCGTTCCCAGGTGGTACGCCATCTACATCTACTGCTACAAACCCAACAATTACATACAACACTCCAGGAATTTATCCTGTATCGTTAAAAATTATTGGCAACCTAGGTAACGACTCTGTTTACAAAACAGATTATATAACTGTTGGTGGAATTGCATTACCATTTTTAGAAACTTTTGAAAGTAACTCAACCACACTAAATACATGGGGAACTTCAAATCCGGATGCAGGAACAACATGGGCTTTGTATTCAACAGGAGGAACCACGCCTGGAAGTGCATCTGCTGGTATTAATTTGTATGAATACAGTTCTACCGGCCAGCGTGATGCACTAATTGCACCTGCATTAAATCTAAGTACCCATACCAATGTAAACCTAACTTTTAATCATGCCTACACTCGTTATGGCGGATCAAACCAAACAGATAGTTTAATTGTATATGCAAGTACTAACTGTGGTACTACTTGGATTAGGTTGCAAGGATTTGGTGAAAATGGAACCGGTAACTTCGCAACCTATCAAGAATCAGGTTATCCATATGGATCACAAACTGCGTTTGCACCTGCTACCGCAGCTGATTGGTGTGGAGGCGGAACAGGCTCGGGTTGTAAAACAATTTCACTTGCACAATTTGCAGGGCAATCAAGTGTTACTTTAAAATTTGAAAGCTATAACAGGTATGGCAATAATTTGTACATAGACAATATACGAGTTGATGGCACATTGCTTAAACCTGTTGCTAATTTTGAATCTGCAACTACAGTATGTGTTGGAGACCAAGTTACTTTTACTGATAAATCAACCAATATTCCTACAAACTGGGATTGGACATTTGATGGTGCAAACCAAACTACATCAACCCAAAGAAACCCGGTAGTTACATATAACACTCCGGGAGTTTATAATGTAAAGCTTAAATCGAGTAACGCGAGTGGCGCAGATAGTATTACACGCAGTAATTACATTAATGTTGTGGCTCGCCCAACTACTCCAAATATTAAAGCAGCAGGTGCTGTAGCATTTTGTATTGGCGATAGTGTATTGTTAAGTACAGATAGCACAGGTAATATAAAATGGTATGTCAACGATGTATTGATTGCTCAAAACGTTCAACAAATTTATGCATCTCAAAATGCAACTTATCGTGTAGCAAAATCTAATGGAACCTGCGAAAACTCATCAAGCATTATAGTACGTGTTGATGCAAAACCAGCAACACCAATTGTTACATCAAATGTAACAGGTAATGCATTTTGTACCGGAGCATCAGCAACACTTACCTCTAGTGCAACAGCCGGAAACCAATGGTATAAAAATGGAAATGCAATTGTAGGTGCAACAGCAAAAACATACAGCGCAACCGACTCTGGTTCGTATACAGTTATTGCCACAACAGGCGGTTGCTCATCAAGCGAATCAATGGCTAAAACATACTCTATTTTACCTCGCCCAACTGTTGGCAGCATAACCGGCATTTTAAGTCCGGTAAGAGGCGAAGCCAATACGTATAGCGTGCCAACACAAGCAGGTTTAACTTTTGTATGGAGTATTGCTGCGGGTAAAGGAACCATTTTAAGTGGAAACAATACGGCTACAATTAGTGCAAGATTTAACGTAGTTGATACTGCTACTTTAATGGTAACATCTCGCACCGCAGAAAATTGTTTGAGTTTACCAAGCAAAGTAATTATTAACGTTACACCTGCTGTTGGTTTAAATGAAGAAACTGCATTGCGTAACTTAAGTGTATACCCTATTCCTACCAAAACAATGTTAAACATTAAATTAGAAGGAATAGAAAATGGCAACGCAGATATTCGTTTAGTAAATATGCTTGGTCAGGTTGTGCAAACCCAAACCATAAACATTACTACAGGTATACAAACACATAGTATTGATGTAAGCAACCTAAATAAAGGAATCTACTTAATGGAATTGCAACACAGCAAAACCAAATTGGTTAAACGTATTGTGGTTGAGTAACTACAAATAAGCTTTTACAAAAAACAGGCTGTCTTTTTTACGAGACAGCCTGTTTTTTTTGTGTTGTGCTTTGCAAGATATTATTTCAAACAACTCTTTGCATGGGTTGATAACCTTATAAAATTGGTAGATTAAGCCTAGTTAAACAGTTAATGCAAGTCCTTGGTATTTCATTACCACTTCATCTAAAATTTCGTGCACTTGCTGGTGGGTTGATGCCATTACCAAACGTGTACGGTATTCTTTAAAATTCGGAATTCCTTTAAAGTATGGGCCATAATGTGTGCGCATTTCAAAAATTCCGGCAATTGGGCCCTTCCATTGCACACTAAAATCTAAGTGCTTACGTACCACTTCGGCACGCTCAACTATACTTGGTGCAGCAAGCAAGTTGCCTGTGGCCATGTAATGTTTTATTTCATTAAAAATCCATGGATAACCAATAGCTGCTCGGCCAATCATAATGCCATCAACACCAAATCTGTTTTTATATTCCAGTGCCTTTTGAGGTGAGTCAATATCACCATTACCAAAAATTGGAATTTGTATGCGTGGGTTATTTTTTACTTTGGCAATTAAAGTCCAATCAGCTTCGCCTTTATACAATTGCGCACGTGTTCGTCCATGTATAGAAAGTGCCTTTATACCCACATCAAACAATCGCTCGGCAACTTCTTCAATGTTTTTACTGTTCTCGTCCCAACCTAAGCGTGTTTTAACAGTAACAGGTAGTTTGGTTGATTTAACCACACGTTCCGTAATCTTTACCATTTGTGGCAAGTCTTTTAAAATAGCCGCTCCGGCACCTTTACATACTACTTTTTTTACAGGGCAACCAAAATTAATATCCAACAAATCAGGATTGGTGGCATCTACAATTTTGGCTGCTAATTCCATCGACTCTTCGTCACCACCAAAAATTTGAATACCAATTGGGCGCTCATAATCAAATATATCTAGCTTTTTACGGCTTTTAATGGCATCACGAATCAAACCTTCGCTACTAATAAACTCAGTATACATCAGGTCGGCACCCTTATCTTTACAAACTGCCCTAAAAGGCGGATCACTCACATCCTCCATGGGGGCAAGTAATAAAGGGAATTCACCCAATTCTATGTTTCCTATCTTAACCATTGTTATATTCGCAGCGCAAAAATAGGTAAATGACTGAAAAGAATTTGATTTGGAACCACCCTGTGGTATTTTTTATTACACGCATGTTTATTTTGGCCGGCATGATGTTGGTTTTTGCAGGATTTGCCTACAGCGTAGCCATTTACACTTGCAAACCCATATTTGGTGTAGATTATTTAGCCAACCCAAGTTTACTAACCGATTTTAACTCCACGTCAAACCTAAATGCGCTTAAATACATACAAGCACTCACTTCGGCCGGTATGTTTATTTATCCTGCCTGGTATTTTTGCAAAGCCTTACATCAAACCCCAGCCGAGTTTTTAAAGTTAAACCGTAAAACTACTCTAACTGAAATTGTACTATCTGTTGCCATCGTTTTAGCAGCCATGCCTTTTGTAAGCTGGTTGGTTTATGCAAATAGTTTTATACAACTCCCTGCATCAATGGCACAATTAGAGCAAGAGTTAAAGGCAGCCGAAGAACTTGCAGCAAAGCTTACTCAAGCATTTGTAAAGGCCGACACACTTGATGTATTGTGGGTGAATATTTTAGTAATTGCTGTTTTACCTGCCATTGGCGAAGAGTTTTTATTTAGAGGTGTTTTGCAAAACTTTGTGCGCTTAACCACAGGTAAAAAACATTTTGCAGTGTGGATGATTGCCATTGTTTTTAGTGCTTTTCACGGACAATTTTATGGATTTATTCCACGCTTAATTTTAGGGGCTGCATTGGGTTACGCCTATTTATTTACCGGAAACCTTTGGATTAGTATTGTGATGCACTTTGTAAACAATGCTTTTGCAGTAGGAAGCAGCTACACCCCTATTAAAAACAATTTACCAACGGTAATGCAAGATGGTTATGTTTTTGAATCGTGGGTGATTAATGCCGGGAGTGCATTGTTGGCCATTGTTTTGTTGTGGATTTTACGTAAGATTACCTTTAAACGTGTGTGGTATAATGGCGAGTGATTTTAATAAAATTTATCAAACAGGTAACCCAATAGAGGCTGAAATCATTATACAAATGCTGGAAGAAAACGGCATTAATGCAGTTAGTATGAATAAAAGAGACAGCAGTTATCATGCATTTGGAGTAATTGAAATATATTGCCCCGCAAATGATGTAGTTACCGCACTGCATTTAATAAATAATAACCCAACTCATGAAAAGTAATTTTGTACAACGCAGCATAACGGGCGCTGTTTTTGTTTCGGCTGTGGTAGCAGCAACCATGTTTAGCGAGTTCAGCTTTTTTATATTGCTGTTTATAATTAATTTTTTATGTCTGCTAGAGTTTTACGAATTGGTTTTACCAGACAAGCGCTGGATTGAAAAGTACTTGGGTATTATTTGTGGCAGTGTTATTTTTATCATGTTTGCCATGATATTTTCGGCCGATTTATCCTTGGCTTGGTACTATAACCTTATCCCTATTTTTATGTTTATGTTCATCATTAAATTATTTGAACGTACACATAACGAATTCTCAACCCTGGCATTTCAGGTATTGGGTTTGTTGTACATAACAATGCCAATTGTTATGTTGGCCAAAATGGGTTTCTTAAACTCGTTAAGTTACAGCCCGGGTTTACCTATGGGTTTCTTTTTATTGTTATGGACCAGCGATACGGGCGCTTATTTAGCGGGCAGAAGCTTTGGTAAAACAAAATTGTTTGAACGCATTTCGCCTAAAAAAACTTGGGAAGGCAGCATTGGCGGAACCATTTTAAGTATTGCCGTGGCCTACGGTATTTCTAAGTTATTAGGGTTTGATGATGTAACTACTTTTGATTGGATGGTGATTGCCGTATTGGTGGTAATTTTTGGCACCTTTGGCGATTTGTTTGAATCGTTATTAAAAAGAAACTTACACATAAAAGATAGTGGTACCATTTTACCGGGGCATGGTGGTGTATTAGATCGTTTTGATGGTTTGTTTTTGGCCATACCTGCAGTGTTTTTTTATTTGCTATTTACTAACTAATTGTTGGCATGAAATTGTTTAAAATATACCTGATTATTTTTGGTGTTGTGTTTGCGTTTGTAATGGGATCGAGATTTTTTCCGCACACGTATCATGTAAATCGCAGCATTGTAATTAATAAACCCGTAAGCCAAACATTTGCTTATTTAAGCAACTACAAAAACTGGGAGCAATGGAGTTTATGGAATAAAAGTGTGGATAGCACTTTGTATTACTTTTACAACAACATACAAGATAGCATTGGTGCACGCCAATACTTTTATGGTGCATTATTAGGACAAGGTTATTTTGAAACTATAGGTTACAAAAAAGACAGCAGCATACAATTTATATTAAGTGTAAACCGTGCCGAAAGAACAGCTGCGGGTACTTTTACTTTTAAAGCGATTGATGCCAATACTACCGAGCTACATTGGATTGATAGTGGCGATGTAGGCAACAACCCCATTAAACGATACATGATTCCATTTGTTACTAAAAATACAGCTACTACTTTAGATAATGGATTGGCAAGCATTAAAGCTCAATTGGAGAAGTAGTTATTGGTTGGCTAGTTTATGGTTTTTAGTTCGAAGTAAATGGTTCGGTCATTTCGGATGCAACACCACTATCACCCCGATTTGTGACCACCCCTACAGCTTGGGTATAGAAGTGTGCTGATGAAAATTTACTTGTACCAAAATTTTATTTCAGAAAATAGTTTTTCATGTTGTGGTATTGTGCCAAAATCACTTCGACACTGTTATATAAAACCTTGGCGTAGCCACTCTCAAATTTTTAGGATAAAGTATTGGATTACTTTCTTGCTAATTAAGCATTTATATACTTAATTAGTATTTGCTTTATAAACCATTAACCATGAATGATCCTAATTTACAACTCCAACATTTTGTTACCAATAAAACTATCACCGCCAAATTGGTAACACACGATAGCCAGCAGCGCATAGCCTTATACTTTGAAAATAATGCAGCAATTAACCAATTGGTACGCACAATACCTGGAGCACGTTGGAGCCGAACATTAAAAGCTTGGCACATTGCTGATGTTGAAACTAACAGAAAATTAATGTGTATTGCCTTGCCTATTAAAACATATTCGCCCAAAGATAGCAATACATTCGCACCCAATACACCACAATATGTTGAACGGTTTACACGATGGATGCAATCAAAAAGGTATAGCGAACAAACCATAAAAGTATATACCGATGCTATAATAGTGTTGCTCAAGTATTATGCACACAAGCCCATATTAGAGATAGATAACACCGATATTATAAACTTTAACAACGATTATATTAAGAAAAACAACTACTCTGCCTCTTATCAAAACCAGGTAGTAAATGCGCTCAAATTATTTTTTGCTATCGTAAAAGATACAAAAATAAACTTAGCAACTGTACACAGGCCTAAACGCGAAAAAAAGATACCCAATGTTTTAAGTAAAGAAGAAGTAGGCGCAATTTTAAATTCATTAAACAACATAAAACACAAAGCCATGTTATCACTTATTTATAGTTGCGGTTTAAGGTGTGGCGAATTGCTAAAAATAGAATTAACAGACATTGATGCCAAGCGAAACATACTGCGTATAAACCAATCGAAAGGAAAAAAGGACAGAATATGCCCATTGAGCGACAAAACAATAAGCTTATTGCGCCAATACGCAAAGGCACACAAAACCGAGCGTTATTTGTTTGAAGGGATGCAAAAGGGTATGCCATATGATGCAAGAAGCTTACAACTTGTATTAAAGCAGGCGGTAAAAAGGGCCAACATCAACAAGCCAGTTACCTTGCATTGGCTACGCCATAGTTATGCAACTCATTTATTAGAAAACGGGACAGATTTACGTTATATTCAAGAAATTTTAGGGCATAGCAGCAGCAAAACTACTGAAATATATACGCATGTAAGTACACGAAATATTCGTAATATTGTTTCACCATTTGACAGTTTAGATATATGAAAACACCCACAAAACAATTAAATCAAAAAGAAGAGCACCTTCGTCTATCCACCCAAATTTGGGGTGATAAGCGAAGAAAACCTTCGTCTA
>CAZRVA010000063.1:0-14584 GCA_964603255.1 uncultured Chitinophaga sp.
CCTTTTATAACCGAACATTACCAAAACGGAACAGAAGTGGCCTCACTTTGTGTAGGTGCTTTTTTATTGGCTTCTACAGGGTTACTAAATGGTAAAAAGTGTTCAACCCATTGGGGATTTTATGAGCAGTTTACAGCTTTGTTTCCTGAAGTAAACATACAAAGTGGAAGTATTGTAACCGATGAACAACGCATTTACACCAGCGGTGGCGCAAACTCTTATTGGAACCTTTTGCTTCATTTGATAGAAAAATACATCGATAGAGAAACCGCTATTTTAATATCGAAATATTTTGCCATTGATATTAGCCGCAATAACCAATCGGTTTTTGCTATATTCAGTGGACAAAAAAATCATTATGACGAAACCGTTGGTAAAGCGCAGGAATATATTGAGCAGCATATTGAGGCCAAAATATCTGTTGATGAGTTGGCTGATAAAGTTGCGATTGGCCGTAGAAGTTTTGAGCGTAGGTTTAAACAAGCCACCAACAATACTGTAATGGAGTATATACAAAGGGTGAAGATTGAGGCTGCTAAACGAAGCTTTGAAACCAGTTTTAAAAATATAAACGAAGTGATGTTTGATGTAGGTTATACAGACACCAAAGCATTTAGAAGTACTTTTAAAAAGATAACAGGCCTCACTCCGGTTGAATACCGCAACAAATACAACCGACTGGCTGTGGCTAATTAGCCTGCCAACGAAACCCCAATTAATTTTCCAATACCAAAGGTTATGGCTGCGGCCATTAACCCAAACAATACTTGCCTAAAGCCAGAAAACCAAACGCTTTTCCCGGTAAATAAAGTTATGGCTGCACCAATTAAAAACAGTCCGCCAGCACTCAATACTGCACTTAAAGCAATAGCAGTATAACCACTCAGTATAAAAAACGGAATAACCGGAATAATTGCACCCACCGCAAATAATGCAAAGGAAGTAACAGCAGCTTCCATAGCCGATCCTTTTAAGTCTTCGGCATTAATACCTAATTCTTCTTTAACCAATATTTCGTGCGCTTTTTCTTTATCAGCCATTATACTTTTGGCCATTTCTTTTGCTTGTTCAGCAGGTATACCTTTAGATTGGTATATAAGCGCCAGCTCTTTTTCTTCGCCTTCAGGGTTGTTCTCTAATTCATCCATTTCTAGTTGCATTTGGTTTTCTGTTAACTCTTGAGAGCTCTTAACCGAAATCCATTCACCTAATGCCATTGATAAAGCTCCGGCCAATAAACCGGCAATACCAGTAAGCAACACCTCACTTTGCCCGCTGGTGGCACCTGCAACACCCATAACCAAACTAAAATTAGAAACCAAACCATCGTTTCCGCCAAGAACTGCAGCACGCAAGGCATTACCGCCAACCGAGCGGTGACGTTTTTCAAAACGAGCCAGATTTGATGCCGAAACGGTTTGGGTATTGCTTAATATGTTTTTTAAAATGGTAACATGGGCAGTATCAGAGAGGGAAGAGGTGGAGTTAAATTTTTGACGTGCATGTTTAACCGATGATGAAAGGTTTTTTTCGGTATCTAACAAAACACCCAACACATAATCGTAACCCATTATTTTACCAATAAATGCAAGGGTTCTGGCTCTGCCCGATGGGCCCGGCATTTGCGAAGTATTCATACCATTATTTTGTAAAAATGCAAGGGCATGACCGTTTTCAATCTCGCTCATTTGTTTAAAAATATCTGCTACATTTGGGTCATCCTCGTATTTGGCAAGTAGATCGTACAAAAACGCTGCATCTACCTCGGTTTGTATACTTTTTAGGTTAATCATGTTGGTTTGGGTTGAAATATAATCAGATCCTGATTACGCTCTTAAGTGAATGCAAGGTACAATTGTTTCGAATAAAATAGGTTGACATTACTCATGCTCAAAACCATATTTAATTAAGGTATTAAGTGTGATAAGATGAATATCTTTGAGTGTTTTAAACTTGATACAATATCCGGTAACGGTTGCTTTTCCTAGTGTTTTACCAAACGTTTCCGATAAATAAGTCTTATTGTTTTTACCGAAAATGTAAATAGATATGCCGGTTGTATTGGCACTTAAACCAATTTGATAAAACGGTCGACTTGTGCCATCAGCATATTTAATATTACATTCACCATAACCAATATTAGGGTTCGAAACCACTTTTCCTTCAGTGTTTTTGCCATCCATAAACCAAAGCTTACATGTTGGGTTGGTGTTTAATATCAACTTATGCAATTTTTGCATGTCTGCACGTTTTTCTAATGTTTGTTGGTTGATGTATCCATCAATGTGTGCTTTAGTTTGTGTTGTATTTTCAGGTTTCATTACCAATGTAAAATCAATTGTTAGGATGCTACTTTCTCGTAATGAAGCGCAATTACACAGCAATCAAATGTCTTACTTTCTATTAAGTTTAATGCTGTTGTTTCGGTTATGCCTTTAAACAATGGTACGCCTTGTCCTAATAAAACCGGGTTAACAAACAACCAAAACTCATCTACTAGATTCTCGCTAAGTAAAGCATGCGAGGCAGCAGGACTTCCAAAAATCAGGATGTTTTTGCCTTCACGGTTCTTAATTAGGTTGATGTTTTCGGTAAGGTTTTGGCTAATAACGGTGGTGTTATCAAGACCATCTTGCTGCAGCGTTTTAGATAATACCACTTTTGGAACCTTATTGTACCAGGAAGAGTGTTCTATATCGTGTTTGGTGGCATTGGGTTGATTAGCCGCATCAGGCCAATAGCTTTGCATCATTTGGTACGTTACCCTTCCGTAAAGTGCAGTATCTGCCTGGGCGGTAATGGTGGCCACAAAGTCGAATACTTCATCATTCACCTTAGCCCAGTTTAATTCGCCTTTTGTTGTGGCTACAAAACCATCAAGCGAAGTATGCATAAAAAATATTAGTTTTCTCATAGCATAGTTGGTGTTTAAATTAGGTGAGGTCGTTAATCCAAGGATGTAAAAACGCGTTCAAATTCTATGGTAAAATTATTGAAATTTAGTTAAGAAGCAAGGTGCAATAATATCTTTTAACTGAAGAGAATTTGAAATTATAGGCTTACAGATTAACAAATTCATCTTATTAGAAATACTTCAATCCTGATCGAATTATTAAACAGATGGATTGGTAACAATATCACCCTTTCAGGGTCTGGTTTAATCCATTTTATTTGTTCAAGAATATTGTCACTCCCTCGGAGTTATAGGTTCAACTGTGCTTGGAATAATTAACTAACCAAAAACTAACCTCGTAGAGGTGACATTATGGTCAGAAAAACCAACACAACCAATAAACAAATCCCGAAGGGATGACATTATTCTGTCGAAGAAGAAATGGTATTATTAGGCTTATTAATTGGTAATAATATCACCCTTTCAGGGTTTTTATTCATCTAATTTATCTGTTCAAGAGTATTGTCACTCCTTCGGAGTTGGACGAGTTAAAAATTGACTGTGATTGCCAATTATCGACCAACCAAAAAACAACCTCGAAGAGGTAATATGATGGTCATAAACCACAATTCATCCGATAAACTAACCTCGAAGAGGTGGTATTTCATTACAGATGGATTAAGCTAAACCATCAAACTCTTGGCACAACCGCCACGGGTAATATTGCCTTCTTGCAACACCACATCGGTATGTAAAAACGCAGCTGCAGCCCTAGATTCCTGAACTTTTACAGCACTGCGGGTTATCATTTCTTGTTCAAAAGCAGTTAATACATTTGCCCTTAATCCGTTTTTGCGCCAATCAGTATGGTGTTTGCAGTGCGTGTAAATTGCTCTGGCCAGTGCCAATGCATCGAGTATAGCCTGGTTAGCTCCTTGTCCTTTAAACGGACTCATAGGATGTGCGGCATCACCAATTAATGTAACCGGGCCCACATTTTTAAGTAACGCGGGTTGTAGCAGTGTTCTGTCGTAAACCGGGTAACCGGATATTTGTGTTGCTTGTGTTGCTTTTAAAATTGTTGGAATTGGTTCATGCCAATTTAACCTGCGAATGGCTTCCTCCTTAAGTGCAACCGGGCCTTTTGCACTCAATGCTTTTGCTTCCTCTTCATCCATCGGGAAACTTAATTGCCACATTACCGATTGTGCATCATAAGGCATGATGTAAATACGCTCGTGGCCATTGGCCGTTTGAAAAACCGTTGCCGAATCGAGCAAAGGACTTTGTATGTGTTGCAATGCACTTAGCGGACAAATACCGAGGATAACAATACAACCCAAATATTGCAGTGGGGTAGTGTCGTCACCAATTTTCATTTTACGCACGGCACTTCTAATACCATCCGCACCTACAACCAAGTTTGCAGTAGTATATTGTTTCTCTCCGTCTACCAGAAATGTTAATTCGTTTTTATTTTCTTCAGTGGTTTTGATATCAATAAGTTGATGTCCCCATTTTATTTGCGCATGTTGCTCGAGTTGATTAAGCAAGGCCAAACGTAATTCTTGTCGGGCAATATGTATGTTGTGTATGTTGTTTTTTCGGGGTGCAGCATTGGGGTTGATTTCCATCCATTTGCGCATGCCCCATTCGCCAACAACTTTTCCTTCGGGGGTGTGTACCACATGTTTGGTAGAAACCACACCTGCTTGTAAATTCAAAATCCCCAAACCGGCCATGGCTTTACTAGCTTGTTGTAACGTTAATCCATAACCTTGCGAGCGTGCGTTAAAGCTATCATCTCGCTCATACAAAGTAAATGGGATGCCACGGTGCAAACAAGCAACTGCAAGTGCAACACCGCCAATTCCACCACCAATTATGGCCACATGTGGGTATTG
Organism: uncultured Chitinophaga sp.; assembly: GCA_964603255.1. GTDB lineage: Bacteria > Bacteroidota > Bacteroidia > UKL13-3 > UKL13-3 > UBA6183. The sequence continues at coordinate 4,798 of CAZRVA010000063.1, forward strand.
GGTTGAGTCAGCAACAAGTGGTTTCTGGAAAGGGTTTATTCCTTTTCCGTTGCAGGTTACACAATTTTCTAAATGATATTTGGGAGCTTTAGTTTCAGTATTTTCAGGTGTTTGCTCAGTTGCAGTTTTACGCTTTTTGGCGTTTTTAACCACACGGTATTTTTTACCTAATCCTTTACAATCATCACAAACAACCCAATTGGTAGTATACTGTTGCTCCATTTATTTAAAACTCAATAATTGCTGCTAATTAAGGCAATTAATTGAATGCAAATGTAAGGTTGAAATTTGATTGATTTAATGTTGTTTTGGTAAAGGCTTTAGCTTTCATTAATTTACTTGTATTCAAATAGGTAAAAAAGGGTTTGATTGGTAATTCCATTTTGACATTTAGATATAACAACCTGTATTAATCTGTTTTCTGCATCATAAAAATACTCCTCTTTAGCTGTGCAATTATTGAATTCGTAATATTGCTTAACCCTCAATGATTTATCATCATTGTAGTAATACTTTACAAAATAACGTTCTGCATCATACATGTAAGAATCTAACAGGTCGTTATTATAGGTATATAATGAGCTGTTGGTTTCATGATTACTTTTTGTTGCCATTTTTTTATTGCCTACATATACATTTTGGTAGGGGCTTTTTTTACCTTTTTCTGTTAAACTAATTAAATTAAAGAGTGAATCGAACAAGTAGTTTTGACATGAAACTTTAAGCGCTCCATACATCTTACACTCAGTCATGGTGTAATCATTGTATGAGTAAGTAACGCTTACATTTTCGTCATCTTTTTGATCTCCATCATTTTCTATTCTATTGTAGGCCGATAAAAGATTATTTGCGTATTTAAATAAATGCTGAGAGTATATTTTACCACTATTGTCGTACTCAGTTAATGCAACAAGCTGTTTAGTGGAGTTGTATTCATACTTTTTTCCTGCTCCCCCTTGGTCTTTACCATAAATTACCTCGGCAAGGTTTCCTTCTATAAAAGAACAACTTGCAACTAAGTTGTAAAAAGTATCATTAACAGTGTTACCAGATAGGTTGTTTTTGTACAAAATCTGTAAACGTTGCGTTTGTTTTCTGTTTAAGAATTGATTTAAAATAATTTCAGTTACTGAACTTTGATTTTGTCCAAAATCAAACAAATTCTTTGAAAGTGACCCGAGCGGTTCGGTTGACCTGTTGATTTTTTCGTAGTTTAATCTGTTAAAGACCTGTTGCGGAGATTTAGTTTTTGTAAAAGGTATGTACTTTGCAATACTATCAGCACTGAAGGATAAGGAAAATCGCTCTCCTTTGAAAGGCAGTGTTGGGCGAGAGAAGCTATTAAAAAAGATACTTGATGTATTAAGGTCGAAATACAATTCACTTAAATTGATAGTAATTTTTTGTGCTTCGTCTTTAAGTTTTTCGTAATCAAGCCTCTCTTGTTCATCCTTTTCGTTTACATAAATAGATTTTGACTTTACTAAATCCATGTAAAGATTGTTCAAGTATTTTTGTAGAGCAGTTTTTTGTCCGTTAGCACAATAATCTGTTATTGAAGAGAGCTTAGCTGTTTTGGTATTATATAAAACAGTTTCGCAGTAATTAAATTCTCTTACGTTATCGCTTAGTGATACAGCATTTGGCACAATACATTCCAATTGTAATCCGATAATTCCATTATAGTAAAAAATAGGCTCCAATTTAATCGCATCAACTGTAAGTATTTGACTTATAATTTGCTTATGAAGGTACTCACCCCATACATTTTCCTTGTCTTTTGCGTAAATATCCAAACAATGTTTAAACCACAAATTCAACTTATCATAGAATATTTCATTTTGAATGATATACTTTGTTTGGTTTTTCAAATTTTCACTTAACGTGCTTTCGTTTTTTATTACCGGTATATTAAGTTCTATTTCCCTGAATGAATTTATCTTGTTGTTTTTGATGGTGTTTATTGGCATTTTCCACTCTATGGTTTTTCCCGTAACATCATCCAATAAGTTACTTTGCGCAAATATTTTTGCAAAAAAGAACAATTGAATAAAAATGATGTAATATGTTATTTTAGTCTTCATTATTTTACTGTAATCATAAATGATAATACAATTGTGTCGTCTTGATTTTGGGTAATGATTCTGGCTTTATCACCCAAAAGTTGTTTAACTTGTTTTTCTATTTTAACAATTTCCTTTTTTTGGGTGTAAACTTCTCCCATAACAAAGTTGCTGCCAATAATTACGTTTTTAACTTGTAAAGGTGTGCTTAAATCGTCTGTAATATCTTTAATAGTTCCTTCTCCGTTGTACAATCCAGCCTGTCTCGATTTGTTTTCTCTATGAAAAAACTCAAAATCACTACGGTTTCCAAAAAACATATTGTAGCGCTTTTTTTCTAAATCTGAGTCAGGTATAAAACTTGTTAATTCAAGAACTGCATTTCCTCCAGCAATTTTTGATTTGGTGAAACAAACTTGAGTGGCTTCTTCTAGCTCAATACCATCTTCAGAGTAGGTAATTTGTTTAATTTTAAAACTTGCCTCACTATGTTCACTAACAATAGGCGTTAAGAGTTTGCTATTAAAGCGAAATGCTACAGCTTCTTTTGGGAATATGCGCACCTTAAGGCTGTTTGGCATATTTTCTGTTAGTTCTGCAGAAACGGGTAAAATGGACTTTTTTGTGTTTTGTGACATGGGTTTAAAATAAACTTAATTCCATTTACATCGGGTAGGCTTGTACTGATCTCTTCAAGAGCCACAATATCTGCCGAGAAAAACCTGACAGTCCCACTACTAGAGTTGGCCACCCTATGATTACTTACAAAAAGTTTATCAAAGATAAGTTTAGATATAGGTGTATGCAGGCCAAATTGCCAAATACCCGTATTTTCAGTGTTTATTATATTTTTTAGTGAAGGGTAAAACATTTTTTTAGGTTTTTCTTCCTTCTCTGGTTCGCACAAGCAAGGATTTAAAGTTTTAAGGGCTTCAAATTCTTTTGCCAATTGTTCTTTTGTTTTTAAATCATAAAGTTCACGTTTTTCAACATCACCTTTTTCATTGTATTTAACCCATTCGCCAACTTGCCTGTCGTCAAAATATGTTCCTTTCCACATCAACTGGCCATTTTTATGATAGGATTTTTGCTCCCCATTCTTTTTACCATCAACATAATACGACTCAAAACTTGGTTGTCCGTTTTCTCTGCTCCAATTAAAATAACCTTGTCTTCTGTTAAGTGAGTCGATGCTTTCCAATGTATTGATACTTCCATTTGAGTAGTAATTTTTTATAGTTGTTAAGTTCGATTTAGGTGAGAACTCAATTGATTTTTCTAGGTTGCCGTTTTCATAGTAAGAACGATGCACGCGTCTAGCAGGGTCGGGGTGTTGAACGGATATTAACTTTAACTTCTTAGTATTTTGATAGGGGGTAGTAATCCAAAATTCTTTATAGATAGAGGCGTTTTTTATTATTTTGTCACTGTAAGCATTAGATGTTGGCGATGCAAGTACATAGTACTTTATTGTGTCTCCTGTATATGAACCATAAAACCATTCGCCAATTTGGAGTCCGTTTAGGTACTTACCTTTTTGTGCAATTCTGCCATTACTGTAATAGGCTGAATAAGATCCATTTAGCTCGCCATCTTTAATCTCTATATCAAACATCGGGCTGCCATCAATGTAGTAGCCCTTAAAGAAGTTTGTCAAAACTTTGTTTCTTAACTCATAAGTTATGTATGGTTTGCCCTCAGTAAAGTAGCTGGTTTTTACACCATCAGATAAATCAGTAAGGGTATATCGATTCTGATTTTTATTTAACTCATCATATATTTTTTTTACTAATTCTAAGTTGATGGAAGTATCTTTAGCATGCTCCCAATACTCGCTGCCTAGAGGATTGAAAGTAGTAATTTGCATCAAATCACCGTTTGATAACCACTTAATTTTATAAAGCCCGTAAATGCCAAAAGATTTAGGTTTTCCATTGTCGAAATACTCTACAGATTGTTTTATTAGATCATGATTGTTTAGGCTTTCTTCCTTGAAATTACCGGTTGGATAAAAGGTTGTACTTAACGTAAGCCCTAATGATTCAATATTTAATTTTACTCCAATCACTTTTCCACTGTCGTTATAATTAATGATGTAATCAGGCTTTTTCCTGTTGGATGTTTCATAGGTAGGATACCCCTCTACTTTAATATTACCATTTTCGTAATAACTTCTAAACTGTTTAAAGTCTTGTTCAGAAATGTTTTTTAAAGGATTGTAAACCGCATACGACTCTTGTTTCTTATTACCATTATCAAAATACTCAACCCAATTAATCAATGAGTCTTTAAAATAATAATCACTCACCAAAATACCGTTTCCAAGATAAAGCTGCTTTTTTATCATAATATTATCGCGGTATTCAATCAATTCCTTTGAGTGTAAATTACCCGAATCGTCAAACCTTGAGTAATCACCATCAATAACACTTGTATCTTTACCATTTATTTGTGTGTAACGGTAAAATCCTTTTTCCTTGATTTTATTGGTTCTAGGGTAGAATATTTGATAGTTTCCAACCAAAAATCCGTTCTTATAACTAACATCTATTTCCAAAAAGTCAGGAGCACTCCATGTTTTCCATGAACCTTGTTTTCTAGACTGATTATCATAAGATCCGATTAGCTTTGGCTTTCCATTATCAAAAAACTCCTCGTAGTCTTCTACATATCTGGTGCGGAAATACTTTTTAGTAGAATCAAAATAATTGAATGCTGTATACCTCTTCTCAATATTACCGTTGATATAATAATAAACTTGTTTGCCATTTGGATAATTGTTTTGATAAAACAAATCGTATTTGAGTTTACCATTTTCATACCATTCCAAGTATCTACCATGCCTATTCCCTTTAATATAATTGTCTTCTCGCTCTGGCAATCCATTTTCAAAGTAGCTTTTGTAAACTCTATTTAATACTTCTTTTATTTCATATCTCTTGGTTTTTGTGTTGTACTGAATTATAGTATCAAAGTTATGAACCCCTGATAACACGCCAGATTTGAAGTAAAACTTACATTTGCCATATTTCATACCTTTTAAATAATTTACTTCACTTTGTTTTATTCCACTTGGGTAGTATGATATTGATTTACCATTGAGGGTATCATTTTCAAAAGTTTTTTCACTAACTACCTTTCCATTTTTGTAAATAAATTGTTTACCCCAAAGCCTCCCATTTTTGTAATTAGCTTTGGTTGAAACAATGTTCTTTTCTGAATATTGTATGAATTTTCCATGTTTTTTACCGTTTAAAAACTTGGTTTCAGATTGAATAAATTGTGGTGTTGAAAAACTGTATTGGTAGACCGTTTTTTGATTCTTGTTGGTAAAAGTAACAGTTTCAATTCTCTTCTGATAAGCTGAGTATACAGTGTCGATACGTGTTTGCGACTTTGATACTAGAGAGATAATTATGAAAAGAATTAAAGCTGTATTTTTTAAGAAAAGCATTTTAGTTGTTTTTAATTAAATTGGAATTAGGCATCTATCGCTAACGGCACAAGTTGTATAAACAATAAATAATAATCTACTTGAAGTTTAAATGTTGCGATTTTAAAGTGTTAACCTAATCAATAGGTGTAGTCTTTACAATTGAAAGAGTTTATTGCAAAAAGTGAGTGGCTAGTTGTGTTCATTTTGAAATAGATTTAGAATAATCGAATTAACTAATTAGTTGAATTAATAACAAGAAGTAAAATTATCATTCAACCCAATAATGTTATTACTAAAAATATACTACCTTTTTTTCATGGCTTCAACAACCATATATCGGTCGGATTTATCCCAGTATTCTTGCATATCCATGTTTACTTTTATCACCTTAACCTTACAGTTTTTATTATTACGTGCTTGGTCTTCCCAAATTTTAACATGGTCTTTATTTAGTTTACCGGCCCAAACTGTCCAATAAATTAATACGTAAAAATCGGCATCGTAAGTAGGTTGTATAAGTTCACCTTTTAGGTTTCTACATTTAGCTAATGTTGTTCGCAGGTTTGGCGCCTTAGGCATTTTATAGGTTTGGTTTAAAGCCAGTGCCGGAATAAAATCAAACAAACCTGCATTGCAAGAGGTATCGGTTTCGCGGTATTCTATGTAGTTACCGTTTTTATCGAACACATCGCAATCGGGTATACCTTTACCTTTAGGGGTTGGCAAAAAATCTTTACCATTTACGGTAACAATATTATTGGTATCAAGATTATACTTTAGTGCTTTTTTTATGATGCTGTTTTTATTTTCAATGTCAGGATTTTTTATACCATACATCATCTTTACAATGGGTTGGCATCCCGAAAACAAGGCTACAAAAGCCAATACAAGTAGTTTACTTTTAATCATTATTGTTAGGGTTATGCTTGATTAGTATGGATGTAAAACTGCTGAAAATAATTTGCAATTACAAGCCCTAATCAAGTAGACCTAACTAGTTATTGCTGATGTATACCAAGGTTGTAAATTTTATCAATCCACTTTTGTCGGTAACTATCTTTAGATAAACGAATAGGGCCAATACTGGTAACTTTAACAGGTTTAATACCGCAAAATTCTAGGGTGAGTTTTTTCATGGCATTGTTACTCGGTTGCCTATAAACCAACCAATAATACCAAGCCGGTTGATCCATGGTGGAGATAATACGCGCTGTTTTTCTTGTAAGTAATTTATCCCACCAAACCGAGTTTTCTCGTTTTTTAAAAGCGAATCCCGGTAAAAATAACCTATCAATAAATCCTTTTAAAATTGCCGGCATAGAACCCCACCAAACCGGATAAATCCATACCAAATGGTCGGCCCATTTTATTTTATCCCAAGCTGCTAATAAATCGGGTTCAAGATCTGTTCTTTTACGGTAACCATATTGTAGGTTTGGGTTGAAGTTCAGTTCGACAACAACAATTTTTTTAACTTCGGCTCCCGATAATTCAGCACCTCTAATATAAGATTCAAACAAGGCTTGGCAATAGCTTTCTTGGTCAGGGTGACCATTAATAACCAATATCTTTTTCATTTTTAGTAATTAGTAGTGATGTTGTGTTATACAAAATCAATCAACACAACTTTGCTTTAAATATCTTATTGATGATGCAAAACTAAAAGATTAACCTAGTTTATTTGGTTAACTAAAGTTAAGAAATATTCACTAAAAACTATCAAACACAAAAAACTAAAAAGCCTGTACTACCCAAAAATACAAGGGCATACCAATGGTAATATTAATAGGGAAGGTTACTGCCAGTGCCATAGGTAAATACAAACCCGGGTTTGATTTTGGGGCTGAAATTTTCATAGCTGCAGGAACTGCAATATAAGAAGCACTTGCAGCTAAAATAGCAAACATAAACCGGTTGGTTACATCATGAGTAACCAATGAGCTAAGCATTGCAAAAACACAACCATTTACCAATGGAATAATTGCGGCAAACAAAAATGGAAATGCCCCAAATGAGAAAAATGCCTTGAGTTTTCTGCCACTTGTTATACCCATATCCAATAAAAATATGGCTAAAAATCCTTTAAACAAATCATTTGTAAATGGCTTTATACCTTCAGCTTGTTTGGCGTTTGATAAAAATCCAATCACCAAACTTCCTAAAATTAACAATACACTTCCGTTGGTTAGCGAGTGTTTTACCACACTTGGTATTTTAATTTCATTACGTTCTTCTTCTCTGTTAAACATAGAAATGAGCAATAAACCAATAATAATGGCAGGCGATTCCATCAAAGCCATAATTGCTACCATGTGTCCGTGTAAGCCCATTTGGTGTGACTCCAGATAAGAAACAGCAGTTACAAATGTCACCGCACTTACCGAACCGTACGAAGCTGCAATGGCACCTGCATCAAACACATTTAACCTGCGTTTTAATATAAAAAAAGTGTAAAGCGGTATAAGTGCTGCTATACAAATACCAAACAACATCGACCAAATAATTTCGCTGCTAAATAACTCGTGCGATAACTCTTGACCGCCTTTAAAACCAATAGAAAACAATAAATACAATGAGATGAATTTTGAAGAATTAGCGGGTATTTCTAAATCGCTTTTAAGCGATACCGCAATAATTCCCAATACAAAAAACATCAGCGCGGGATTGGTCAGGTTTTCTAGGAGTAAATTAAAGTTCATGATTATTTAGCTTTTAAAAGGTTAGATGTAAATGATAATAAAAGCAGTTAAGGAAGAGCCAGTAATTATTACAGATGATCATTTACGTTTTTTGAGGTGCAATGTTGAGGATTATAAAGCATAAGTTTTTATTTATAATCAATATATAAGTCATTAATCATATTTATAAATAAAACAGCAAAAGCACATAAATGGAAAGAGGCGCCAAAGCGCCTCTTATCTTGCAAAAACGATAAGCCGGGTTCTGTTACGTTCCGTTACCGGAGTATGCCTGTCATTTATCTGGCTCCAACTTCACAGCGGGAGTCTAGCAGCCTACCCATTACGAAAGTGCGAGCCACACTTTGTATTGCATCGCTGCAACACCTCGTAACCTATTTGGCCTTGCAACACATAAGGTTTGCCATGCGAAGTACATTGCTGCACAACCGGTGGTCTCTTACACCGCCTTTTCACCCTTACCACACATTGCTGTATGGCGGTATATTCTCTGCGGCACTGTCTGTAAACCCAACATTATATTGGGTTTCCTACCCGTTAGGTAGTATGTCGCTCTATGTTGCCCGGACTTTCCTCATCCCATATTGCAGGGAAGCGACAAGCTGTTTTTACACCACAAAGTTAGTATTATTTCAGTTTGTAATTCAATATAAATCCATTACCAGCGAGCCACAATTTGTTTATTTCAAATAAAAGTCATGATTTAATTTAATTGTGTTGCTTTAACTTTGAATAAACAAAACAACCAATTTATGAAAAAACATCTACTTACAGCAATTGCAGTTATGGGTATAGCTGCTGCCGCAAATGCACAGGTTTTTCCTAATGGTGCCATGGAGAACTGGCAAACATTAAACATTGATGAACCCAATGATTGGAATACATCAAACAGGGAATGGCGAATGGTTAACGGGCAATTTACTGCCACAAAATCAAGCGATAGCCGCTCGGGTTTTGCCATTAAATTAGAAACAAGGGTTAGCGCACAAGGCGATACCGCTTTTGCCTATTTTGCAAACTCTTATGGTGACCCAACAGTAGGTGAGGGTGGACAACCATTTAGTCAGGTTGCGCAAAACATGACGGGCTATTTTAAATCAAACATATTGGCAGGCGACTCGGCTATTATGTTGGTAGTGTTTAAGAAGAATGGTGCTGTTGTTTCTCAAACAGTTTATAAGTTTACGGGTGTATACAATACTTACACTGCATTTTCTTTTCCAATTCAAAACCTTTCAGTTACTCCTGATAGTGTAGTTATAGCCGCAGCTTCAAGCAATGCAATTGATCAAGTGGGTGTTACTGCGGGCAGTTGGATTATGTTTGACGATTTGGCCCTAACCGGAACAGGCGTTACCCAAACCATTACCAATGGTAACTTTGATAGCTGGAATACCACTACATTATATAGCTTAAACGATTGGAATGTTATGGGCGAAACCGTGAACAGAACTACCGGTTATAAAGGAACTTATGGTGCAGAGTTAGAAACCATTGAATACGAAGATGGTTACATTGGCCAAACCATTTTAGGTAATTTTGATTATGACAACAACACTGGTGATCCTATTGGAGGTTTACCATATACA
>CAZRVA010000064.1:0-14453 GCA_964603255.1 uncultured Chitinophaga sp.
ACCTACAACTTTGGTAACACGTTCTTCTATAATTTGAGTGATAGAATCAGTATAAGCGGCCGAAGTACCGGTAGGTAAAGTAATGTATGTATAAATAAAGTTTGGATCTGCCTTAGGGAAAAACACAACTTTTGGTTTTACAATGGCTACTAACAAAAACGTGAAAATGAACAAGCCAAAAGTACCAACCAATAACCAAATTGGTCTGCTTTTTTGAAGGCACCACTCCATAATTCCTTTGTAGAAATCTTGGAAACGTGGCCAAATATTTTCTTGGAAGTTTTGAATCCATTTCCACAATACGAAACGATTTAATGAATATAAACCGAACATAATGATGGCAAAATTACCTAAGCCAATATTACCCGATATGTATGATAACAAAGCAACAACTCCAAAAATAATAGCAGTTATTTTGTAGCCCTTTTTATTCTCGCGGGCTTTTTGTTCCTCTTCATGAGTTTTCATAAAATCAACCGCAAAAACAGGGTTAATGATATATGCTACTAACAATGAAGCCAACAAAGTAACAATTAATGTAATTGGCAAATAGAACATAAACTTACCAATTACACCTTGCCAAAATGCCAATGGAATGAATGGAGCAAGGGTTGTCATAGTTCCAGAGAATACCGGCAAAAACACTTCGCCTGCTGCAAGTTTAGCGGCCTTTTTAATTGGCATTTTTCCGTTTGCAAAAATACGATGCGTGTTTTCTACCACCACAATGGCATCATCAACCACAATACCTAATGCCAACAAGAAAGAGAATAATACAATGAAGTTTAACTTAAACCCAATGGCCGGAAAAACCATAAAGGCAACAGCACATGATAAAGGAACCGACATGGCCACAAAAATGGCATTGGTTGTTCCCATGAAAAACATCAAAATTACCGTTACCAATATAAAACCAATAATAATGGTGTTAATCAAATCGTGTAAAGTAACACGCGTTTTTTCTGATTGATCACCAGTGATAGTTACTTTTAAATCTGGTGGAAATTTTTCTTTACTTAGCTTGTCAGCTATGTCACGTATTTTATCAGACGCTGAAATTAAATTTTCACCACTACGCTTAATTACATTTAAACTTATTACGTTTTTACCTTCTAAGCGAGCATAGCTTTCTTTCTCTTCGTAAGCATCTTTAATATCTGCAATATCTTTTAAGTATACTACAGCACCGGTTGAACCACGTATTACTATATCTCCGATTTTATTAGGGTCTTTGTATTCGCCTTTAACACTAATAGCGCGCTTCAAACCATCCATGTCAATCAAACCTCCACTAATGGTCATGTTCTCGTACTTAACCGCATTCTCAATATCCATAAAAGTGATATTGGCAACTTGCGCTTTGTACATGTCAACATTAATTTGAATTTCACGCTCTAATGCACCAACTAATTTAGCTTCAGTAATCTCTTTCAACCCCTCAATTTCATCCTGCAAATCTTCGGCATAACGTTTTAATTTATCCAACGGATAATCTCCACTAACATGCACTTGCATAATTGGCATTTGCGACACATCAATATCTCGTACCTGCGGATCTTCTGGTAAATTATTAGGCAAATCGTTTTTAGCTTTATCTACCGCATCTTTTACACGCTGCAAAGCTAAATCAACATTTTGATCGGTATTAAACTCAACGTTAATTACCGAGAAATCTTGAACTGAATTACTTTTAACTTTCTTAACACCAACAATGGTTTTAATCTGCTTTTCGATTTGTTTTGTTACCAACTGTTCCATATCCGTTGGTGATGTACCAGGATAAATGGTGGTGATTAGAATACTTGGAAACTTCACCTCCGGAAACTGTTCCTTTGGAAGTTTATTGTATGAGAACAATCCTGCTAATGTGATGATAATGGTAACAATATAAATACTTGTTTTATTATCAATACTCCAGCTGGACGGTTTAAACTCTTTATTTGTATCGTGCATAATACTAACTTTTGTTACTTATAAATAGATAGGTTGTAAAACACTAAAATTTAATTACCTGTCCATCGGTTAAATCCTGGAAACCTGTTGTAATAATTTGGTCACCTTCATTTAACCCACTTAAAATTTCTGCTGTTGTGCCGTATGTTTTACCAACGGTTACCACAACTTTTTTAGCAATGTTTTCGTTCTTTTCGTTTTTTGCAGTGATGTAAACCAATTTTACACCATCAATTTCTTGAATCGTATTGATTGGAACTACAGTTGCATTTTTGTTTTCATAATCAACAATTTTAAGCTCAGCAACCATGTTAGGATGTAACTCGTTATCGTTAGGTAAAGCCACTTCAACATTAAATGTTCGGGTAAGTGCGTTGATCGATTTTGAAGAATATGTTACACTTGCTTTAACCGATTTGTTGATATCAGGAAAATTAATCAACACCGGATTTCCTTGCTTAACAACATTGGCATACGACTCTGATAAATCTGCTTTAATTTTTAAGGCAGCAGGGTTAACAACACTAACCGCAGGAACACCAGGAGCAACACCTTGTCCAACTTTAATACTTACTAAATCAACAGTACCACTGTACTCCGATTTAATTAAATACATGTCTAAATTTTCTCTTGCTGAGGCAATTTGTTTTTCTAAACTTTCTTTTTGATTTTTAGCCTGCAAAAATTCTATTTCACTACCCACTTTTTGCTCCCATAAAGATTTACGTTTTTCGTAAACAGTATTCGCTAATTCCAATCCTTTTTTCAAGGTTTCAATTTGTGCTTTTACTACATCTGCATCTAACTCAACCAATACCTGACCTGCAGAAACCCTATCACCTGCCTTTACATTAACACGTTTTACAACAGCCGGAACTTTGGCGCTGTATGTGATATTTTCATCACCATCTACACGTCCTTGCACATCAACTGCATGCATAAATACTTGTTTAGTTACAGCAGTAACAGCTACAATTTTTGCTTTGGTATTATCTGTTGCTGCACTATCACCCATTGTAGCAATCTCTTCTTGTAATGAAGCGATTTGAGCTGTAATCTCAGCTTGTTGCGCTTTCAATTTTTCAAGCTCTGCTTTCTTGGTTTCAAGGCTATTTCCGCCTCCACAAGCAGCTAATAAAGCAACAACTCCTGTTGCTAAAAAAAATGATTTTATGTTATTCATATCTATGTTATTATTTATTTAAATCTCCTAAGGCTTTGCGTAAATCAAGTTGTGCAACAAAGTAATCGTACATTGTACCTAAATATGATGCACGTGCTGTTTCTAGATCTTTTTGAGCTAAGGTTAAATCCAAACTTGAACCTAAACCATTGTTAAACTTTAGTTCAGTTCTGTTATAAATATCCTGCGCTAATTCAAAATTTCTCTTCTGCAATTGTAATTGGGCGGATGCGCGTTCGAATGTTGTTCTCGCACTAAAAACTTCTTGATCAATCACGCTCTCCAAAACCTTTCTATCGTTTTCGGCCTTCCTTATGCTTATATCCGCTTGTTGTATTTGGGCTTGTTTTTTAAACCCATCAAAAATCGGAACATTTAGTTTCAGTCCCCAAAATGTTCCGGGAAACCATTGCTTTCCTAAATCACCTAGATTGTCACCAAAAGTATTTTGCTGATGTGTGAAAAAAGCAACCAAAGATGGAGCATAACCAAATTGGTATCTTTTCTTATCTAGTTTATTTAATGAAATAGATTGCGACAAGGCCTGATATTCCAATCGATTGGTATATTCACTTTTTGAAGAAATGAGGCTATTTTTTGAACTATCATACATTCTAATTAAATCATCTGTCAATTCAATATTATCTTTAGCATCAAGACCCATTTGAATTTTCAAGACCATTTGTAAAATTTTTTGTTGATCAATAATCTTTTCTTTTTGTAATTCAAGTGATGAAAGCTGAAGGGCGATTCTGTCAAATTCAATCCTATCAACCAATCCATTCTGAACAAGTTTTTCTAAGTCAAATTTGCTTTTCGATAATGTTTTAAGATTAACATCTATTAACGAAAGATTTGTTTGAATAAGCAAAAGTGAGTAGTAGGTTTTACTGACAGAAACTTCTACTTCCACTTCAGTGCGTTTCAGATTTATTTTTGAAACATTTACAAACTCTTTTGAGGCTTTAAGCCCCATTAAAAAACCACCATCAAATAACAATTGAGATGCATCAATATTACCTGATAAGGAATATGGACGGCCAAAACCAGCATTAATTAAGTCTGGAATATCTTTAGATACTGTTGCGGCCGCATCATTTCTCACTTGGGCAATTTGTTCTGGTGTTGCATTCGGATTTTGCTGTCTGTAGGCAAATTCTGCCTGTCCCATTGCAGAACCAACAAAGGTGGGCTTTAGAAAATTAGGTAAACTTTGCGTAGGCACCTGAACATTATTCATGAAAGAACCTGAAGCTGTAACATTGGGTAAACCAATTGCCAATACTTCTTTTACTTTTTTCTCAGCAGCCAAAACATCAAGTGCGCTATTCTTTAATGTGTTGTTGTACTTTTTGGCATGGGCAACTGCCTCTTGCAACGAAAACTTTTTTGTTTCGGTTTGTTGTTGTGCGTTTGCGTTAAATACTGCCAAAAAAAGCAGCATAAACAAGTTTGCGTATTTCATTACTTTGTTTGTATTCATTGTATTATTTATTTCTTGTGGCTAATAATTTTTCGTCTAATAACTCATGCCCTTTAGCTGTGCAAATACTACGTAAATGGTATTTCACAATTTCAAGGTGCATTTCTTTAATATCCATTCCTTCTTTATCGTAATGATCGGGGTTGGTTAAATACCCGGTAAGGTAAATGTATATCCTACTGGTAGTTTCAGGATCTAAATCTTTACGGTACAAACCTTTTTTAATTCCAGACAAAATATTGTCTTCAATAATGCGTTTGATGAAACTTTTGCGGTCTGATTCCAACTTATCCCATGCACCTTTGAAGTACTTTTTCAAATCGAACATACTGCTTGGATTAACCTGCCTAATCATTGCATTCATCTGTTCCGAAATTTGCATCATCACTCCAATGGCATCCAGTTCTTTGTTATCAACCACAGAGCAACACATGTTATTCATGGTTTCCAAATAATGCTCAACGCATTGGTTTACCAAGTCGTTTTTATCTGAAAAAAACTGATAAAGTGTTTTTTTGGATACTCCCAATTCTCTGGCCACATCATCCATGGTTATGCTTTTAAAACCATAACGCATAAATAAAAGCTCAGCCTCGGTTAATATTTTATCTTTTATTTCACTCATTTTATCATTTTAGCAGGGCAAAGATAAAACGAAATATCGCAATGGAAACTTTTTTTGTAAAAATAGTTTCCATTGTATCAAAAGTTTCGGTAGAGTATTTTTTTTTGTCGGTGAAAAGGATAATTGTACAATACGCTTGCAATATTTCAATCAAAGTGGCTAATTGCAGCCTGTTATTACATCACAACAAAACCAATCATGAACAAACCTTACTTAGTAGGTATTACAGGAGGAAGTGCCAGTGGAAAGACCAGTTTTTTGAGAGAAATTGGTCATTTATTTAGCACAGATGAGGTTTGCATACTTTCGCAAGACAATTACTACAAACCGGCAAAAGAGCAAACCAAAGATGAGAACGGCCATATTAATTATGATTTACCCGATTGTATAGACTTAGATGCCTTTAAGGATGATATTGTAAAACTTGCGCAAGGAGAAACAGTTAGACGCAGAGAATATCGTTTTCAGCACGAGGAGCAAATGGGCGATTGGCTTGAGTTTAAATCAGCGCCCATTGTAATTATTGAAGGGCTGTTTATTTTTTACCGTGAAGATATTTCAAGTCTGTTTAACCTTAAGGTATTTATTGAAGCCAAAGAAGATTTACAGTTGCAACGCAGGTTAAAACGCGATACACAAGAACGTAACATCCCGGCTGATTTTGTTCAGTACCAATGGACCAACCATGTTATGCCTGCATACAGAAAATACCTAGAACCTTATAGAGAACAAGCTGATGTAATCATTAATAATAACGACCATTTTAACAACAGTTTGAAAGTGGTAGAAGATCATTTTAGGTGGAAGCTTAACCATCGTTAAAAATAGAAACCAAACCGCAAAAACCCTTAAAAACACTGATAATCAACACTTAAATAGTTTTTTAATAAAGGTTGTAAAAATATGACTGAGCGGTTATATTTGCCCACTTCGCAATATTTTATATACGAGCAAATTAAATTATAACACTAACATAGAAAGATGAAAAGTAAAGGCGCAATTAAGTTATTCGCAATCGCACTTACAGTGGTATGTTTATTCCAGTTATCGTTTACCTGGTTTACCTACCGTGCAGAACAAGCGGCAAAAGAGTTTGCCAATGGCGATGTTGTTAAAGAAAGAGCATATCTAGACTCTATTGCTCGCGAGCCATTAGTAAACTTGGGCTTTAAAAAATTTACCTACTTAGAGTGCAAAGAGCGTGAGTTAAACTTAGGCTTAGACTTACAAGGCGGTATGAACGTAACATTAGAGGTTTCGATTGGTGATTTGATTAGATCATTATCAAACAACAACCCTGATGCTACTTTTAACAAAGCGATTGAAGTAACTAACGAAAAAATCAAAACCAGTCAGAAAGACTACGTAACCTTATTTGGTGAAACTTATGCTGAATTAGCTCCTGAAGGCAAATTGGCTGCAATTTTTGCAAACCAATCAAACAAAGAGAAAGTCAAGCCATCTTCAAGTAACGAAGAAGTAGTAAAATACATCAGAGAAGAAGCCAACCAAGCGATTGATCGTTCGTTCCAAATTTTACGTGCACGTATTGATAAATTTGGTGTTACCCAACCTAATATCCAGAAATTAGAAGGTAGTGGACGTATTTTAGTTGAATTACCGGGTGTTGACAATCCTGCTCGTGTTCGTAAATTATTACAAGGTTCGGCCAAGTTAGAGTTTTATGAAACTTTCACTAACCCTGAAGCTTTCAAATATTTATCAGATGCTAACACCATATTAGCTAAAGCTAACGCAGCAGGCAATACCAAAACAGAAGTTGATACCAACAGCACAGATACTACAAAAACAAGTAGTGCATTAGCTGGTTTATCGGGTACTAAAACATCAACTGATACCAATGCTACTGCCAGTGCTGATTCAACCCAAAAGAAAATAGAAGACTTTACCAAAGAAAATCCATTGTTCGCTGTATTGCGTCCAAATGCTGATGAAAAAGGTATGTTAGCCGAGCGTGGTTCTATTTGCGGTATGGCTTCTATCAGAGACACCGCAAAAGTAAATGCGTTGCTAGCTCGCCCAGAAGTGCGCAGCTCATTGCCTAACAACATTAAGTTTTTATGGGAAAGCAAAGCCATTGGCGATAACGGTGATGTAGTAATGTTACATGCTGTTAAAACCGCAATGAATGGTGGTGCGCAATTAGAAGGTGATAAAGTAATTGATGCAAGAAGAGATGTTGGCCAAAGTGGTGAAATTGAAGTAAGCATGACCATGAATGCAGATGGTGGTAGAATTTGGAAAAACTTAACCAAAGCGAACATCGGACGTTCTATTGCAATTGTTTTAGATGATTTAGTTTATTCATCGCCAAACGTACAAAATGAAATTCCTAATGGTCGTTCTTCTATTAACGGTAACTTTACTAGCGAAGAAGCAGGCGATTTAGCAAATATTTTAAAAGCGGGTAAATTACCTGCTCCTACACGTATTGTTGAAGAAGCAGTAGTTGGTCCAACCTTAGGTGCTGAAAGTATTAGCCAAGGTTTATGGAGCATGGTTATTGCAACTATTGTAATCTTAATATTCATGGTGGTTTACTACGGAAACAGTGGTTACATTGCAGATTTAGCTGTACTTGCCAACGTATTTTTTATCATGGGTGTATTGGCCAGTTTAGGTGCAGCACTAACTTTACCTGGTATTGCAGGTATCGTGTTAACCATTGGTATGGCGGTAGATGCAAACGTGTTGATTAATGAGCGCGTTAAGGAAGAGTTAGCGCACAATGCACGCAGTTTAAAAAATGCCGTTTCTGATGGTTATGCTCATGCTGCATCATCAATTATTGATGCGAACTTAACAACCTTATTAGCCGGTTTTGTATTGTACAGTTTTGGAACAGGACCCGTTCAAGGTTTTGCCATTACCTTAATTATTGGTATTCTATCATCGATGTTTACTGCAGTACTATTATCTCGTGTATTAACAGAGTGGCAATTAGAGAAAGGTAAAGTTATTAACTATGTAACCGGATTCTCTAAAGGATTATTCCAAAACTTAAACTACAACTTTGTTGGTAATCGTTCTAAGTTTTACCTACTATCGGGTGTATTAATTTTAGCAGGTATTGTTTCTATCTTTACCAAAGGCTTTACACTTGGTGTTGATTTTAAAGGTGGTTGGACATACGTAGTTGAGTTTGATAAATCAGTTAGCCAAAACGAAATTCGCGAAAAACTTACCACTCCTTTTGAAAGTGCTCCAGAGGTTAAAACTTATGGCAGCGACACCAAATACAAAATTACTACCACCTATTTAATTAACGAAACAGGTGCAAACACAAGCGAAATTGTTGAGTCAAAATTAAATGAAGGTTTAGCGGCAATTGGTGGAACAAGTAAAATTTTAAGTTCTGCAAAAGTTGGTCCTACCATTGCTAATGATATTAAAGTTGCATCTTTCTGGGCGGCAATTATTGCATTAGTTGGTATTGGCTTATACATTTTAATTCGTTTCCGCAAATGGCAATATGCTTTAGGTGCAATTATCGCATTAACGCATGACGTATTGATGATGTTAGGTTTCTACTCAATTTTTGATGGTATTTTACCTTTCCCAATGGAGGTTGATCAAAACTTTATTGCAGCAATCTTAACCATCATTGGTTTCTCTATTAATGATACCGTGGTTGTGTTTGACCGTATTCGTGAGAATTTAGCTGAGCATAAAACCGAAGAGCAAAGTATCGTTATTAACAAAGCACTAAATATTACCATGAGTCGTACCATCATCACATCATTAACAGTATTTATGGTTGCATTGGTATTGTTTATTTTTGGTGGTGAAGTAATTAAAGGCTTTACATTTGCGTTGATAGTAGGTATCTTGTTTGGTACATACTCATCTGTGGCAATTGCTACACCAATTGTTCTTGATTTTGACAAGAAAAAGAAAGCTGAATAAGCTTTTATAGCATTTGTTAAAGCCCCGTAGTAATCTACGGGGCTTTTTTATTTTTGTTCACTCTGCTATACAGCACCACACTTATGCGCATAACTCAACCCAACTAAACCCAAATAATAGTTGAATTTTGCATACAAATACTAATGTGCAGCATGAAGAAAATAATCATAACAACATTGGCCATTACCGCCATTTTGTTCAGTAAAAACGTTTTCGGACAAATAGATGACCCGAAGTCAATTTATGATGAACCCAAAACATTTAAAGAAAAATCGTACAATTTTTTTACATCAAAGCGCTTAAAAAAATCGCTTAACCAACGCGATTCGTTAAACGATTTAACTGTAGCATTTAACAAAGATACCACCCAACGTGGAATCGAATACCGTTACCTAGACTCGTTGTACAAAGCATTAACCGCTAAAAACAATGATTGCACAGCCAAAAACAACGACCTAAAAGCACAATACGCAGAACTTAATGCCAAGTATAACGACTTGATGAAAAAGAGCCTTAACGATGCTGAGCGTTTTAACAATGCACTTAAAATTAAGGCAGAAGAATTAGAGGCCAGAGAAAAACGTTTGGCCGAATTACAAGGCATCATCAACAAACAAGATTCTTTATTAAATGCATTAAACAATACTGTTAAACGCGCATTGTTGGCATTTAAATCAGATGAGATTAGTGTTGAAATGAAGAATGGTAAAGTTTATGTTTCGTTAAGTGATAAGTTATTATTTAAATCGGGTAGCGCAGCTATTGAAGAAAAAGGTTTAGATGCAATTAAAACCTTGGCCGATGTATTAAACAAAAATGCAGATATTGATGTATTGATTGAAGGTCATACCGATAATATTCCGATTAAAACTGCTAAATACGAAGACAACTGGGCTTTAAGTGCTGATAGGGCTTTAAGTATTGTTCGTTTGTTAAGCAACGAACACGGTGTAAATCCTAAACGTTTGGAAGCAGCCGGAAGAGCAGAGTTCTATCCTAAAGCAAGCAACGAAACAGTTGAGGGTCGCGCTAAAAATCGCAGAACAGAAATTATACTTTCTCCAAAATTGGATGAATTGTATAAATTGATTGAAAAAAATAGAAGGTAATTTTCTTCATTCCTAGACTCAATACAAAAAAGACTTGATGAACTAGGGTTTATCAGGTCTTTTTTGTGCATATCCAGTTGTTTATCGCTAAGTTTTATAATTACCGATTAACACAATATTCATAAGTATTTTTTTCAAAGTGTTACGATTTTAACAACAATGAGTGTGTCTCATTTTATAATCCTTTTAAAATAAAAATCACTCTCCTTTTGGGTTGGCACCCAAACCGCCTTCACTTTTTTCTTGATAAAAAAGTAAACAAAAAATCAAGGCTTACGAGAATTTTACAACAATCTACTGAGACCATTTTTTCCGCGCAATCCAAGCCACTGCGTTTCGGGATTGCTAGCAATGGCCATTGCACAAATGTCCTCATTGATTGTTAAGTAAAATTCTCGTATGCCGGTAGAGTCCTTCTGGCATTGTTCGATATAAAAGCCATTTCTATTTAATTTCTATTCTGCATCATAACATTCCATACTGGTATGTTTGCCTATGTACATAAGTCTTTTTTATGAGATAGGTTTTAACCAATACCAGGCAAAATTCGCCCATTCAGGGCTTTAATCATGGTGTATTATCAATACACTTTATGTGGGCTAGTTTTGCTACTTATACAAACTACACCAGCGGTTTTTAAATGCGGCTTTATTGGCCTATTTTTGAGCCATGAATTCGGTTAAGCAAAATAATAGCGCACAGTATTTTATTGATTTAGAAGATCAATATGGCGCACATAACTACCACCCGCTTCCGGTAGTAATAGAACGTGGTGAAGGTATTTACATGTATGATGTTGAAGGTAA
This sequence comes from uncultured Chitinophaga sp., assembly GCA_964603255.1. GTDB lineage: Bacteria > Bacteroidota > Bacteroidia > UKL13-3 > UKL13-3 > UBA6183. Next base: position 11,087 of record CAZRVA010000064.1, read on the forward strand.
ACAATACTTCGATTTTCTTTCTGCATACAGCGCGGTAAATCAAGGCCATTGCCACCCGCGTATTATTAAAGCTTTAACAGAACAGGCACAAAAACTTACATTAACTAGTCGTGCTTTCCATAACAACTTATTGGGTGAGTATGAAAAGTACATTACCGAGTATTTTGGTTACGACAAAGTATTACCCATGAATACCGGTGTTGAAGGTGGAGAAACCGCTATAAAATTAGCCAGACGTTGGGGTTACACCGTAAAAGGTATTGCAGAAAATCAAGCGCATATTTTATTTGTAGAAGGCAACTTTTGGGGACGCACCATGGCTGCTATTTCATCTAGCAACGACCCAAGCAGTTACCTGAATTTTGGTCCGTTTATGCCGGGCTTTAGTTTGATTCCTTACAACGATTTAACTGCTTTAGAAAATGCTTTAAAAGCTAATCCCAATATTACAGCATTTATGTTTGAACCCATACAAGGTGAAGCTGGTGTTGTAGTTCCTGACGAAGGTTACATACAAGGCGTAAGATCATTGTGCGATAAATACAATGTGTTGATGATTGCCGATGAAGTACAAACAGGATTATGTCGCACTGGTAAAATGTTAGCCTGCGATTATGCAGGTGTAAAACCTGATTTATTAATTTTAGGAAAAGCCCTTTCGGGTGGTGTATTGCCGGTATCGGCAGTATTGGCAAATAATGAAGTGATGCTTACCATAAAACCGGGAGAACACGGAAGTACATACGGTGGTAATCCATTGGCTTGTGCTGTTGCCATGGAAGCATTAAAAGTATTGGTTGATGAAAAACTTGCCGAGAATGCATTTAACATGGGCGAAATTTTCCGTAACCGCATGAAACAACTTCAAACCAAAACCAGCTTAATTGAATTGGTTAGGGGAAAAGGGTTATTAAATGCCATTGTAATTAAACCATTTGGTGATGGAAAAACTGCTTATGATGTGTGTTTAGCCATGAAAGAAAATGGATTATTGGCCAAACAAACGCATGGTGATATTATAAGATTTGCACCACCATTAACCATTAATGAAAAGCAACTTAACGAGGCTTGCGATATTATTGAAAAAACAATTTTAGCTTTAGCATAATTACACACAGCAACATGCATCATCATTACATAACAGAGCAACTTACATTAGCCGACATACAAAGTATTTTAAAAGAAAATAAAAAACTTGCTTTATCAACTGAAGCCGCCAATCGCATACAAAAATGCAGGGCTTACTTGGATCAAAAAATGAGTGAAAAAGATGCTGTTTTTTATGGCATCAATACCGGATTTGGCTCGTTGTGCAACACACAAATTTCACATGATGAATTAACACAACTACAAGAAAACTTATTATTATCTCATGCCTGCGGAACCGGGGATGTAGTGCCGAGAGATGTAGTGAAATTGATGTTGTTGTTAAAAGTACAATCGTTAAGTTACGGACATAGTGGTGTGCAATTGTTAACTGTAGAGCGTTTAATTGCGTTTTTTAACAACGATATTTTACCGGTTGTATACCAACAAGGTTCTTTAGGTGCCAGTGGCGATTTAGCTCCTCTAGCACATTTGTGTTTACCGCTTTTAGGCAAGGGCGAAGTTTGGAAAAATACAGATGGTAACTGGAAAGCAGTTGCGAGTATAGATGTGTTAAACCAACACCAAATTACACCAATTGAACTTGAATCGAAAGAAGGTTTGGCGCTTATTAACGGCACACAATTTATGCTTGCTTATGCAGTGCATAACGTACTTAAAGCACAACAACTTTATGCATATGCCAATAAAATAGCAGCCGTTTCTATTGATGCATTTGATGCCAAATTAGAACCGTTTTCGCACCAATTACATGATGTGCGTGCACACAAAGGACAGATTGAAACAGCAAAACAATTAAGAGAACTGTTAGCAGGAAGTGAAATTATAAAACAACCTAAAGTACAGGTGCAAGATCCTTATGCTTTCCGTTGTATACCACAAGTGCATGGTGCAAGTTTTGATACCATTAATTATGTGGCTTCTGTAGTTGAAACAGAAATGAATTCAGTTACAGATAACCCAAATGTTTTTGTTGAAGATGATTTGATTTTATCGGGTGGAAATTTCCATGGACAACCCTTAGCGTTGGTATTGGATTTTTTGGCCATTGCCGTTGCCGAGTTGGGCAGTATCAGTGAGCGCAGAACCTATCAGTTAATTTCAGGCTTACGTAACTTACCAGCATTTTTAACCGCTAACCCCGGATTAAACTCAGGCTTTATGATTCCGCAATACACTGCAGCTAGTATTGTTAGCCAAAGTAAACAATTGTGTACACCTGCAAGTGTTGATAGCATAGTTAGCAGTAACGGACAGGAAGACCATGTGAGTATGGGCGCTAACGCAGCTACCAAATGTTACAAAGTGGTTGAAAACACACAACGTGTATTGGCTATTGAATTGCTAAATGCAGCGCAGGCGCTAGAATTCCGCAGGCCATTAAAATCATCAAATGCAGTTGAACAACTTGTAGCTGATTACAGAAAAGTAGTAACATACAATACTGTCGACAGGGCTTTATATTTGGATATTGAAGCTTCAGTTCAATTCTTAAACAACTAATTATTGCATTGAAAAAATTTGCTTGGTTCATATCGATTTGGTTATTTGTTGCTCTGGCGTTTCAAATGCCTTACAGCAAGGTAAAAACGGCATCAACCCAAAAAGAAAATACCAAGCAATATGTTGTTAAAGAAGAAACACCAAACAACAGCGCAATAAAGGTTAACCAGCAATTTGCGCAAAGCTCCACTACTCCACTATCATTTAATAACTCAACACCGGCTGTTTTATGTAGCAACCGTTTGATGAATATAAAATTTATTCAGCAAACCATAGCTTACCTCAACATAAAACCCGTTTTATTTGCGCCAACCTATTTAAAAGTACGTGTGTTAAGGTTATAGGATTTAGATTTTTTAACACAAGAAAATCTAGCTTCAATCCCCAATATTTTAACACGTATTTTTATGAAAAACGAAAATCAAAAACGCCAAGACCGTGGCAACTTAATTGTAGGTATTATTTGCTTATTGATTATAGTTGCGGGTGTGATAGCTATGAATTGGTAGCATAAAAAATCCCCGATTGATCAGATTCTTCAATCGGGGATTTTATATATTTTTTTTTAATGTATATCCGTTAGTTTACCCCCATAATTCTATTACGGAGTATTCTAGTATTTGCTGGCATTTTCTACAAAGCGTTAAGATTTTTATAACAATGAGTGTGTTCCATTCCAAAATCCTTTTAAAATAAAAATCACTTTCCTTTTGGGTTGGCACCCAAACCGCCTTCACTTTTTTCTTGATAAAAAAGT
>CAZRVA010000065.1:0-14265 GCA_964603255.1 uncultured Chitinophaga sp.
TGTTGAGTTATTGATAAATGCATAGGGGCTATTTACCCATACCGTGTCTATCCCTTTGTCATACGCAAAACTTGAAATCGGGGGGGCTAAAAAAGGATTGCCACCTCCTGCACCACCACCTGCAACGTAGCCCAAACGCATATTTGGACGATTGGTATTAGCTGCACTCACGAATGAAAGTGACGCAGATGTACAACCAGCACCACCATCCATATAAGTACCATAAACAGAGTTAAAAGTAGTGGTTGAAGACTGCACAGTACCGTTGCTTGTGTATGATGCATTATCAAAGCAAACCTCTATTACAATATTGTCGACATCATTATATACGAATGGATTACTAAAAGGGTAAGTATTCCAACCAACAGTAGCGGATGTTGAGGCAGTTGTGTACACAGTAGTAAACGTGGCAGTGGTTACGTAACCTGTTAAAGCAGTAACATTAGTGTGTGCCATTTTAATTGTGTAGCCACTTAATGCTTGACCCGGAGCAGTAGTAACGTTAAAAGCAAGAGAAGTTAAATTACCTGCAGCTATACCTGCTGCATTCAACTCCGATTTACTAATAAGATAAGTCACCTTACCATCTTCGTAAAAAGTACCGTAAGGCGAAGAACCAGTATTACCCTGTGTATTGGTACCAGTACCAATTTGGATGATGACTTGTGCATGCGTTTGCATACTCATCATAATTAAAATAAACGTAAAGCCTAACATTAAGGCACCCGTTTTTAATCTTTGTAAATGTATACTCATAAAGCTTTAAATTATTTGCACAATTTTTGGTGTATCAAAATTATTAAAATATTATTCAAAAACAAGTTGAATTCAACCTTTTTATTTAAATCGCCTTTTTTAAGAAAACTTCAAGAATACCAGCCTTAAAATGAGATTAAAGCAACAGTAAAATTATACAAAAAACAATGCATGAACTCGTGGAGAAAAGACTGAGTCGTGAATGCCTTTAAAGTTTAATTCCTAGTGTCTCAGAGGCCTTCTCTGCTGCAAGTTGTTCGGCCTTTTTCTTAGAAATATGCTCAGCTGCACCAACCACGTTGCCGTTTACAACTACTTTAATGTTAAAAATACGTTGTTTTCTACTAGTGTCTTCCTGAGTGTCAAACTCTATTGTTGATCCTTGTTTCTGACTCCACTCAATAAGCCTACCCTTGTAATTTTTTTCCACGTGTTGTAACGTGTCTAGATCAAGATGAGTAATTAATTTTTTAAGGATAAATTTCTTAGCTAATTCAAAGCCTCCATCTAGAAAAATTGCTCCAATAAAAGCCTCTAATGCATTGCCGAAAATACTATTTTTAGTATGTAAACCAATAGCGCGCTTATCATACTGAACAATATGACTTAAGCCAATTTTTATGGCTAAGTCATTCAAACTTTCACGGCTAACAATTTTACTTCTCATCTCTGTTAAGAAGCCTTCATTTTTGTATGGAAAGCGATTAAATAAAAGTTCAGCAACAACGGTGTTCAGTACCGAATCGCCAAGATATTCTAAACGCTCATTACTATCACGTGAGCCGTTTTTGTGAACTGTATTAGAAGCAGAGTGATGACGTAATGCCTGAACATAACAAGCTATTGCACCTGGATAAAAACCAGTTATGCGCTTTACACTTTTGTAAGATTCTTTTTGTTTTGAAAAAATGGAATAATAGATGCCGCTGATTGTTCTAATAATCAAAATGCTAACTATTATATTAACCTTCGTACTTGCGGAACAACACTGAAGCGTTGTGACCACCAAACCCAAATGTATTACTCAATGCTAACTTAACTTCTCTTTTTTGAGCCGTATTAAATGTTAGATTTAGCTTTGGATCAATTTCCGGATCCGGAGTAACGTGATTAATTGTTGGAGGAATAATTCCTTTATCAATAGCCATTAAACATGCAATGGCCTCAATTGCACCAGTACCACCAAGTAAGTGCCCAGTCATTGATTTTGTTGAACTGATATTTAATTGATATGCAGCATCACCAAAAACATTCTGTATTGCTTTTATTTCCTGAGCATCACCCAATGGAGTAGATGTACCATGGGTATTGATGTATTGTACTTCCTCTGGTTTAACACCAGCTTCTTCAAGCGCCATTTTCATTACCAAACTAGCACCTAATCCTTCCGGGTGTGGAGCCGTCATGTGGTAAGCATCAGCACTTGCACCACAACCCACTAACTCAGCATAGATTTTTGCACCACGCGCTTTTGCGTGTTCTAAATCTTCTAATATTAAAGCACCCGCACCTTCGCCTAATACAAAACCATCACGGGTTAAGTCGTAAGGACGAGAAGCTGTTTGTGGGCTATCATTACGCTCAGATAAAGCCTTCATGGAGTTAAATCCACCAATTGCAGGTTCGCTAACACTTGCTTCTGATCCACCAGTTACAACCATATCAGCTTTACCTGCTCTTATATACATAAATGCATCGCTGATGGCGTTGGTAGAACTTGCGCAAGCAGAAACTACTGCAAAGTTTGGACCTCTGAAGCCATATTTAATCGAGATTAATCCTGATGCGATATCTGCAATCATCATCGGGATAAAGAATGGGCTGAAACGTGGAGTTCCATCACCCTTGCCAAAGGCCATTACCTCGGCATGAAACGTACTTAAACCACCAATTCCTGAGGCCCAAATAACTCCCACACGGTCTTTATTGATTTTTTCTAAATCAATTCCTGCATCAACCAATGCTTCATCAGCAGTAACCATGGCGTATTGGGTATACGGATCCATTCTACGCGCTTCTTTGCGGTCGATAAAGTTAGTAACATCGAAGTTTTTTACTTCGCAGGCGAACTGTGTTTTGAATTTGGATGCGTCAAAACGGGTGATTGGGGCAGCCCCACTCACACCGTTTGACAATGCTGTCCAATAATCCTGAACATTGTTACCAATAGGCGTTAACGCTCCAATTCCTGTAACAACTACTCTTCGGGATGTCATTTAAATACGTTTGTTTAAATAAAATTAAGCTTTAGCGTTTTGCTCAATGTAAGCAACCGCTTGACCTACAGTACCAATTTTTTCGGCTTGATCGTCCGGAATTGCAATGTTGAATTCTTTTTCGAATTCCATAATCAATTCAACGGTGTCTAGTGAATCAGCACCCAAATCGTTGGTAAAGTTAGCTTCGTTAGTAATTTCACTTTCTTCAACGCCAAGCTTATCTATGATGATAGCTTTTACTCTTGTTGCTACGTCTGACATTTTAGTATTTTATTTTAGTTTCGAATGTGCAAATAAAGTGTTTTTTTTAACTAAAAAGCAAACGCAACCTATTTTTTGATATTTGTGAATAAATTTAAGAACTGAACCATAAGTAAATTGTGGGATTGCATGTATAATTTTGTGTCATCAAAAAGTTTGAATTAGACATAGCGTTTGAGTATGATTTTTTGCTTTACGGTATCGTATCGCAAGAAAAACCACACCGTTTAGCTTGGTTGCTAAACAAAATACATCCATATAAATTTGTAAGGGTTGATGATTATGAATTGGAAATCAATTCAAAACCAAATGCATTTGCGCAATTCATTTTTGATGACGAGGAAAATCACACCCAATATGTAATATTATGCAATAAGGATGAATCCACTTTTTTGATACCTGAATTAAAAAATTTTGACTACCTGCTATTAATTAAAGGTGCCATTGATTTTTTTGAAGATGAAACATTAAAAAATAACATCAAAACCATTCCTTCTATACAAATAATTTTTGAGGTAGAAACTGATAAGCTTAAATCAAAACAAAATCTGATTTATGTATAACCTACAACCGAAACAATTTATTAACGCCATACTTTAACATTTAATACTACCTTTGATTGCTGTTAAAATAGCTAATAGCATTATCTATAATATGAAAATTTCAAATTTTAACCGTACAAAAATTGTTGCCACCATTGGGCCTGCAACATCGAGCTATGAAATGCTAAAAACCATCATTGAACAAGGAGTTGATGTATGCCGATTAAACTTCTCTCATGGTACATACGATGATCACAAAAAAGTAATTGATAATATAAAACAAGTTAATCAGGATTTACACACACATGTAAGTATGTTACTCGACCTACAAGGGCCGAAATTACGTGTAGGTGAAATGCAGGACAATAAAGTTGAACTGAAAACGGGCAGTATTATTACAGTTACCACCAAACCGCTTATTGGTACGTCTGAAAAAATATCGGTAAAGTTCGACACTTTGGCCAAAGACGTTAAGCCCGGAGAATTAGTTTTGTTGGATGATGGAAAAATTGAAATCGAGGTAGTAGAAACCAATGGTGATGATGAGATAAAATGTAAAGTAAATTTTGGTGGTTATCTTTCATCAAAAAAAGGATTCAACCTGCCTCACACAAAATTATCTATTCCGGCCATGACAGAAAAAGATCGCAACGACTTGATGTTTGGCTTGGAGCAAAAAGTAGATTGGATTGGATTAAGCTTTGTAAGAAAAGCAGAAGACATTCTTGAACTTAAAGAAATTATTGAAAAATCGGAGTGGAAACCACGTGTGGTTGCAAAGATTGAAAAACCAGAAGCTCTTGATAACCTAGATGAAATTATTGCAGTAACTGATGCTGTAATGGTGGCCAGAGGTGATTTAGGAGTTGAGCTACCAATGGAACAGGTACCAGTAATACAAAAACGCATTGTTAAAAAATGTATTGAGGCGGGTAAGCCTGTAATTATTGCTACACAAATGATGGAGAGTATGATTACTAACTCATCGCCAACTCGTGCAGAGGTAAATGATATTGCCAATGCTGTAATGGATGGTGCTGATGCAGTTATGTTAAGTGCAGAAACATCAGTTGGAGCATTTCCTGTTCTGGCAATTAAACATATGCAGCGTACTATTGCCGAAGCAGAAAAAACCAATGCACCATTTTTTAAAGGCACACGCCCAACTGACGACTCTCCTACTTTTTTAAGTGACGAAATTTGTTTTACTGCAGTAAGAATATCAGACCATTTAAAAGCATCGGCAGTGGTGAGTATGACATTTAGTGGTTACACTGCTTACAAAATATCATCGTTCAGACCTAAAGCAGCTATTTATATTTTCACAGGTAATCAGCGTTTATTAAATACATTAAGTTTGGTGTGGGGCGTAAGGGCGTTTTATTATAAAAACTTTGAAAGCACCGACCAATCTATACAAGATGTGAACGATATTTTAAAAGCAAACGGTTTAGTTAAAGCAGGCGACTTGGTTATAAACACAGCAAGTATGCCAATAAAAGACAGGCCAAGAACAAACGCCATTAAGGTGAGTGAAATTGAATAAATAAACACCAATAACGCATGATCAAAAAAGGCTGTTTCAAAAATGTTGAAACAGCCTTTTTTGTTATTTAAAATCCAATCTTTTTTCTTCCGTGCTCAACCTTTTCAGCTTTCTCTAACACTTCTTCTTTCATCTTATCTTTGTAGGTTTGCATGGCATCGGCTAGTTCATTGTTGCTTGTTGCTAAAATTTGCACCGCAAGTAAGCCTGCATTTTTTGCATTGTTGATGGCAACAGTAGCAACCGGTACCCCCCCCGGCATTTGAACAATAGATAGCAACGAGTCCATTCCTTCTAATGCTTTTAGTTTAACCGGAACACCAATTACTGGCAAGGTTGTAATAGATGCCACCATACCAGGCAGATGCGCAGCCCCACCTGCACCGGCAATAATTACTTTTAACCCACGCTCTCTTGCAGTTTTGGCATAATCAAACATACGCTCCGGAGTGCGGTGGGCTGATACAACCGTAATTTCATAATCAACCTTAAAGTGATTTAATACTTTGGCTGCTTCCTGCATTACCTCAAGGTCGCTATCACTGCCCATTATAATTCCTACTGTTTTCATATTGTCTAATTTTATTAATCAGCTGTAAACTTTACCTGTTTACTTACTTGTTTAGCTTTATCTTTTGCTTCTTGTAAAGTTGGTGCAATTACTGTAACGTGACCCATTTTACGCATAGGCTTGCTTTCCTTTTTACCGTATAAATGCACATAAACACCTTCCATAGCGCTTACTTCTTCTAATCCTTGCAAACGATAGGTTCCACTAAAATCATCTGCACCCAATAGGTTCATCATCACGCCAGGTTGAATTAAATCGGTACTACCTAATGGTAATCCCATTAAAATTCTTACCAACTGCTCAAACTGCGAAGTATAACAAGCCTCAATGGTATGATGGCCTGAATTGTGCGGACGTGGAGCAACCTCATTTACCAATATTTGATTATCCTGCGTTAAAAACATTTCAACTGCATATACTCCAACTCCATTTAATTTTTCAATAGTATGAAGGGCAATTTCTCTGGCTTCATGTTCTTTTTCAGGAGTTAAACTTGCAGGGCAATCCAAGAAAGTTACCAAGTTGGCAATAGGATCAAACTCCATTTCAACCACTGGCCAGGTTTTAGTATTACCTTGTGTATCGCGGGCTACCATTACCGAAATTTCTTTCTGACAAGGAATAAATGCTTCTATTAAACTTGGGGTATTAAAAGGAATATTTTTCACGTCAGATAAAACATCTGCAGTTTTAAAAATAGTTACGCCTTTTCCATCATAACCATCTTTACGTGTTTTAGCCACCAATTTTTCGCCACCAAATTTTTTAATGGCATTCATCCAATCCTCGGTGTTATCAACCAAAACAAAAGGTGCGGTTGGAATTTTGTGCGTATCAAAAAACTGCTTTTGTACGCCTTTGTCTTGTATAATTTGTAATACTTTAGGCGAAGGAATGATTTCTTTCCCAGCTTCTTCCAAGGCAATCAAGGCTTCCACATTAATGTGCTCTATTTCAAAAGTGAGCACATCACTTATTTCGGCCAACTTTTTAATGGCACCAGCATCAGTAAGTTTGCCAACAATGTGGTTTTTAGCCAATGCAGCACACGAACAATCTGCGGCATCCAGTATACTAAAGTCGTTATTTAAGCGAAGCGATTCTTCTATCATCATGCGGCCAAGCTGGCCACCACCAATAATTCCGATAGTTTTACGAAGAGGATTTGAGTTTTTCACGGGGCAAATTTAGCCATATCGCGCACTTTTTTTAGTTTGGTTGATAAATGAGCCCGTATAGGAAATAAAACTATTCATATTAAATCATTTAAAAATATTAGTTTTTGTGGGATTGATTGTTCTATTTTTGCGGCCTGAAAAATTTTTAACACAAACAAAATGAGCGGAAAATTAACGTTTACCATGATTAAGCCGGATGCAGTTGCAAACGGTCACACAGGCAAAATTATTGATCATATTATTGGCAAAGGATACAAAATTGTTGCCATGAAATACACACGCTTAAGCGCTGAAAAAGCTGGTGAGTTCTACGCAGTTCACCGTGAGCGTCCTTTCTTTAAAGATTTAGTTGACTTTATGATTTCGGGTCCGATTGTAGCTGCTGTATTAGAAAAAGACAACGCAGTTGCTGATTTCCGTGAGGTAATTGGTGCAACAGACCCAACTAAAGCTGAAGCTGGAACCATCCGTAACTTGTATGCAAAATCTATTGATGCAAACGCAATTCACGGTAGCGACAGCGATGAGAATGCAGCTATTGAAGCTTCTTTCTTCTTCAACGCTTTCGAAAGATTTTAACCCATATTATTCATTTTAAATAAAAATAGAATAAGCGATGTAAGAAAATCAAACTTTTGGGCATCAGTTGCACTTCACCCAAAAGTTGATTTTCTAAATCGGGGTTAACCCAACTAATGCAGAAAGGTCGGTTCATTCTTCTCCTTCTTCTGCATAACTTGGGTATAATAACCACCCGGCCAGGTGAAATAAAAAGCCATTCAATTTTTACGTTGAATGGCTTTTTTATTGAAACGACTTTACAGTTTATTGCTTCACAAATTTTCCTCTTAATATTTCTCCATCTTTTTCGATAGCTAACATGTAAGTTCCGTCATTTAGTGGAGCAACATCAACGGTGTTACCAACTAAAGTTGTTTCAAACACCTTTTTCCCAATTACATCAAACACCATAACTTTTGCTCCGTTTAAATTTCCATTTACATCAACAATGTTAATTGTGCCCGATGTAGGATTTGGATAAACCTGCAACAAATCGTTTCTCACAATACTGTATAAACCCACATCTTTATTAGAAACCTTGTTAGAACGTGAACTATTATAGGTTTTATTGGGGTTACAAGCATTAGGACTAATCAACTCTACCTGATAATATACATCACCTGCAGGTGCGTTTATATCTGAGTACGCAGTATTACTTCCGGCAGATGTTCCAATTAATTGCAGGTTGTTAATATCGGTTCCTCTGTAAATATTATAGGTACTTACGGTAAATCCTTTGTAGTTGCTCCAAATTAAATTCCAGGCGTTACCAATACCTTTGTTAATGGTTAAATGCATGGTTTGATGAGGTTCACTCGATAACGATAGTTGCTCACAAGCATCAACATAGCTAATCCTATATTGATTTGACTGCACCAAAGGATTTGATGTTGTATCAATAAAAACAAAACTCATGCTATCCAAAACACTTCCTATTTTTGAGTATTGACCAGTTACATTTGTTTCTCGCCAAACATCATAAACTACTGCATGTTTTACTTGGTTTTTATTCCATACCAGCTGATTTTTATTGATATCGTTTACACCAACAATACATAAGCTTGCCGCTTGTGGGCGTGTTAAACTCACCTCAATAGAATCGGTGCTTACGCATCCATTCCATGTACTTACTTGTATGTGTAACTTTAAATTTTTACCACCAACTACGGTAGGTGAGGCAATGTTAGCAGAATCAACCAAACCGACAGGACTCCATTGATAATTTAATGGGCGTTGCCCGCTATAGTTTGTTTGCAACCTGAGCTTAGCCGAATCTAAACAGCCAATTGAGGTATCTATACCAAATGCAACAAACGGATTTACTTTAAGCACAATTGTATCGGAAGCAAAACAGCCGTTATCTGTTTGTATGGACGCGATGAGTTGTGTTGAATCTATTGGACTAACAAATGGTTTTAAAGAAAGCGTATCGTCAAAAATTTGCGGGTTCGACCATTTTAAAATTGAAGATATTGGATAAGGATAATTGGTAACAATACTATCCAATTGCACAGAAGATCCGCAAGCAGTAATTTTATCATCGCCAATATTAATTATTAATGGCATTGGCTGCACCAAAACAGAGTCTTGCGCATAACATCCTTGAGGCGTTTGCAAAGTTAAAGTGTACATCTGAGGTTGCGTTGATGGATTAATACGCGATTGTTGAGGCTGCCAGCTAAAGGCATAGTTAACATATTCCGGTATGGTAAATTCTCTTTCAATTATGGTATCGGTTGTAAATAAAATCTCCTCCGATATGCTATCACCATGCAACGGAATAATTTTTATTAATAACGGTGGTGGAATAACTTTGGGCTTAACAGTAAGCTTATATCTACCAGCAGGTAAACTATAATACCCTGTAGTAATAATTTCGGGTTTACTCAAAAGCACTTGTACATTATTGGTATCGGTTATTACCCAAGTAGACTGATTTCGTGAAGCATCAATATTTAAGTAAAGTGTGCGTGGTTGCAACTTAACGGAATCTCCACAGGTTAAATCCTGATCTGGCCCGGCACTAATTTTTATTGAATGAACATTTACCGAGGTTGTATCAGCAACAAAACAGTTACCAGTACTAGCCGTTAATATATAATTTGTGTTGATGATTGGGCTTGCATATGGATTTGAAACATGAGTACTACTCAACCCTAATGCAGGCAACCAGCTATAATTACTTGGAGATTTTAAGCTTCCAAACATAAATCCATTGGTACCACCAACATACACTTTTTTGTTATCGCCCAGCTTCGCAATTGATTTGAGTACTGCTACAGAATCAATATTAAACAACCTGCTCCATGTTATTCCTCCATCTGTTGTTTGGTACAATGCCCCATATCCATTAATAGGACTATTCATGTTTGAAAAATAACACACCACATAGCCATTATTTGCACTCACAAAAAGCATATCATTAATGGTAAGGTTTGTATTTTGAGGCTTTGGCAAATCAACCTGAACCCAACTACTGCCGGCATTGGTTGTTTTCCAAACACTTGATGCACCAGCTATATAACCGGTATCAACACTTGTAAAAGTAACTGCATGAAACTCGGGCGAACCGCTAATATTATTCATTGTTATTTGCGACCAGCTTGTTCCGCTATTGGTGGTTTTGAGAACTGTTGCTCCATTACCCACTGCATAACCTGTTGTTGTGCCGGTAAACCAAATGGCATACAAATAATTGGATACATTGGTATTAACAGCAACCCAACTATTACCGCCATTTACTGTTTTTAAAATTTTAACGGGATTGGAATTAGAAATTGCATAACCAACTAAATCGGAGGTAAACCAAATATCAGTTATTATACTGTAACCACTTCCGAGTGGATCTTGAACCACCCAGTTATTTCCACCATCAGTTGTTTTAAGAATTACACTCCGCATAAGTATGTTTGAGTGCGCTGCAACATAGCCTAAAAGTGGTGTTCTAAAATGGATTTTTTTAACCTGATAATCACTTTGAAGTAGATTGTTACTCCATGTTTTTCCGCCATCAATTGTTTTGTATAAAAACTTCCAACCACCCACAAAACCTAGGGTATCATTTAAAAAAAATAATTTCTCCAAATCATCATTAGTTGGAAAGTATACCTTACCCAAAATATTGGTATCTGTTTTAATCTGTAATTGCTGACCACACGTAAGGTTATACGTTCTTTCAATAACCTTGGCATCAAAATCCAACTTTACATCAACCTCTACAGAATCTGCACAACCATTTTGGGTGATAGCCTTTAGCTTATAACGAGTATTGCTGTTAATTAAAGCCGTTGGATTAATAATGTTGGGTTGACTTAAATATGTGTTTGGCGACCAGTTAAATTGTAAGCCCGGGGTTGATGTGCTGATATTTAAAGTTGCACCTAGCTTTGCGGTATCACCACATGAGACCGTATACAATTTACGTGCATTTAACTTCAACGGATTTACGTATAAAGTAATATCATCTGTTGCCACACAACCATTAACCCTAGCCGTTACAAAGTAAGTAATAGAAGTATTGGCACTTACAAACGGGTTACGACTGGTTGAGTCGCTTAGCCCTGTAGATGGAGACCAAACAACAGAATCAAATAACTGATTGACATAAATTTTTCCTGATGTACCAACTGCAATACCTGAACTTGCATTTTTACCACTAATCGAAAAAAACTGAAGATTATTTTGTGTAAACTCAATTTGTGGCGCGGTAACCGCTTCGCTCCATGTTACACCTAAGTCTGACGACTTAAACACACCGGCACCTGAAAGCAAAAGATTATTATCGTTATCGGTTGTTAACTGATAATATGGATAGTTGCCACTTAACGATGTTTGCCAGGTTTGCCCGGCATCAATGGTGCGCAGTACAAAATACAATCCACCGTTACCGCATACAAATCCGGTATCTTTATTTATAAAATGAATGTCGCGGTAAAACAAAGATGGATTTTGGATTAAGATACCCCAACTTAAACCACCGTTAATGGTCTTGTAAATAGTACTATTTAACGTGGCATATCCGGTTAATGAATCAGTGAAGAAAATATCATTAACATGATCATATTGCCCGGCCGTAACACCGGCAGCAGAACTTGCCCAAGTGTTTCCTGAATCCAGTGTTTTAAGAATTACTCCTCCCTGCCCTCCAACAAAACCAACTCTTGTATTAAGAAAATTAATTGCCGACAATGATTGTGTAACTCCTGAATAAACCGAATCCCAATTTGTTCCACCATTATTTGTTTTTAAAATCAAACCATCATTGCCAACAATAAATCCATTGTTGTTGGTACTAAAATAAATACGATTTAATTGTTGTGTGTTCTGAAGTGGTAACGATAGAAATGAGTTACCACCATTTGTGGTTTTCAGAAGCGTGCCTCCATTACCGCATACAAACCCTACTGTTTGCGATATAAAATGAACGCTTCTTAAATTCTGAGTGGTACCCGATGAAACTAAATTCCAAGCACTTTCTAATTTTAGCTGTTTCACTTCACCACAAGTTAAAGTATCATCTTTTCCGGCACTTAAGGTGCATTGGGCAAAACTGTTGTTTGCAAGCATAGCAGCAAATGTGCCGAATAAGATTACAATGTAAAGTCTTTTCATAATTGGGTTTTTAAATCGTTACAATAACGAATGTATGACTATTCCTTTAATTATTAAATGAATAAAATCAGCCAAAATGCTAACTTACAAAAGCTTACACCAACTCTAAACTAATATGGAGTTAATTGGCTAAATTCGCTACATTATATCCATATGGAGTTACTTATAATAATAGGTTTAGTGTTGCTTAATGGCATATTTGCCATGTCGGAGCTTTCGTTGGTTTCATCCAAAAAATTTAAGCTAGAAAGTGCTAAAAAACGTGGCAGCTCAGGCGCTAAAGCCGCTTTAGATTTATCAGAAAATCCAACCAAGTTTTTATCTACCGTACAAATAGGCATTACCCTAATTGGAGTTTTATTAGGCGTGTATAGTGGCGAAAACTTAACTAACGATGTAAAAGATATATTGCTTCAGATTCCACTTATCCAACCTTATGCCGAGAGTTTAGCTGTGGTTGCTATTGTAGTTTTTATTACCTATTTATCTATTGTGTTGGGCGAGTTATTTCCTAAACGTTTAGGCATGACATTTCCTGAACCTATTATTATTGCCATGGCCAAACCCATGCAAATTTTGGCCAAAGTTACTTCTCCATTTGTTTGGCTGCTTACCACATCTAACGATTTATTGCAGCATATTTTTGGTATCAAAAAGATAAGTGAGAGCCGGGTTTCTGAAGAAGAAATAAAATCAATTATTAAAGAAAGTGCAGAAGGTGGCGAGATTCAAGATATTGAACAAAACATTGTAGAACGTGTGTTTGAATTGGGTGATAGAAAAGTAAACACGCTTTACACACACCGCACCGATATTGTTTTTTTTGATGTTAATGATTCGTGGGAAGCCATAAAGGAAAAAATTAACAATGAAAAACACTCGGCATATCCTGTGTGCAGGGATAAAAACTTAGACAAAGTAATTGGGATGGTGCTGCTAAAGGATTTATTTACCCGAAAAAACAATGATGAATTTAACATTATGAACCATGCAAGAGAACCGCTATTCCTGAAAGAAAACATGTATGCCTATAACGTACTTGAAGTTTTTAAACGCGAAAAAATGCATTACGGTATTGTGATTGATGAATACGGTACCACACAAGGTATTGTAACTATGGATGATGTGGTTGATGCCTTGGTTGGTGATGTTACAGAAATGGATCAAGACGAATACAAAATTATTGCTCGTGATGAAAAAAGTTGGTTGGTTGATGGCCAATATGCCGCAATTGATTTTGCTAAATATTTCGACTTGTATTTGGATGAAGAAAACCGAGACACTTACACTACCGTAGCGGGTTTAATAATTTTTATGAGCGATGATTTACCTGAGGTTGGTGATAAGGTTAAGGTTGGGGAGTACACCCTTGAGGTTGTTGACAAAGACGGACAACGTATTGATAAAATATTGGTTACAAAAAACAATCTGTTAAATTAACTTGTAACTGTGTATTCCCAAATATGAGCAGGTATGTTTTCTTTTATTTTTACTGATCGGTATGAAATAGAGATAATGGTTGTTGAGTTGATTTTTATGTTATCAATTTTTGCAGGCAATCTTTCTGCCAAACTCTTTGCCACAAAAGCACTTAAATCTTCTATTTCGGGTATGCTGTTTGAAATAGATATTAACAAATCAATACAATTGGTACCTACTAACTCATCCGGAAATTTATCAATATCAAACAGCTCAACAAATGCTTGATTACAAAACAATATATTCCTACTGTAATCTTCAATTAACTGAGCAGGAGTACTTTTAGCGTAAATTTTAATTTCTGGCAACAACATCAATATTAAATTGCAATGCGATATTAAACAATTATTAGCTATTGTTTTTAGGTTTACACAAACGGCATGCAAAAGGGTATAAATACAAACAACATAAAAAGGAATTACAGTAATGTATAAATACATATTGCTTTTAATCTTAGACTTTGGACTTGGTGCTTAAGGCACACAACACACACTTTTTGCGCAACAAATTTTGATTCAAAATTACATAAATAAATACCCGG
>CAZRVA010000066.1:0-14228 GCA_964603255.1 uncultured Chitinophaga sp.
TAAAACAACAAGAATGACAACTGTCCCCCAAAGTGTCCCCTCAAGATTTTGGGTATAAAAAAACCGCTTGAAATTATTCATTATCAAGCGGCTTTATTTGTACCCAGAGCCGGAATCGAACCGGCATGATTTCTCGCTAGTGTTTGAGACTAGTGCGTCTACCAGTTCCGCCATCTGGGCATTTTGGCAACGACTGTTACCGTAGCGGGTTGCAAATATAAGCAAAGTTTTTTTTGTGCAAAGTTTTTTATCCCAAATTATGCAGTATGAGGTGAAGTATGAGCCGAATTATCTGCATTAGTTGGGGTTAACCCCGATTTAGAAAATTGCCTTTTGGCTGGAGCACAGCGAAAATCAATCGGCTAAATTTTTTTACATCGTTTCTTCCCTTTTCGTTGAAAAAAGAAGAATGTGGGTTTATAAAAAAAGTACTAACCTTTTAATAATCAATTGCAATTGCGTTTTTACCTTGTGCCCACACCTGCTTTTGTGTATTCAGTAACCTGATAAAAGTGTATTATTGTTCACGTTCATGAATAAAAATTTAACAGACGGTATCAATTTTTTATCCAAGCTTAACAACAAACGTATTTGGAATTACGTGAAGTTGATGGCAAGTTATTACCTATCTAAAACTACCGGAAAAGCATTTGTAAATGCCAAACCCACCAGTTTGGAAATTGAACCTACTACCAGCTGTAACTTGCGCTGTCCGCAATGTCCAAGCGGATTACGCGAGTTTACGCGCAATACAGGCATGCTGGATTTACCGTTGTACAAAAAAATAATTGACGAAACACATGAGGAGTTGGTTTGGTTAATTTTATATTTCCAAGGTGAACCGTTTTTAAACAAACAATTTTTAGAGTTTGTAAAATATGCCGCTCAAAAAAATATTTATACAGCTACCAGTAGTAATGCACATTATTTTACTGACGAAATGGCCAAAGCCACGGTTGAAAGTGGTTTAGATAGATTAATTATTTCTATTGACGGCACTACGCAAGATACTTATGGTAAATACCGCATTGGTGGTAAGGTGGATAAGGTAATTGAAGGTACAGAAAAACTGTTGTATTGGAAGAAAAAGTTAAACCGTAAAACACCACATATTATTTGGCAGTTTATTGTATTTAAACATAACGAACACCAATTACCAGAAATAAAAAAATTAGCAAAACAGGTTGGGGTTGATGAGTTGGGTATTAAAACTGCACAAATTTACGACTATCAAACCAGCGATAATTTTATACCGGAGAACAAAGATTTAAGCCGGTACGAAAAATTACCTGATGGTTCATACCAAATAAAAAACAAATTATTAAACCAATGCTGGCGCATGTGGCGTGGTAGTGTAATTACATGGGATGGCCTTGTGGTGCCTTGTTGTTTTGATAAGGATGCCACACACCGCTTTGGTGATGTAAGTTCACAAACTTTTAGCGAAGTATGGCACAGTGATAAGTACAATAATTTTAGAAATGCCATTTTAAAAAGCCGAAAGGAAATTGACATTTGTACCAATTGCACAGAAGGCACAAAAGTGTGGAATTAGGAGAAGTAGAGGTTAGAGGCTGCCATCCTACGCTAAAGCTAAGGATGATGAGAGAAGTTGGATGTTGGAATGCGTAGTTCAAGTTCGCTGATGCTGAACTTTAAGTATTAACATACCTCTGTGAAACTTTGTGTTTCCTCTGCGTAACTCTGTGTAATAGCCTTTCGAATTTTAAGCAGACCATTGGCTGTGGCATTGGAGATACGCAAGGTCAGCACGCTTACAAAACGTTAGACCTTTAGATGTATAAGTATAACATTACAAGCTAATGTACTTATAAAACCGTGCTGACGCGAAATGCGTCTGACGGTTTTCTCCAACTAAACTTTGCGTAGCAAATTTCTATGTAAGTCTGAGTATTCTGTGAGAAACAAGATTAACCAAGCCCTAAAAACTACCCAAGCCAGTCACCGGCCAAAGTATCACCAAAGCAAATACAAGAAAAATAATTCCACTAAAAACGTTTAAACGGTGCATATTTTTCGCTGAGAGAACATGGCGTAATTTTCCGGCAAAGTAAATTATGCCAATCATTGTTGTGAGCATTGTAGCTAATACTACCATAAAATAAAACAAGGTGTTGTTGTAATCGAATTTAATTACCGTTTCTACATAAGTTACCACCCCCATCCAACTAATTAGTACCATAGGGTTGATACTATTTAACATGGCCCCCTTTATAAAATACAAAATTCCTTTGCGTTCGGTTGGAGCAGCATCGTTAGTATGATCTACTTCTTTTTTAATAATGGAGCGAATACCAAGCACCACTAAAAAAACAAAACCAACAATACGAATTTGCATATCGTATTTGTGCATTTCATCGGCAATAAATGATGTTCCCCAAAGTGATACAGCAACAAAAAATGCATCGCTAACCAATACGCCCAATGCAATATAAAGCGCTTTGTTAAATCCGCGTTTTATACTGGTTTGAATCAGAGAAAAAAATACCGTTCCGAATGTTAGTGTAAATAACAAGCCGGTTACAATACCTTTCCAAATTGGGTCGAACATGTGCATGAATGGCAATTATAATAAAATAACGCGGGCTACCCAAGGGTAGCTCGCGTTTATCGTTTAAGTTGAAATAAATCAGTTGATTTACAAATTGCCAACCATGTTTTCTGGTTTAACCCAAGCATCAAATTGCTCGTTGGTTAAATAACCTAATTGTATGGCTGCCTCGCGTAAAGTTTTGTTTTCTTTATGTGCTGTCTTGGCAATTTTAGCTGCTTTTTCGTAACCAATGTGTGGGTTTAGTGCAGTTACCAACATTAAGCTGTTTTCTAAATGGCGTTTAATAATATCATTGTTTGGTTCTATGCCTTCGGCACATTTATCATTAAAGCTAACACAGGCATCACCAATTAAACGAGCACTTTGTAACACGTTAGCTGCAATTAATGGCTTAAATACGTTTAACTCAAAATGACCATTGCTACCACCAATTGAGACAGCTACATCATTACCCATTACTTGTGCAGCAACCATTGTTAATGCTTCTGGTTGAGTTGGATTAACTTTACCCGGCATAATTGATGAACCCGGTTCGTTATCAGGAATAATGATTTCGCCAATACCACTACGCGGACCAGATGATAACATACGAATATCATTGGCAATTTTCATGGCACTAACTGCAACACGTTTTAACGCGCCACTCAATTCAACCATGGCATCGTGTGCCGCTAATGCTTCAAATTTATTTGGTGCAGTTACAAACGGATGACCTGTAAACTCAGCAATTTTTTTAGCTACTAAAACATCATAACCTTTGGGTGCATTTAATCCAGTACCTACTGCAGTACCTCCTAATGCTAATTCCTTAACCATTTCTAAGGCATTGTTTAACGCACGTACACCATTATCCAATTGTTGTACGTAACCACCAAACTCCTGGCCTAAAGTTAAAGGTGTAGCATCCATAAAGTGCGTACGACCGGTTTTTACGATATCTTTAAATGCTTCAGCTTTTTTGGCTAAAGTGTTGCGCAATTTCATGATACCGGGAATTGTAGTTTCAACCACCATTTTGTATGCAGCAATGTGCATTGCAGTTGGGTATGTATCGTTTGAAGATTGAGATTTATTTACATCATCATTCGGGTGTAATACTTTAACATCATCAGTTAATTTACCACCATTAAGAACATGCGCACGGTAAGCAATTACCTCGTTGGCATTCATGTTACTTTGTGTTCCACTTCCAGTTTGCCAAATTACCAATGGAAACTCTCCGTCCAATTTTCCGGTTAAAATTTCATCACAAACGGTACTAATCAAATCACGCTTTTCGGCAGGTAATACACCTAACTCGCAGTTGGCATGCGCTGCGGCCTTCTTTAAATAGGCAAAAGCATGTATCACTTCTTTTGGCATGCTAGCCTCAGGACCAATTTTAAAATTATTGCGCGAACGTTCTGTTTGCGCTCCCCAGTACTTGTCGGCAGGTACTTTTACCTCGCCCATAGTGTCGTGTTCAATTCTAAATTCCATGTGTGATTTTTTATTAAGTGGCGCAAAAATATAAGAATTACGCCCCCATACACAGGATATTTATCAATTTACGGTTTATCAGCCCGTTAACTTTTTCCACCAAACATAAAATTTAACATAAAATACTTGTTTTTAACAACTTATGTTTTTACCTTCATTTCCCCTAACTATAATTATCTATCGCTATGGCAACAACAGCAGTAAAAGTATCCCACGATGTGGAGTACAAGCAATGGCTCAATGAAATTGATTTTTACAAATCAGAATTAGCCCACATGCAACAACAACTAGGCGATTTTATGCCTACCTTTTACAAAAAAGATTTTGCAGCAAATGTAGAACGCTTCCAAAATCGTTTTATTCGTCAACGTGAAGTCATCGACATCCTGAGACACGATGTTAAACAACACGAAAACGACATTCAAAAATTACAGGTCTATCCTACCCCGGCACTTAGAGATAAAGTAAGCCGAATTCACCTCAGGTTGAGAAATGATGTAGCTATCTTTTTTGATTTGTTCGTAGAACTGAAAAGAGATTTTACCGATTTTCTAGCTTAAAGTTCGTTTTCATTAACATCTAGTAAACCTGCTATTACAGGTGTGCGGTTGCTGTAGTACGTATTCACAAAATCGCACCAAGTACATTCTTCTTTACCACAGCCATTACTAAAATCTTTGGATTTTATTTTGGTGTAGGTAGATGTAATTTGTTGCTTCACAATTTCTACATCATCATTGGTAATAACTACTCGCTGTTTGATGTATTCTCCCGTGGCTTTATCCGGCTCCACAAAATCAAACTCGGCACTTTGCATTTGCCAGGTTGTATTTTGATCAGCATCAATCAAAATTTTATAAAACACCGCCTGACGCCAATAATCGCCACCAAATTCATCTTCAAATTTTACATCTTTGTCCTCGGCTTTTGCTTTTTCTACACGCTCTATGTTTGGCGGACCAAATTTTGTTTTGGCACGTTCAAACTGACCCGTTTTATAATCAACTACATTTACGTTGTTGCCATCAAATTCAATTTTATCTAACTTACCGTTTAATGGTACACCATCCATTACCACATTGCGGTAACTGCGCTCAATGCTGGTTATTTTATTCCACTGACCAATGTATTTATCATAAAACTTAGGTAATATTTCATCACCATATTCTATCCTGCGTTTGTATTCAGTTTCGGTAAATGCATCTTCAAACCTACGCATGTACCATTTAAAATCTTTCATAAAATCCTCCACCCCGGCAAATTGTTTTTCGGCATGGGCATTCATGTTTCTAAATAACATTTCTAAAGCGTAATGTACTGCGCTACCAAAGGTCATGGCTGCACTTAATGGAGCAGGTACACGAATTAAATTATTAAAATAAAAAGCCGTAGGACATTTTAAATAATTGTTTAAATGTGTAACACTTAAAGAGTATTTCTGGAGCAATTCATCTACAAACTCGTTATCAAATAAACTTGCCGGAGCTTGTGCTTTTTGATTTTGTAAAACATGTAACGTAAAATCAATCAACTGTTCATCCGGTAATGATATAAACTGTGGTTGTAGTTTTGCATGTGTTTCTAATTCGGCCACAAACCTGCTTTTTTCCAAGTCCATTCCATTGTTATCAAACTTTGCGTAACTCATGTGTAACTCACGTTTTGCACGTGTCATACCCACATAAAACAACCTACGACTTTCTGCATCTTCATCTTCGCCAACCACATTTTCTGAAACAGTAAAAATGTTATCAGGTAATTTAAAATCAAAATTATTGCTTGATTTTTCCCATGCTTTGGTGGTACAACCCATCATAAACACATATTCAAACTCTAATCCTTTTGATGAATGTGCTGTGAGGAAGTTTACACCATCTTCTGCAAATGCAATGAGCTGGGCAGGTAACGCCACTTTCTGGCTCATCATCAAATCTATGGTTTCTAGTAATTGCTTAATTGTAGTTTTAGGTTTACGACTACACTCACTTTTTACAAAATCAAAAAAAGTATGCAACAACTGCATGTTCCAACGTTTATCTGCACCGGTTAAACATTGCGCCAACAAACCACTTTCGTTTATAATACGCTCAATTAATTGCTGCGTGGTTAAGTTTAGTCCATCACGAATCCAACCCTCAATTACTTTTGATGCATAGGCTAGTTCTTTACCTTGTTGCAGTTCTTGTGTAAATAAATCAGTTGGCTTTTTATGAATAGCATTTCTTATTTCCTCGCGCCAAGTTGTTTTACGTTCACTAAAATTTTTGCTCGAAACATTTACCGATATACGTGCAATTTCAATTGGAGGAATTTTGAAAAAATCGAAATGCAACAACTCATAAATATACGCTTCACCGGTATTGGCTTTATAGTTTTCGGCCGATACATACCGCAACATTTGTACAATTTTTTTAATCAATGGCTCATGCAAAATATCCACTTTCTTTTTTGCATTTACACCAATGCTTTTGGCTTGAAGGTATTTAATAATATCTTCTGCTTGGGCATGTTTGCGGTATATTACGGCAATCTCGCTAAGTTTAACTCCTTGTTGTTTTAAGCGTTCAATTTGTTGTGCTATACCAACTGCTTCGTGTGCCAAATTGTAATACTCTGTTAAAGTTGGTTTGATAGCAAGGTTAGCTAATGTTGCATTTTTTGCTACCAAAGTTTTATTTGGGTCGAGCCTTACTTTATTGTTACTGATTAACGCTTTAGCTGCATCTAAAATGTACTGTGTACTGCGGTAGTTTTCTACCAAAGAGATTTCTGTTAATCCCTGTGGTTGATACACTTTTTTAAAGTGCTGAATATTCTCCACGTTAGCACCTTGAAATCTGTAAATAGATTGGTCGTCATCGCCTACACAAAATACATTTGGGCTATCCCAATATTGAATCAACAATTGCAATACTTCATTTTGCGCACCACTTGTATCTTGGTATTCATCTACTAAAAAATACTGGTACTTTTCTTGGTACTGACTTAACATATCGGGCTTTTGTTTAAACGCATCAATCACCCATAAAATCATATCGGCAAAATCATATCGACCGTGTTTTTTTAGTAAGTTTTGATACGTATCAAATGTATCTGCAGCGGCTTTTAATTGAACCATACGGTTTACTTCAGCATCATATACTTTTTGTTTTAATTCCCCAGCCTTGCCGTATTTAGTTGTTTTTTTATAAATGTATTCGTCACGTGTTTTAATGTCTTCCAAATACAAATCCACTTGTTGGTGTAAGTAGGCAGCCGACCAGTTTTCGCGTTTCATTTGCTCGTACAAACCCAATAACTTTTTGGTTTCGTAATACACATCGCCTGTGTATCTTTTTAGTGGATGATTTTTAGGAAAACCATCTATGATTTGATGTACAAATTCTATTTGTTCTAACTCACTTATGGCATCCAATCCACGTAACCCAAAATGGTCGAGGTTTTCTTGAATAACCATGTTACAAAACGCATGGAAAGTTTGCACTTCAACCTTGTAAGCATCAGGACCAATAAATTGTAACAAACGTTTACGCATGGCAATAGCGCCCGCATCGGTGTATGTTAAACACAATACATCTTCAGCTTTGTTATCGGCAATGCTGATGATGTTGGCAATACGTGCGGCCAAAATTTGTGTTTTACCGGTGCCAGGGCCAGCAATAACCAACACCGGACCTTCTGTGGTGGTAACAGCCGCTTGTTGCTCGGGATTAAGTTTGGTAAACTCTTGTTGAAATAATTGGTTGTAATCTGTGCTCATAATCGGGTTCAAAGTTAAATCTTCACTTCGCAATGTATTTGCGAGGCAGCTTCATTTATTTTTGTATGTTTAACAAATAAACACTTTATTCGTTACAAACAACACCAAGTTATGCCTTTAAGTTCGCTCAAAAAATCATTAAAAAAACACGCATTCGTTTACCTATCATTGTTTTTACCAGGTTGTGCAATCATTGCAGTTCCAAGTAAACAAAAAGTAAACATTAAAGTTGACAACGACAGCACTTCCATATATGTTAACGGAGAAGAGCAAGGCGTTGGAAGTGCCCAAAAAGTAAAAATTAAAAAAACAGGTTTCCATAGCGTAGTTTTAAAAACACCAGGATACAATACACAACACGAAATTTTACTGGCCAATAAGTATGCTACATGGATGATACCCTTTGCTATTATAGACATTCCATTAGGCTTTGGTTTTATTACAGCTGCCGAATTAGGTAGTATGGATAAGCGTTACTCTTATCAAAAAAACAATGAGATGAAACTAAATCCTGCATTGGTTAAACGCAACAAAGACGAAAAATACATAGATATTGATGGTTTAAAAATCAAATACAAAAACTCGGATAAAAATTACGAGACCTTTAATTTTAATAAAACAATTGAAGAGAATATTGCTAAAGTTGACAGAGATAATGCAAAAAAGCAAGCCTCGATAGTTGTAGTAAAAGACAAAAATGCACCTAAAAAGAAATTAGAAAAAGAAGAACCACAAATTCAAAAGAATGATTTCTTGGCCAATGTATTATATAAAAAATTAGCAGAAACCGGCTTTGTTGATACCATTAGCGAGGTATTTCTTGACAACAACAACACCATTGTAATAGAACCTTACCTCAACTCTTCTTCTGAGTATTATTTTACTACAAATTCAAAATTGTTCTCTTTACTTAAAAAGAAAGTGAACACCACTTGGTATCTAAAAAACACATATGGCGAAAGATTAGATTCAATAACCTTAGAAAGCATGTCGGGTGCATTCACCGCTCAACGATATGTAAGTTCGTTTAACTCGGCTGCAATACATGAAGACATTGTTAATCAAGCCTTACAAGACTTATTAAGAAGTGATGAATTTAAAGAGTATGCGAAAATTGATACCAATTTAAACATTGCGGATGCACAACTTGCTATTGCCAAACCTAAAAATTTGGTAACCGATGCCAGCGATGCAACACTTGCCTCTGTTATTATAAAGCGAAAAGATAAAGGACATGGTTCTGGTTTTGCGATTAGTAACGATGGTTATATTTTAACCAATTACCATGTAATAGCGGGTGAATATGCCAACAAACAAGCTGAATTTACGGTAATACTATCTAATGGAGAAGAAGTAAAAGCACAAGTGGTTAGATTCAACAAAATGCGCGATGTGGCTTTATTAAAAGTAGATGCCACATTTGAAAAAGCTTTTGACTTGCGCAGCGAGAAAACCTTTAAACGATTGATGAATGTGTATACAGTTGGGACGCCAAAATCAATTGAGTTAGGCCAATCTGTAAGTTTAGGAATTTTATCAAATGAGCGCAATACCAATAACAGAAATTTATTACAGTTAAACATGAGTGTAAACTCGGGTAATAGTGGTGGACCATTGTTTGATCAGCAAGGCGTATTGCATGGTATTGTAACCTCTAAATTAGTTGGGACTAACACCGAAGGAGTAAGTTTTGCAATACCAACGTACAGAGTAGCTGAGTACCTTAACCTAAGACAATAAAACATAAAAAACTACAAATCAAAACAGTAAAGTTAACAAGTGAAATAAATTTACTGCATTAATTATAATGGCAGTTTTTTAGAAAAAATGTCAAAATAATTAACAATTATTATCATCTCAAAAATCCAACATGAAGAAACAAATTACAAATTTTAGTCTTTTATTAAAAACCTTGGCTGTGCTAGTAGTTATAATACAACTAAGCAGTTGTGCCATGATTTTAGTTCCTAAAAAACAAAAAATAAGTTTTAAAACAAACAACGATAGTACGTCAATATACGTTAATAATGAGGAACAAGGCGTTGGAAGTGCGACAACCAAAATTGTAAAGAATGGATCGAAAGCTGTTGTGCTAA
Organism: uncultured Chitinophaga sp.; assembly: GCA_964603255.1. Lineage (GTDB taxonomy): Bacteria > Bacteroidota > Bacteroidia > UKL13-3 > UKL13-3 > UBA6183. The sequence continues at coordinate 9,911 of CAZRVA010000066.1, forward strand.
AAACAGAAGGTTATCCTACCCAATATGAAATGATAATCGCAAATAAATATCAATGGTGGGCACTACCCTTTTGCATTATCGATTTTCCATTATACGGAATAGGATTTGTTGAAATGGTCATGCCCAAAATGTACGGTTACCCCAAAGTAAATTATTTTAAAGTTTTGCCGAAATTGGCTACCAGAACAGCTGATGAAAAATACATACAACTAGATGGCATTAAATTGGATATCAAAAATAAAAACAAAGATTTAGTTGATTACTACATTAACCATAGTGCGAATATTGAATCGGCAATGGATAAGGCAGAAAAAGAAAAAAAATTGAATATCCAAAAACAAGCAGATGAAGCTCAAAACAAAAAATCAAAAAACAAAGAAAAGAAGCAGTTAAATGAGCAAGATTTAAGTATTAAAGAAGACACCAAATTTTCTTATGCGGTATACAAAATATTAACCCAAACTGGTTATATTGACACGATTAACAAGGTATTTTTAGACAACAACAATAACATTGAGTTGGAAGGTTTGATTACCGGTGGATCTGCCTTTAACGTTGAAGGCAAATACATTAAAGCAAGACTTAACATTACTTGGTACATCAAAAATAACTATGGCGAGAAAATTGATTCAGTAGTTAATAACGTGAGCTCGGGCAACTTGGCTACAAACCAAGAGGACTTGATGTTTGAAGATGCTGTTGACAGATCATTACAAGCATTTTTGAATAACCCCAAAACCAAAAAGTATTTGAAGATTGATTCTAATTACAGCATCTCTGATGCACCACTAGCAATCAACAAACCTAAAAACATTGTAACTGATGCAGATGGAGCCACTTCAGCTTCCGTAATTATTAAACGTAAAGACAAAGGACATGGGTCAGGTTTTGCTATTAGTAATGATGGTTATATTTTAACAAACTACCATGTTATTGCCGGGGAATACGAAAACAAACCAACCGAGTTTACCGTAATCTTGTCTAATGGTGAAGAGGTAAAAGCACAAGTAGTAAGACACAACAAAATGCGTGATGTAGCCCTACTAAAAGTTGAGGCCGTTTTTGAAAAAGCATTTAACTTAAGTTCTGAAAAAACATTTAAACGTTTGATGGAGGTTTATGCTGTGGGTACTCCCAAGTCGATTGAACTTGGCCAATCAGTTAGTTTGGGCATCTTATCAAATGAGCGTAAAGCAAATAACAATAACTTATTACAACTTAACATGAGTGTGAACTCGGGTAACAGTGGGGGTCCTTTGTTTGATAAACAAGGAAACTTACATGGAATTGTAACTTCTAAGTTAGTAGGTTTCTCAACTGAAGGTGTTAGTTTTGCTATTCCATCGTATGTTGTAGCTAATTACTTAAACATTAAATTGTAATAACAACTATCAAATAATCAAAAAGCCGATTTAACAGTGGTTAAATCGGCTTTTTTTTATGCATTACAACGAAAACTATTTTTTGCTGTAGTTAGGAGCTTCTTTGGTAATGGTAATATCGTGTGCATGGCTTTCTTTAGCACCTGCACCGGTTATTTTCACAAACTTAGCTTTTTGTAATTCTTTTATGTTTTTGGCACCAACGTATCCCATACCTGCACGTAAACCACCCACGTATTGATAAATTACATCTTTCAAACTGCCTTTATATGCCACCATACCCACAATACCTTCCGGCACTAACTTAGCAATTTCTTCTTCTGCATCTTGGAAATAGCGGTCTTTACTACCTTCTTTCATGGCCTCAATACTGCCCATACCGCGGTACGATTTAAACTTACGTCCTTCGTAAATAATGGTTTCTCCAGGAGACTCTTCTGTACCGGCAAAAATACCACCACTCATTACCGTACTGGCTCCTGCTGCCAATGCTTTTACTATATCACCACTGTAGCGTATTCCACCATCAGCTATTACAGGAACTCCACTTGCTTTGATGGCTTTAGCAGCATCATACACCGCAGATAATTGAGGCATACCGATACCTGCAATAATACGTGTGGTACAAATAGAACCCGGACCAACACCAACTTTAACTGCATCAACACCAGCTTTTACCAATGCTTTTGCACCATCTCCAGTTGCTACGTTACCCGCAATGATATCAAGATCAGGGAATAGTTTGCGTAAACGTTTAATCTCGTTTAACACAAAAGCACTATGGCCATGTGCAGTATCGATGGTAACAACATCTACTCCTGCTTTTACCAATGCTGCAATACGATCTTGTGTTTCAGGTGTTACACCAACTGCTGCACCAACCAACAACCTTCCATGTTTATCTTTACAAGCATTAGGATTATCTTTTACTTTTAAAATATCGCGGTAAGTAATCAAGCCAATTAATTTGCCTTTTTTATCAACTACCGGTAATTTTTCAATTTTGTATTTCTGTAAAATCGATTCTGCTTTTTTGAAATCAGTACCTTGAGGTGCGGTAACCAAATTTTCTTTGGTCATAACCTCAGTTACTTTTTTACTCAATTGTTTTTCAAACCTTAAATCGCGGTTGGTTAAAATACCCATCAATTTATAGTTGTCGTCTACAATCGGAATTCCACCAATTTTATTTTCGCTCATAATTTTATGAGCTTCTTTTAAGGTAGCTGTGGTAGGTAAAGTAACCGGGTCCATAATCATACCGCTTTCGCTGCGTTTTACTTTGCGCACTTCCTCAGCTTGGCGTTCAATGCTCATGTTTTTGTGTAACATACCAATTCCGCCCGATTGTGCCATGGCAATAGCCATTTGGTATTCGGTTACGGTATCCATTGCTGCCGATAAAATCGGAACATTGATTTTAATATTACGTGTTAATTGGGTTACTGTACTTACTTCGCGCGGAAGCACTTCTGAGAAAGCGGGAAGCAATAAAACATCATCAAATGTTAATCCTTCACCGTAAAACTTTGACTTGTCGTTAATCATGGCAAACAATACCTTTTATTATTTGCCGTGCAAAAATAGGAAAATATGTGGTATTACCGCAATAAATTATGGTTAATCCCATAAACATGGAATATATCAGTAATTCTGATACGCCTTTTGCAAGATTTCTTTCAATTCTTTCTTCAGCGTTTCCGGGGCAACTACCTTTACTTTATCGCCATAACTCAGTATTTGTGACTTTAATTCATAAGAAGGAATTACATCCAACGTAATTTTAAATTCTTGTTCATCATCAACCAATATTTGTTGGGTTTGATGTAAAGGTTGACTTTTAATATAAGGAGCCTCGGTTGGACTAAAACTCAAGGTTACCAATTGCGATTCGTAATCGTGTACCGAAATACCGAAGGAGTGTTTAAAATACTCTGCCGGTTTAAAATTGGCATCTCGTGTAAAATTGGATGTGGTAGGTATAATTTGTTTGATGCGCTCTAATGCAAATGTCTGAATCCTATTTTTATCAACCAACTTTCCGGTAACATACCACCGGTTGCGGTACTCTTTTAAAACATAAGGGTGCAACTGATAGTGTTTTACTTCAATATGTCCGAACCCCTGGTAATGCATCATTACGGCTTGTTGCTCTTTAATGCTTAGTAAAAGTGGACTTAAAAATTCATTACCTTTTTGGCTTAAACTTTTTTCTGTTTCAATCAACTGCAAAAAATCATCGTTACCATATACGTTACGCAAGTTCACATAATCTTCAATCTTCTCTACAGATTGCATAAATTGTTGTATTGGCCCAATGCCCTCAAATTGCTTGAGCAACGAGCATGCAAACTCAAGGGCATATAAATCCTCCTGCTTAAGTGGCAAATTATTAATGCTGTAATTGGCATCGGTGTAATAATAACCTCTTAATTTTCTATCATATTCAATGGGAGCAAAATAAGCCAACTCTTCATCAAATTTCATGTCGTAAATATCACTATCAATGGTACGCGCACTTACACTACCCAAACCCTGACAAGCTTCTATCAAATCTTGTTTAGAAGGATAACGTTTATGTTTGTTACGTAAAGCACCATCAATAATGCGATAACGAATAAATGCGTTTTTATTTTTAGGCATGCTGCAAGGTAATAATTTGGGTTGATTAGTTGTTGGGTAACTAGTTATTGGTTGATAGGTTAATTGGGTTTGGTGCGTTACAAAGTAAAAACAGCATACAACGGAATGTTTTCGAGCCAATTTTCTTTACGGTGCATACTCATTGATAACCTAATGGCATTTCCGGTGTTGTACTTTTCTTCAAACACTTTCAAACTTTTAGCCTTTAAGTTTTCTTCTGCTTTTACTTCAATCGGAAATACCTTATTGTCTTTCTGTAAAATAAAATCAACTTCAGCAGTAGCGGCATCTGC
>CAZRVA010000067.1:0-14111 GCA_964603255.1 uncultured Chitinophaga sp.
TTTAAGGCTATTGGCCAACCCGATTTTTGTTCCATTTTGTGAGTTTTTTTTCAAATAAACTAAAATTTTACGGGTAAAAGAATAGGCATATTAATTTTATCATATTTTTGAGACAACAATTTAATTGTTTAAAAGCAAGTTTGCCCAATAATCAACCCACTTTGATGGCTTCATTATCAACCAAAAACATTACAGATCAATTAGGAAGAATAGTTACTGTTCCCAATCAACCCAAGCGAATTATTTCTCTTGTGCCCTCTCAAACCGAGCTCTTATACGATTTAGGTTTGAGTGATGAGGTAGTTGGTCAAACGTTATTTTGTATTCATCCACAGGAAATGCGTAAAGTAAAACCTGTAGTTGGTGGTACAAAAAATGTTAAATTAGACAGGGTAGATGCACTTGAGCCCGATTTGATTATTGCCAACAAAGAAGAAAACGACAAAGCGCAAATTGAGGCTTTGATGGAGAAGTATCCGGTTTGGATCAGCGATATCAAAAACCTGGATGATGCAATTGACATGGTACATAAAGTGGGTCAATTGGTAAACAAAACCAATGAGGCCGCTGCAATCACCAAAAATATCCAAAGTTCTTTTGGTAGTTTGGAGGATGTACCAAACAATGGTGTAGCAGGTAAAAAAGTGCTGTATTTAATTTGGCGTAAACCATGGATGTGTGCCGGAGTTGACAACTTTATTAATGAAATGCTTAGCTCAATGGGATTGGTTAACGCCACAACAGACAAGATGGGAAGGTATCCTGAGTTAACCTCAAATGATATTGCAACGTTGTGCCCTGATTTCATATTCCTTTCAAGCGAACCTTATCCATTTAAAGAAAAACACATGGATGAGTTACATACCATTTGCCCAAGTGCAAAGATAGTTTTGGTTGATGGTGAATTGTTTAGTTGGTATGGTAGCAGATTACAACATAGTGTTGCATACTTTAACAAACTTATTGCACAATTAAGTAACCATACAATAGCATAAAATAGCTATTGTTGTGCAATGAATGCAAACGTAAAAGCATGGCTTGCCTATGCAGGTGTAGCCTTCTTTTGGGGTACTACTTTTTTGGCCATACGTATTGGTGTACAAAGTTTTCCGCCTTTTATTATGGCCGGAATGCGTCATGCGGTTGGTGGCTTAATTATTTGTAGTTTCTTTTTACTAAAGAGAAATCCATTACCAAGTTGGAGCCAATTTAAGGTATACATTATCAATGGTATTTTAATGTTAGTTATAGGTAATGGTTTGGTTACCTGGGCCGAAATGCACATTAGTAGTGGCTTAGCTGCTTTAATTTGCGCACTTACTCCCCTTAGTATTATTACGTTTAATGCTTTGTTTGGAGCAACCAAAGAACCATTAAAGCCAATTGCTTGGATTGGTATTGCAGCTTGTTTGGTGGCACAAATCATTATTTTCAGAGATAACTTATCAGAACTAGCCAACCCCGATTATGTGTTGGGTATCATTTTTATTTTAATAGCCATCTCGGGTTGGGGGTTAGGTAGTATATACAACAAGAATAAAATTACCGGACTAAACCCACTGTATGGTGCAGGTTTGCAAATGATAAGTGCAGGTACAATTTTATTGTTTTTGGGCTCAGCAATGGGCGAGTGGCAAAATTTTTCACCCACCCAAGAAGGCATAAATGCCGTATTGTACTTGGTTGTATTTGGTAGTTTATTGGGTTACGGCAGTTACATGTACGTTTTAAAAGCACTGCCGGCAACCATTGTTAGTACTTACGCATACATAAATACCATTGTGGCCGTTGTTTTAGGATGGCTTTGGCTTGATGAAAAATTAAATTTATCAATTGCAATAGCAGTTATTTTAACCATTGCAGGCGTTTGGTTGGTTAACAGGAGTTTTGGTAAGAAAGCTAATTAATTAAATTCTGGGTTTCCAAACCGTTTCTGTTCCTTTTGCATCGTGCACAATTTTACGCGATAAAATAAATAAGTAATCACTTAGTCTATTTAAATATCTTACAATAATTTCTGGTACTTCGGTTTCTGAGGAAAGATGAACAACAATACGCTCGGCCCTGCGGCATATACAACGTGCAACATGGCAATGCGAGGCAACAATGTTTCCACCCGGAAGAATAAAGTTTTTCAACTCCGGTAAATCAGCATCCATGCGGTCCATTTCGTTTTCAAGCAATTCAATGTCTTGCTCGTGCACGTCAGGTATTTTCATTTTAGATTTCACCGGATCACTTGCCAAAACAGAACCAATGGTAAACAGGCGGTCTTGTATCTCGTATAAAACTTTTGAGGTTTCTTTGTTATTCAATCCATCAATAATTAACCCCAAGTAACTGTTTAGTTCATCAACAGTACCATAACTCTCTATGCGTAAATGAAACTTTGGTACGCGCACGCCACCTATTAACGATGTTTCTCCTTTGTCTCCGGTTTTGGTATATATTTTAAATGTCATGATGGTATAGTTTGTTTATTCCAAAGGTTAATAAAACAATTTAGTAATTTTTTTATTCACCCAAGGTATGTTTCCAATATTAATTAGGGTGTTAATCAAGCCAACCCTGTCGCTTAATAACCGTTGCAAGTAATAATGGTTTTTAAAATTTCCCCACATTTTTTTGTACACACGCTCGTCATAGGCTTTTAGCGTGTTTGCACTAAAATCATTTTGGGCAAAACTTTTTAAAATTTGTTCGGCAGCAAACTTGCCGCTCTCCATGGCGGTTTCAATACCTTCACCACTAAATGGATCTATCAATGAAGCTGCATCACCACAAAGCATAAACCTATGTCCACTTATGTTGTATTTTTTTGAACCCAATGGCAGGCCAAAACCTTTAACATCTTCCAAAGCTGTGGCATCTTTAAAGCGTTCGTGCACTTCCGGTATGTTGTTGATTATTTCGTTTAAGCTTTCTTTTAAATCAATTTTATTTTTAGCAATGGTATCACTTAACATACCAAAACCAACATTGGCTTCATTGTTACTCAGAGGAAAAATCCAAAAATATCCTGGTAAATAACCTTTTAAAAAGTAAACCTCCAATGCATTTCCTTCCAATCCTTTTATGTTACGGTAGTATTGTCGTACCGCGCCACTGTAATGTTTACGGTCTACTTTAAAGTTGTTTAGTTTTTTGGCAACAACGCTGTGTGCGCCATCACAACCTACAATTACTTTTCCTTTAATGGTTGTTCCATCATCAAGTAAAACCTCTGCAAAATCATCATAAGTTTTTACGTCTTTTACTTTACAGTTTTGTATGATTTCGTTATCGGGATTTTGTTTGGCGATGTTAAATAACCAGTTGTCAAAATCTTGCCTTCTAATACAATGACCCGTTTTAGAAAATGAGAAAGATAAACTTTTAAAGTTCGGGCTATATAATTTGGCCTGGGTGATATTGGTTTTTGGCGCAAAATCAAGCAAGTCGGTTTCCAGTTTCGGATCTATCTGACGTAAAATGCGTTTGGCAACAGAGCTAACTGCATCTCCACAAATTTTATCACGCGGAAAAGAGGCCTTATCAAGCAAAGCCACTTTAAGTCCACTGTTTTTTAGTGTTATGGCACAAGTTGAGCCGGCAGGTCCTGCACCAACAATAATTACATCAACCAGTTTTGTGTTATTCAATTTTTTGTTCTTGAGTTGATGCAAGTATACAATTTCATCAGATTGAAAACATGAATAAACAGATGTTTTACAAGTAAATCTTATAAAATTTTAATTGAGATAAAACCGTGCTTAAACTTTTTGCGTAAATGCATGCAACACACAACTAAAATAAAACAACATGAAAAAGTCTACAAAATTTATGGCAGGATTGTTAGCTGCATTAGCAACATCCTTCACTGCTCAAGCCGATCACTTGGCCGATAGGTTAACCTTTTCGGCAAGACTGCAAGCGGCACCCGGTGTAAATACCATGGCCAATGGTGTAGCAGCATTTATGCTTAATTCAACCCAAGATACTATGTATTTTACTACAAGTTTTGCAAAGCTATCCAGCACTTTAACCGGGTATCATATACATAACCAACGTACAGGTGGCAATGTGGTAATTGATTTTGATGGTAAGGTAAGTGGTAACACGGTTAGAAGTTTTATTACCGGAAATCAACTAAAAGAAATGTTGGGTGATTTTATAGCAGGTAATTTGTACGTAGCAGTACACTCTCAAAATAACCCTGCTGTTGAAATTTTAGGCTTTGTAAAATTAGAATCTGATTGGGGTTTTGAAGCCAAATTAGATGGTATGCAAGCATCAACCAACTCTATGGCCAATGGTTTGGCTGCTATAAATTTTGGTTTGATGGGAGATACCGCATCAGTAAGAGTAGTAACTACTTTAGGTAATAATATTGAATCTGCTCATTTGCATTTTGGTAAAGAAGGTCAAAGTGGTGGCGTAGCCTTAGATGTAGCTACTCTGGTAACTGCTGATGGTAAGGGCTTGTTAGGTGGTGTTAGCATATCACCAATGGATTGGACTAACCTAATGGCTGCCTTGATGAATGACAGCATTTATTTAAATCTTCATACCGCAGCTTTTCCAAATGGTGAGATTCGTGGACAGGTACGTACCACAAAAACTTTACGTTTTGATTCGTGGTTGAGCACAAACGCTATAACAGCTGGTGGAGGCACATTAAGTAAGCCATCAATGGGTTATGGTGTATCAACGTTATGGTTGAATAATACTATGGATACCTTGCGCTATCAGGTTTTTTACAACCAATTAACAAGTATGCCAAACGCAGCACATTTTCACATGGGTGAGCCTACACAAAGTGGTGGTGTGGTTAAAGAGTTAACTGTTGGTGCAAATTTTATTATGGGTATGTGGACCAAGTACGATGCAATGCAACCGCTTACATCGGCTATGCTTACACAATTGTTGTATGGTAATTTATATTTTGTTATTCATACCGATAGTAACCCTAATGGCGAAATACGCGGACAAGTATTTAGGTTAGCTCGTGAAGGTTTTATTGCTGAGTTAGATGGAAAACAAAATAACAACAACAGCATGGGCATGGGTAGCGGTTTATTAACGTACGATAGAGACCGCATGAATTTACACTACATGATTGCGTTTGATAACTTATCGTCTGATGTAACTGCAGCTCATTTACACAAAGGTGTTAAAGGAGAAAATGGCGGTGTAGTTTATGATTTAAATATGCCAACCAACAATGGTTTTTATGGATACTGGAAAAATGGTTTTAACAATGCTCAATCGTTACCATTACGCAGGGGCGATAGTATTTATGTAAACATTCATACTGCTAATTTTCCGAATGGTGAAATTCGTGGTCAGTTCTGGAGAAATTACCGCATATCATCTCCAACTATGTCAACCGGAGTATTGGATGTTATTGCCAACCAGAATGCAATTAGTTTATATCCAAACCCGGTAAACAATGAGTTGAATGTAACTTTTGAAGCCAACCAGAAATCAAACGGAACAGTTAACCTTTACGACATTAACGGAAGATTAATTACCCTAAAGGACAGCGATATTTGCTCTGGATTAAATAACTTAACATTAAATACAGAAGTTTTAAAACCAGGCTTGTATGTAGTAGAATTAATGGTAAATGGCGAAGTGGTTACACGCAAAAAAATAGCTAAAGAATAATCATCAAACTCCTCATAACAATAGAAGCGAGATTCTCTAATGTTGAGAATCTCGCTTATTTTAATTGCCATGATTTAAACCTATTATTGTTTAGTTGGTCATAGCTAAAAATAATACAAGGTTTATGAAAAAATACTTACTGCTGTTTTTTATAGTTATTGGAGTTAAATGTGTTTTTGCTCAATTATATTTTCCGCCTTTAACAGGTAGTAACTGGCAAACTGTTACCCCGCAAAGTTTAAATTGGAATACATCCAGAATAGATAGCCTTTACAGATTGTTGGATGAGAAAAATACCAAGGCATTTATTATTTTAAAAGATGGTAAAATCGTTGTTGAGAAGTACTTTGATAGCTTTACACAAGATTCAGCATGGTATTGGGCATCGGCCGGAAAAAGTTTGACAGGTTTTTTAACTGGTGTTGCTCAAGATCAAGGAATATTAAACATTAATGATTCGGTAAGTAAATATTTGGGTGCAGGTTGGAGTAGTTGTGATGCAAATAAAGAAGGTTTGATTACCATTAAACATCAACTAACCATGACAACCGGATTGGATTACCAAGTTCCTGATTTGGATTGTACCGATCCATCTTGTTTAAAATATAAAGCTGATGCAGGAAGTTTTTGGTATTACCATAACGCTCCGTATCATCTTATTCATGATGTGATTGCAGCTGCATCTAACAAAACATTTCAGCAGTTTACCACACAAAACTTAAGTGTAAAAACAGGTATTACTGGTTTGTGGGTTAACCATGTGTTTTATTCAAAACCCAGGGCTATGGCACGTTTTGGATTGTTGATGTTAAACAAAGGCATTTGGGTAAACGATACCATTTTAAAAAGTAGTGATTACTTTAATCAAATGACAAACTCATCACAACCACACAACCTAGCTTATGGTTATTTGTGGTGGTTAAACGGAAAAAGCAGTTACAAACTACCGGGTACAACATTTACTTTTCCCGGTAAAATATGCCCGCCTGCACCTGATGGATTGTTGATGGCTTTAGGTAAAAACGACCAGAAAATATACGTTTGGCCAGATCGAAATATTGTTATCATAAGAATGGGGGAGGATGCTGATGGAGGAGGTTTAGTGCCTATAACTTTTGATACCACACTTTGGAATGAGTTGAATAAACTTATGGCAGTGGAGTATACAAGTTTAAATGAACAACAAATCTTAGATGATGAAATTAACATATGGCCTAATCCGGCAAAAAATGAGTTACGTTTTACAATAGGCACGCAACAGTTTCCGTTAAGTGTATGTCTATACAACAGCAAAGGAATTTTAGTACATGAGCAAACCTATAAATACGCGATGCCTGAGGGCGAAATTGATATTAGCAACCTTGGCGATGGCATCTATACCATACGTATTATTACAAACAATAAAATTTTGGTTAAGAAATTGGTGATAAGCAACTACTAATTCTGTAGGTTCTTCATCGCAATAATTTTGTAGCCAATACCGTGTTCATTAAGTATTTCGAGTGGCGTATTGTCTTTAACAATTTTACGAAGCTTTGATAGATAAACATCTAAACATTTTGAAGTGTAAGTATCAGTTGAACCCCAAACTTCTTGCATGATGGTTTTGCGATTAACCACTTGGTTAATGTTATCAAGCATGAGTTTTAAAATGTGCGACTCTTTAGCACTTAGCTTCGTTAACTTGTTATCAAAGGAAATAGTTCTTGAGTTATGATCAAAAACAAAGTCATCAGGAAGCAATTGATTGTAGGTAATTTGAATATCATTTTTTTTGCATCTGCGTAAAATTGCTTCAACACGCAACACCAACTCTCTTACCTGAAATGGTTTTAAAATGAAATCATCACATCCATTTTCAAAGGCTTGATACCTTACTTGTGTCTCATGATTTGCTGTAACAAACAAAAACGGAACATTTTCTATTTCTTTTATTTGTGAACTCAACGCAAACCCATCCATGTCTGGTAATGAAAAGTCGAGAATACAGATGTCATAAATTCCCTTTCGGAAATTTTCTATTGCAGTTTTTCCATTATTAAACCAGGTAACTTGGGCTCCGTTACCATTAAATACAGCCTCTATTAGGCTGCCAATAGATTGATCGTCCTCAACTAGAAGCACTCTGTACGACATTTGTTTCAGTTTTTTAGGTATACAATAATAGGGTTTATGTTGCTTCTAATTCTGGAAAACGGGCGTTTAATGGCACTTTTAAGAGAATTTTTAGCATTCATACAACTCAAAAAGAACTATTTTATTGTTGAATTGTTACACAAAAGTAGTAAATCTTGTTTAGATTTAGTTTAAATAAATAATAAAAAATACTAAGTTTGCACCACAAATCATTATGGCAGAAGAAGTAGATATTATAGATCAGGTGGTTGGTCAGGAATACAAGTACGGATTCACCACCAATATAGAAATGGAAACAGCCCCAAAGGGCTTAACCGAAGATACCATTCGATTTATTTCGGCTAAAAAAAACGAGCCGGAGTGGATGTTGGAGTATCGTTTAAAAGCCTTTAAATATTGGCAAAGCTTAAGTGAGCCAAACTGGCAAAACTTTAAGTACCCGGCTGTAAACTATCAAGACATCATTTACTATGCTGCTCCTAAAGAGAAAGTTAAATTAGATAGTTTAGATCAGGTTGATCCAGAATTACTAAAAACTTTCGAAAAGTTGGGTATATCGTTAAGCGAACAAAAGCGTCTTACTGGTGTTGCTGTTGATGCTGTTTTTGATTCGGTATCTATTGCTACCACATTCAAAGATCAGTTAAAAGAAAAAGGTATTATTTTTTGTTCGATGAGCGAAGCGGTGCACGATCATCCTGAATTGGTAAAGAAATATTTAAGTTCGGTTGTGCCTCATACCGATAACTTTTTTGCAGCTTTAAACGCAGCTGTATTCAGTGATGGTTCGTTTGTTTACATTCCTAAAGGTGTTCGTTGCCCAATGGAATTGTCTACCTATTTCCGCATCAACGCAGAAAATACCGGTCAATTTGAGCGTACTTTGATTATTGCAGACGAAGGTTCTTATGTAAGTTACCTTGAAGGTTGCACGGCACCTATGCGTGACGAAAACCAATTGCACGCTGCGGTGGTTGAATTAATTGCACTTGAAAACGCAGAGATTAAATATTCTACCGTTCAAAACTGGTATCCGGGCGATAAAGAAGGTAAAGGTGGAATTTACAATTTTGTAACCAAGCGTGGCATTTGTTTGGGCGATAATTCAAAAATTAGTTGGACACAGGTGGAAACCGGAAGTGCAATTACCTGGAAATACCCAAGCTGTATTTTAAAAGGTGACAATTCAGTAGGCGAGTTTTTCTCGGTAGCCGTTACCAACAATATGCAACAAGCCGATACCGGAACCAAAATGATTCACATTGGTAAAAACACCAAAAGTAGAATTGTTTCAAAAGGTATCTCGGCTGGTAAATCGCACAATACTTACCGTGGGTTAGTTAAGGTAAATAAAAAGGCCGACAAAGCACGCAATTACACCCAATGCGATAGTATGTTAATTGGTGATAGAAGCGGAGCACATACTTTCCCTTACATCGAAATTAACAACAAGAGTGCTATGGTTGAGCACGAAGCAAGTACCAGCAAAATTGGTGAAGACCAAATTTTTTATTGCAACCAGCGTGGTATCGGTACAGAAGAAGCCATTAGTTTAATTGTAAATGGTTTTTGCCGCGAGGTATTAAATCAATTACCAATGGAGTTTGCTGTTGAAGCGCAAAAATTATTAGCAGTATCATTAGAAGGATCAGTTGGATAAACAAAACCTCACACCACATTTAAAATTGTGTAGGGTGATGATAAAAACAAAGTCATGTTAGAAATTAAAGAATTAAAAGCAGAAATTGAAGGAAAGAAAATCCTTAACGGAATTAACTTGGTAGTAAAACCAGGCGAAGTTCACGCTATAATGGGCCCAAATGGTGCCGGAAAAAGTACCTTATCTTCTGTATTGGCAGGCCGTGCAGATTATGAAGTAACTGGTGGTGAAGTTAGTTTTAACGGAAAAGATTTATTGGAAATGTCTCCAGAGGATAGGGCACGTGAAGGTGTATTTTTGGCATTCCAATACCCTGTTGAAATTCCGGGTGTAAGTACAACTAATTTTTTAAAGACAGCTATCAACGAAAAACGCAAATATTTAGGTCAAGAACCCATGGAAGCAACTGCTTTCTTAAAATTTATGCGTGAAAAAATGGAGTTGATGGAAATGGATAAAGCACTTACCAGCCGTAGCTTAAACGAAGGTTTTAGTGGTGGTGAGAAAAAGCGTAACGAGGTTTTTCAAATGGCCATGTTAGAGCCTAAGTTAACCATCATGGATGAAACAGACTCTGGTCTTGATATTGATGCATTAAAATTGGTTTCGGCCGGTGTAAATAAATTAAAAGATGGCGAACGCTCGTTTGTAGTTATTACACACTACCAACGTTTGTTGGATTACATTGTACCTGATTTTGTGCATGTATTGTACAAAGGAAGGATTGTTAAAAGTGGTGATGCTTCTTTAGCCAAAGAATTAGAGTCAAAAGGTTACGATTGGATTAAAACAGAAGCTGAACAAGGAGCAATTGCTTAGTTCTCGCTTTGTAATACATATACACTTTATTACTAAAGTTTAGTATTTTATAAATACAACCATGTTATTAGAAAACATTAAAAAAGATTTCAATCAATACCAGGCGCAAGCAGAGCAAGGTGAGTTTTTAAACTTGCGTAAACAAGCTTATGCCGAGTTTGAGAAATTGGGCTTCCCAACAACAAAACACGAAGAGTGGAAGTATACCAATCTGAAATCAATAATTGAAAAAACTTTTGAAAGTACATGCGAAATCAATCCAACTATTAATGAGATATTTCGTAATGCAATAGAATCAAAATTAACAGCCAACTTTTTAGTGTTTGTTAATGGTTCACTGGTTAATGAGCTTTCAACCGTTATTGAAAAAGATAGCAGCATTGTTATTTCAAGCATTGCTGCCGCTCGCAAAAGTCAGCAAACTGTTTTTAACCATCATTTTGGTAAATACGCCAAAATTGAAGGTGAAGCAATGAATGCTTTAAACACAGCCTTGTTAAGTGATGGCGCTTTTGTTCACGTTCCAAAAGGAAAAACAATAGCGCATCCTGTTGTAATTTTTAATATTAGTGATGCATCACACCTAAATGTTTTGGCACAGCCACGAAATCTAATTGTTGCAGAAGAAAACAGTGCTGTTACCATCATAGAAACCTACTATGCTTGCGGTGCAAACGCATCTTTTACCAATGTGGTTACCGAAACTTATGCAGGTAAAAATGCTCATGTTGAACATTACAAAATTCAACAACAGGCGGGTGAATCATACCAAAATAACTTTACCCAAATTTTCCAGGAGGCAGATACCAACATCAACCACGTTACCTTAACACTTGACGGAACAATGGTGCGCAACAACCTTCATTTTTATATGAATGGTGAAAATTGCAACAGCTTATTGTATGGATTATATGTTACCGATAACAAAGATTTTGTAGACAACCATACCCGTGTTGATCATGCAAAACCAAATTGTTTTAGTGACGAAAAGTATAAAGGTATTTTAAAAGACCAATCTACAGCTGTGTTTAACGGTAAAATTATGGTTCATTTAGATGCTCAAAAAACTAATGCTTATCAGCGCAACCAGAATATTTTGTTGAGCGATGAAGCAACTGTAAACACCAAACCGCAATTAGAAATTTTTGCCGATGATGTAAAGTGTACGCATGGTGCTACAATTGGCGAGTTAGACGAAGAACCAATGTTTTATCTACGCAGCAGAGGTATACCCGAAAATGCAGCCCGCAAATTGTTACTAAATGCTTTTGCTGACGACATTGCCGAAAAAATTAAAATACCTGAGTTGGTGGAGTTGTTAGAGAAACAGATAGAGGAGAAGTTGTAGGAGAAGAGGAAGAGGAAACACAGATTTTATTTCAACCATCAGTTATGGATATTGTAGAAGAACCGATAAGTGAATATGAAAAATTTCCTTTAAAGGAGGAGACTTACAAAATTATTGGGGCTTGTATGAATGTGTATAACGAATTAGGAAATGGATTTCTGGAAGCTGTTTATCAAGATGCGTTAGAGATTGAATTTCAGTTGTTGAATATACCTTATCAGCGTGAAGTTTACTACCAAGTATCCTACAAAGGGCATCAAATGCAAAGGTGGTATCGTGCAGATTTCATAATGTACGACTCCATTGTTTTAGAGCTCAAAGCCCAGGATTTTTTGGCAAAAGCAAACCATAGTCAGGTAATTAACTACCTAAAAGCCTCTAAACACAAAGTAGGTTTACTCATCAACTTCGGAGAAAAATCTCTAGTGTACAAACGTTTCATCAAGTAATACAAAACCTATGCTAGCTAACCCCAAAACAATTTGAATAATTAGCGTAATCAAACTGAAATCTATGTTAACTAACTAAAAAACAATCTGTGTTAAATAATACAATCTGTGTAATTTGCATAATAACATATAATCTGTGCTAAAAAATAATATCTCACACATCCGCACCCAGTTTCCCATTCTTCACCAAGAAGTTAATGGTAAACCGCTGGTGTATTTTGATAACGCTGCAACCACACAAAAACCGCAGCAGGTTATAGATGCATTGTTAAAATATTACAACACCGATAACGCCAATATTCATAGGGCTGCACACACCTTAGCATCACGATCAACTGAATATTTTGAAGCAACCCGTAAAACCATACAACAGTTTATAAATGCCAATGAAGAAGCCGAGTGTATTTTTACCAAGGGTGTAACTGAAAGCATAAACTTAGTTGCACAAACTTGGGGAAGGGCAAACTTAAATGTTGATGACGAGGTATTGATTACCACCATGGAGCATCATAGCAATATTGTGCCATGGCAAATGATTTGCGAAGAAAAAGGTGCATCGTTAAAAGTTGTACCAATAAACGATGCAGGAGAGTTAATGATGGATGAGTTTGATAAACTGCTATCAACCAAAACCAAAATGGTAGCTTGTGTTTGGGTGAGTAACGCATTAGGAACCATTAACCCTGTAGAAGAAATTATAAAAAAAGCCCACGCTGTTGGGGCAAAAGTGTTGCTTGATGGAGCACAGGCTTGTTCGCACATGCAAGTAGATGTGCAGGCTTTAGATTGCGATTTTTTAACCATCTCATCACACAAATTATACGGCCCAACTGGTGTAGGAGTTTTGTATGGAAAACGTGAGTTATTAGATGCTATGCCGCCTTATCATGGTGGTGGAGAAATGATAAAAGAAGTAACGTTTGAGAAAACTACGTACAACGAAATTCCTTATAAGTTTGAAGCGGGCACACCCAATATTGGCGATGTAATTGCATTTAAATATGCCTTAGATTACGTAAACGAGTTAGGTAAAGAAAACATAGCTGCCCACGAAAATATGTTGTTAAAACACTTTGTGGATGGTGTTCATCAACTAAATCAAACCAACAATAATGCAATTACTTTAGTAGGAACTGCGGCTAATAAAGTTTCGGTACAATCGTTTGTAGTAAACAACATGCACCATTTTGATGTGGGTATGATGCTAGATGCAAAAGGAATTGCCGTTCGCACCGGGCATCATTGCACACAGCCGTTAATGCAACGTTTAGGGCTTGATGGAACGGTAAGAGCTTCATTTGCGTTGTACAATACTATTGAAGAGGTTGATGTGTTATTAAACGCATTGAGTTCAATCGTAAAATTTGCTAATAGATAAATAAACGTGACAACAACCGACATACAAAACGAAATTATAGATAACTTTTCGCTGTTTGATGGCGACATGGAAAGCACCTTGTTTTACTTAATGGATTTAGGTAAAAAGTTACCAGCTATGCCCGATGAACATAAAACAGAAGAGTACATTGTAAAAGGATGCCAAAGTAAAGTATGGGTTTACCCTAATTTTGTGGATGGTAAAGTGTATTTTGAAGCCGATAGCAATACCGAAATTACCAAAGGATTGGTGTATTTATTGTGGAGCATTTGGAACGCGCAAACACCTGATGAAATTTTAAACAGCGAATTGTTTTTTATTGATAAAATTGGCATGAGTCGCATGATTGGCAGCCAGCGAAGTAATGGTTTTGCCAGCATGATTAAACAAATGAAATTGTATGCATTGGCCTATAAAACTAAAGGTGCTTAGTGCTGTTTTACGTATAATTATAAATTGAAAAAATAATAAAGGCGAAAGCCAAATAGAGTTATGGAAGAAACTACCAAACCAACCAAAAACTTTGTTGATGTTCAGAACGAAGCCATACAAGTTTTGCAAACCGTATACGACCCTGAAAAACCAGCAAATATTCACGAACTACGGTTAACATATGAAGTAAATGTAAACAACGGGTTGGATACAGGAACCAACATATCGATAAACTCTCCG
>CAZRVA010000068.1:0-13948 GCA_964603255.1 uncultured Chitinophaga sp.
TGATTAGTAACCGAAAATATCTTCTAAAGTCAACTCCACCACTTCACCGTATTTCTTCAAATCTTCTACATTAATTTTTTCTTTGCTTCCCATTACCATGTAGTGGTAAGTAGCGCCTTTGTAGTTTTTGTTATAAAACTGCTCAATGTCGGCAAAGGTTAATTTATCAATGTTATCATACACATCTTTGCTGGTATCGTGGTGTAAGCCTAATTTTTTAGCGCCCATCAACGTAAAGAAAATGGCTTCTTTATTGGTACGTTGGGTTTCTATTTGTTGCTTAATGGCTTCTTTGGCAGCATTAAAACTGGCTTCTGCTTTTGGCAAGTTGGTTAACAATTCTTGCATGGCCGGCACTGCATCATTTAACTTATCGGCTTGTGTACCAATATAAGCTGTGATGTAGTATGGATCTTCTTTTTTAGTTGGATTGGTGTAACGCGAGAATGTTGAGTAAGCCAATGCCTTACTTTCGCGAATGGTTTGGAATACTACCGATGACATGCCGCCACCAAAGTACTCATTAAACATACCTACAATTGGGTAAGCAGTACTATCGTATGGTTGTGCTTGGCGGCTTAACCAATAAATTTCGGCTTGTACCATTTTGTAGTTTACAAAATAAACTTTGTTTGTTGTGGTTTGGTTGCGCGTAAATACAATTGGTGCAGGAGCTTGTTTTAATTTTTTAGCTACTTTATGTTCCTTGGTAAGCATGGTATTTAAATTTACCAACTGCATTGGTCCGTAATAATAAATACTGTGTTGGTATGAAGTTAATTGCTTAATCATATCCACCAATTCTTCTGCTTTTAATGCGTTTAGTTGCTCGGCAGTTAAATTGTATGTAGTAGGATTTTTGCTACCGTAAATTACATAATTGCGCAATGCTTGCCAGAAAATAGCCTGCTTGTTTAACTTGGCATCTTTACGTTGTTTTAAAGTACGTTGTACCAATTGGTTTAATGCCTCTTGATCTGGTTTTGCGTTAGCCAATAAATGTTCGAATAACTTTAAAGCAGGCTCAAAATTTTCATTCAAACCACTTAACGAAACATACACTTGGTCTTCACCGGCATTTACACTAAAATCGCAAGCCAATTTGTAAAACTCTTTACTAATTTGTTCGCTGCTGTATTTATCGGTACCCAAATATTGTAACAATTGAACAGCAATAGGTAATTTAATGTTATTAAACTTACCCATATCGAGCACATAATACATGCTAAACAATCCGTTTTCGTTGTTTTTAACATAGTATAATGGAACTTGCTTGTTTAAAGTTGCGCGTGTTACATCTTTATCAAAATCTAAAAACTTAGGCGCAATACGCGGAGGGTTTGAGTTAACAATAGACTCCACAAAAGGACTCATGTCGTTGCGGTTTACTTCAACAGGAGTAATGGTTGGTTTTTCTATTTTAACAATGCCTTTATCTTCGCCAATGTTTTTATTAATTACCACATAATCGTTGGTGTATGCTTTGTGGGCGTAGTTAATAATTTCTTCGCGGGTAATTTTTGATAAGTCTTCCAGCATACGTGCTTGTTCTGTCCAAGGCATATCAACCACAAATGCATCTAACATAACAGACGCACGTCCTTCATTACTTTCGTTGTTACGAATACGATCCACCTTAAAGTTATTGATGATGGCTTTTAAATCTTCATCGGTAAACTTACCGGCTTTAATGTTATCAATTTGCTCTAACAATAATTTTCGCACTTCATCAAGCGTTTGTCCTTGTTTAGGTTTACCGGTTAAAAAATGAATACCATAATCTTTGTTCATCCAAACTGATGAAGAAGCTGCCAGTACTTTTTGTTGCTTTATCAAGTTTAAATCAATAAAACCGGCTTTAGAGTTGGCCAATAAATAATCAACCAAAGTAGCCAATTGTGCATCTTTTGAATTTGCTCCTGAAGTGCGGAAACCAATCATAATATTTTCGGCATCCGGACCATAAATATTTACCACTGTTGGGGCATCACGTTTTGGTTCTGCATCAAAAGTATATGCAGGAACCGGCTTTGACTGCATGTAAGAAAACTTATCAGCGATCATCGCAACTGTTTTATCAGGGTCAACATCACCTGCTAAAATAATGGCCATGTTATTTGGCACGTAATACGTATTAAAGTAGTTGCGTATTTTAATTAACGAAGGATTTTTTAGATGCTCAACTGTACCAATAGTAGTTTGTGTACCATAAGCATGTTTGGTAAATAAATTGGCCATCATGGCTTCAAATACTTTGCGGCCATCATTATCTAAGGCAATATTTTTTTCCTCGTACACCGCTTCTAACTCGGTATGAAACAAACGTAAAACAGGTGCTCTGAAACGCTCAGCTTCAATAGTCAACCAGTTTTCAATTTGGTTCTGAGGAATATCATTTACGTAAACTGTTTGCTCTAACGAAGTAAATGCATTGGTACCTTGAGCACCAATGGTTGAAAGCATTTTGTCGTACTCGTTTGCAATGGCATACTGACTTGCAACACCACTAACCGAATCAATTTTACGGTAAATTTCTTTACGTTTTTTCTCATCGGTAGTTTTGTTGTATTGCTCATACAACGCATCTATTTTATCCAACTGTTCTTTTTCTTTAGCCCAGTCTTTTGTACCGTATTTATCAGTTCCTTTAAACAATAAATGTTCAAGGTAATGGGCTAATCCGGTATTGTCAGCAGGGTCGTTTTTACTACCTGCTTTAGTGGCAATATAGGTTTGTACCCTTGGTTCCGATTTGTTTACCGAAATCATTACCGTTAAGCCATTTTGCAAGGTATAAATACGCACACCTAATGGATCGTTTTGAACTGTTTTGTATGTAAATCTACCATCTATAGATTTACGCTCAACCCACTGATAGGGCTCTTGAGCAAAGGCTGTTAGAGTAAAAAGGGCTAATACTAAACTGAGAACTCGTTGCATAAAATAAATGTAGCGTTGTTATAAAATTAATGTTGAATCGTAATCTTTTTGGTGGTTGAGTTTCCATTAGCATCCTGAATGTTTAATAAATAAACACCTGATGCAAGCTCACTTGTGCTAATACTTGTTTGGTTTGATAAGTTGGTTGACGTAATTTTTTTACCAAAAACATCAAACAAAGTGCAGCTGTATAATTGGCCATTATTGGCAGTAATATTTAATTCATTGTTAGCAGGAACCGGGTAACAAACAAAATTGTTAGCATCTAATTTATTGATTTCGTTAACAGAAACAACGGTTGTTCCAGTGTATTGAATGCGGAAAGCAAATTCAGGAATATCATTGGTTACACGTGTTACAAAAATTTCGGCAATACCTAAAGTTGCATCATACACCATGCGGTAACCTGCATCCATAACATAATTACCCTCCATGTTAAAGTATGAAATAACACTGTCTAACTTATCAGCGGCTGTGTAAAATAGTTTATTGTAAGATATCACCTGATCG
This sequence comes from uncultured Chitinophaga sp., assembly GCA_964603255.1. GTDB lineage: Bacteria > Bacteroidota > Bacteroidia > UKL13-3 > UKL13-3 > UBA6183. The sequence goes on from CAZRVA010000068.1 coordinate 3,451, forward strand.
GTTGCATTTCCAATCATATAGGTTGTGTCTGTAATGCGCTTAGTGCCACTATAGCCAAAGTTTCTATATGCAACTAACTCGTAATTACTTGAAGCAGGTAAAAGCTCTTGCATGGCAGCAATGGTACCATTAGCGTTATAAACTAGTTTTATTCTTCTTACTTCTTCATATTCGTTTTGGCTATTTAATGTTTCAATAACCACCAAACTATCCCTGCCTAAAACGTCTTTGTACAAAGTTTCTTTGTCAGAATCTGCAAATGGGTCTTGGGTTGAATTATCGGCTGTTTGAACCTGCACATTTAATCTATTTCCGCTAACAACACCAATACTTTTGTATTTTAAATCTAAAGGATAGTTTTGGTTGATATCCGCAGTTTGCATACTGGTTACATTGTTATTAGCATCGCGCACAATATTGAAAGAAAAAGCGGTTTCAAAACCAATTTTAGTTGGCGATACCAAATACTTAACTTTGGTAGTTGCATTTTTAAATCCGGGAATAGTCCACTCTAATTCTTTTAATTCGGCAATAGTGCTTGCATTCATCGGGTTAATTAATTGAGCTGATGCGCCCGAAATAGAAAAAGCTGCTAATAAAGCCAGGTAAATTTTTTTCATGTTATTTGGGTTAAATTGTATAATGATTTAGTTTGGCAATATAGCTAAACTAACACATTTACAAAGCGCTGCTTACCTGAAAGGTCGTTTATAAGTGATGATTGGTAAGCCTTGGTTTTTGGGTTGAATAACTCGAGTGTTTCTGTTGCAAAAAGTGGATTTATTTCTAACCACACCGAATCGCCATGTTTAAGCGCTTTATCTGCAAAGTTGGCAATGGCTTTATAAAACAACAACACATCATTGTTAGGAACAAACAAAGCCGTGTGAGGTTCATGTTTTAGTACATTAACATGTATGCTTTCTGCTTCTTTTTGCGCAATGTAAGGAGGATTGCTAATTAAAATAACCGGTTGTTGGGTCAAGTCAATTTTACCTAAAAGCAAATCAACATTTAACATATCTGCTTCTACAAAAGTAGCATCCGTTTTGTTTAACCGTGCATTTTGATTGGCTGTGGCAATTGCATTGGTCATTACATCAACCCCAAAAACTTTTGCCGCAGGTATGTTTTTTTTGATAGTAATGGGAATACAACCACTTCCCGTTCCTAAATCAATTACCGTGGGCGAGGTAATGTTGTTTTTTCTGCAATAAGCAATCACCATATCAACCAACTCTTCGGTTTCCGGTCTTGGTATCAATACACTTGGATTAACTTCAAACTTTAACCCATAAAACCAATTGTACCCTAAAATGTAATGTATAGGTTCACCGGTTAACAGCCTGTTTAAAATACGATCTAATTGTTCAACTTCTGCTGTGCTCAATTGTTTTTGAATGATGCTGAGTTGTTGCCATTTTATTAAAAGCAGTTCGGCACACACATAACCCGCTATGGCTCGTGCCTCGTCTTCATCGTATACTGTGGTAAGTTTCTTAGCAAAATCTATAAAATAATCTCGTGCATAAATCGAATTCATGGTGGCAAAATACAAAAACCTTACTTTCGCAGGGTGATACCACACGAAAAATATATGCAACGCGCCATTGAATTGGCCAAACTTGGGGCTGGTTATGTATCGCCAAACCCTATGGTTGGGTGTGTAATTGTACATAACGATTCAATTGTTGGGGAAGGTTGGCATCAAAAATTTGGCGGACCACATGCTGAAGTAAACGCTTTAAACAGCGTAAAAGACAGATCTTTATTAAACGAAAGTACTGTTTACGTAACACTTGAACCTTGCAGTCATTTCGGTAAAACTCCGCCTTGTGCCAATGCGTTAATTGAGCATAATGTAAAAAGAGTTGTTGTGGGTATGACAGATCCAAATCCTTTAGTAAGTGGCAATGGAATTAAGCTATTGCGCAATGCCGGTATTGAGGTAATTACAGATGCATTAAAAAATGAATGTACGGAGTTAAACAAACGGTTCATTACTTTCATCACGAAAAAGAGACCTTATGTTGTTTTAAAATGGGCAGAAAGTGGAGATGATTTTATTGCGCCTGATATGGAACAATTAAGTCCGGTAGAATTTGAAAAACAAAAACAAATTTCTGGTCCAACCATACAAAAACTAACACACTTGTGGCGTACACAAGAAGATGCTTTTATGGTGGGGACAAATACAGTAATGGTTGATAATCCAAAGTTAAATGCACGTGCCTGGATTGGCAGAAACCCCGTAAGAGTTGTATTAGATTTAAACAATCGTTTACCTAAAACTTTGCACGTGTTTGATGGCAAGCAACCTACTTTTATTTTTGTTTGGGATGAGTACCAAACAGACTCGACATTAAATGTTATTTATTTACCGTTGAACAAAAACAAAAACTTGGTAAATCAAATTTTAGAAGCGTTGTATCAACAGAACATACAATCGCTTGTGGTGGAAGGCGGATCAAAATTATTGCAAACATTTATAGATCACAACAATTGGGATGAAGCCATTATTATTAAGGCTAAACACAACTTATTAAGTGGTATTAAAGCACCCATAATAAAGGGTAAAACACAACAAATTATAACATTAAGCAACAATCAAATTTCATTTATAACCCCTCAATGATTTATTTAATTTTAAGCATCATTACATCAGTAATTGTTGTTAGTTATTTTAAACTGTTTGATAAGTACAAAGTAAACACGTTTCAGGCCATTGTGGTTAATTACTTAACCTGCGCCATTATGGGAAACATAATGGCCGATAAGCCTGGCATCACCACTCAATTCTGGACCGAAGGTTGGTTTCCTTACACGTTGGTATTAGGTTTTCTATTCATCAGTGTATTTTACAGCATTAGTCAAACCGCACAAAAAATTGGTGTATCGGTAAGTATGGTAGCAGCTAAATTATCGGTTGCTATACCGGTTGTTTATGCCTTATTCTTTTTTAACGAAAGTTTAGGTTGGCTAAAATTAACAGGAATTATTTTATCGTTGGTAGCAGTATATTTTATCAGCCAAAGCAGCCAAACATCAACCCAAAAAGGCTTGTGGTATTTACCATTGTACGTGTTTATTGGTAGCGGTTGTATTGATACATTATTAAACATCATCAACAAAAACTACATCCCTCCTTTTGATACCAACCACATTTTAAGTTTTGTATTTTTAACTGCATTTATTTTTGGTGGAAGTTTATTGGTTTTTCAATTGATAAAAGGACAACAGCAAATTACTTTTAAAAATGTATTGTGGGGTGTTGCATTAGGTATACCAAACTACTTATGCATGTATTTTTTACTAAAAACTTTGGGTGCATTTACCGAAGCAAGTATTGTACTTCCGATAAATAATATTGGAATTGTATTAACCACCACTTTGGTTGGATTGCTATGGTTTAGAGAACACTTAAGTAAAATAAATTGGATTGGTTTTGTGATTGCCATTGTATCTATTGTTATTTTATCTTTTAGCTAAAAATGTTGTTTACCGATACCTATAAAACCATTGCTAAACCAAGCTTAGGCGAGTTTAAAGACAAAGGCAGTAAGTTTATTGGCTTTGCTTATCCAATTACAAGTGAGGCTGATGTGAAGGACATCATTTATAACCTTAAAAAAGAACATTACACTGCTGCGCACCATTGTTATGCATACATTTTAGGTACCGGGCAAGAAATACAAAAAAGTAATGACGACCGTGAGCCAAATAACACTGCAGGCAAACCAATTTTAAGGGCCATATTAAGCAAACAACTTACCAATACCTTAGTAGTTGTAGTTCGATATTTTGGTGGTAAACTTTTAGGCGTTCCTGGGTTGATACAAGCCTATGGCGAATCGGCAAATGAAGCATTAAATGCAGCCACGGTTTTAGAAAAAATTATTACAGAACACTACTTAGTAACTGGGAATTACGAAGACGAAAATGAGGTGTATAAGGCTTACAAACAGTTTGGAGCCAAAATAATAAGTCATGAATACAACGAAAATCAATTTAGCAGTATCTTTGAAATACGTAAAACTAAAGCAACAGAAATAACCACCTTTTTAAAAGACAAACGGTTGTTTGAAATTAAATTTATGTCAGAGCAATGAAAAAACTATTTATACTAAGTTCATTTCTATTATCGGTTGGTGCATCGGTATTTGCACAACACCCTGCCGCAAAAAGGTTAATGGAACAAACACCATTATTGGTTAAACATCAAAACATTCCGGTGTTAATCAACCCAAACCCAACCCATGCACAAGCTACCGGTAATGAAACTTTAGTTTTAAAAACCTATACCGAAAGTAATGTTGGCAAGCACTATTTGTATCAGCAAATGCATGATGGATTGCCAATTTACGGGGCTTATTTAAAAGTAAACACCAACAAAAAAGGCTATGTATTAAATAGTTTCAGCACGTTGGTTGATGTAACTTCTTTAAACATTGAATCTGGTGACGTTTTAAACCACCAATATTGGGTAATTAGTGATAAAGAATTGTTGTTAGCAAAAGCGCAACAAGATGGACATGTGTTTACTTTAAAACAACAAGATGGTACTACGCTGTTTGAAAAAGACAAGCGCTTGTTTTTTACAGATACAGTTGTTAAAGCACGTGCATTTAATCCAGACCCACTTACCACAGCCGGGGTAACTTATGGAAAAGATGGAACCTACCGCAATTTTAATGATAGCGATTATGCTTTGTTAAACGACCAACGTAAATGGGTAAGTTTCCCGGCACAATACGACAATGGATTGTTTCACCTCAAAAATAAATATGCTGCCATTACCAATTTAAAGTCGCCTAATTACACTCCATCAACATCAACCATAGACACGTTTGATTTTACACGCAAACAAATTGGGTTCAAAGAAGTTATGGCCATGTACCACATTTCGCAAGTGCAAGCTTTTATTCAAAGTTTAGGATTCGATAATTTAGTGAATTATCAATTAAAAGTTGACCCACACAGCAGCACTGCCGACCAAAGTTATTTTACTTACGACCCCGACACTTCTTTACATTTTGGTTTAGGAGGCGTACCTGATGCCGAAGATGCAGACGTGATTGTGCACGAATACACGCATGCCATCTCGCATAGTTTAAATCCGGGTGATGCCATTGGAACTGAAAGACGTGCTCTGGAAGAAGCCATTTGCGATGCCATGTGCTGTGCTTATTCAAAAAGAATTAATCCCTTTTTATGGAAAAACATTTTTGGTTGGGATGGGCATAACGAATTTTGGAATGGACGTGATGGCGCATCAAACAAAACCTACGACAATAAAATTGGTGACTTTTACAGCGACAGTGAAATATGGAGCAGTGCCATGAATAACTTAAGCGAAAAAATGGGTGAAGATGTTTTGATAAAACTCTTATTAAGTATCATACCTCAACTTACGCCAAACAGTACCATGCCACAAGCTGCACAGTTAATGTATGATACCGACAGTATCATTAACAACAGCCAAAACAGGTGGTTGCTAGCTGAAGAGTTTGTAAACCGTAAGCTAGGCAATTTTTACACCGGTGTTAGAGAGTTGGTATTGGATGAAAAAATGAGCATTTACAATACTTTTGGATTTGCCAATGGAACAGCACCTGCATCAATCAAATCCAACCAAAACGGAACTTTTGATGTAAAATTATTTGATATAAATGGTAAACTTATTTTATCAAAAAATAACATCAACCAATTGAATTTAAACCCTAATGATTTTAGCTTAGGTATGTACGTTTTACATATAACTTACAACGGACAAACGGGCTACTTAAAACTTAGCAGACAACAATAGTTTTATTGAAACCTAATGGCTTTTACCGGTGTAACTTTACTTACAAATTGTGCCGGTAAAAGCATAATTAAAACGCACAACACAAATGCACCTGCATTAATCCAAAGCACATCAATTGCGTTTAGGTATATTGGTACTTGGGTTAAAAAGTAAGCTTCTTCATCTAACTTTATCCAACCAAAATAATATTGGGTAATACAAATTAGTAACCCCACCGTGTTGCCAATTAACAGACCTTTACCAATTAACCTTGCAGCCATGAATACAAATATACGTTGCACTTGTTTATTGGTTGATCCCATAGCCTTAAGCATACCAATCATGTTGCTTCTTTCTACAATTAAAATAAGTAAAGCAGTGCTCATGTTAATGCAAGCCACTACTATCATCAGCACAATAATTACCAACACATTTAAGTCTAACAAACCAAGCCAATCAAACAATTGCGGATAAACATCAACAATGGTTTTTACTTGTAAATGCATAGGCATTAATGGCAATAAATCAGATGCAGTTGCCATCAAATCATCGTAGCTATTTAGTTTTACTTCATAACCGGTAATTTGCAAATCATCCCATTTATTTAAACGTTGTATATGGCGCATATCAATAATACCATACAAGGCATCTAAATCAGAAAAACCTGTACTGTAAATTCCACTAATGGTAAACTTTCGTGCCCTTGGCATCGAGCCATCCTCTTGTACGAAATAAATAACTAGTCCTTGACCTAACTTTAACTGTAATTTCTGTGCAGTACTCATCGAAATAACAATTTGGTTTGATGTGGCAGAATCTGTTGGAACGAACACTACACCTTCTGTTAAACACGATTGTACAAAGTTCCAATTAAATGATGAATCGATACCTTTTAAAACAATCCCTTCAAACTCGTTACTTGTTTTGATGATGCCGGCTTTTGTTGCGTATGGCTGGACGTAGGCAACACGTGCATCAGACTTTATGGTTTGCTCGGTTTTTACATCACGGTAAATAGGATTGGTTTCAAACGAATTATTAAAATCTAGTCGGCTAATTTGAATATGGTTACTGAATCCGGTAATTTTGTTTGTTATTTGCAACTTGTAGCCCTTAACAACAGCTACTGCAATTAACATCACCGCTACACTAATAGCTACAGCAGCAATGGCAATGTTTACAATTAAACCACTGCGTCCGCTGCTCTTATGGCTCATTAAGCGTTTTGCGATGAAAAATGGAAAGTTCAATACTTAATACAATTAAATGATAAGGTTCGAATATAAGAAGATTGGTTTATTTACAGCAGTATTCTTCATTTTTAGCTACTATTCGCTTACTGCACAAATTATTACAGGTGCCGAGCAAATGAACAAATACTTACCAAACTTAAAAGGCAAACGAGTTGGTTTGGTGGTTAATCAAACCTCTGTAGTTAATGGGGTACATTTGGTTGATACCTTACTAAAACTAAACATAAAAATTGTAAGCATTTTTGCTCCTGAACACGGTTTTAGAGGCGACCACAGCGCGGGGGCTAAAGTAAAATCGAGCATTGATGAAAAAACCGGACTTGCTGTAATTTCACTTTATGGTAAAAACTACAAGCCAAGTGCCGAAATGATGAAAAAACTAGATGTGGTTATTTTTGATATTCAAGATGTTGGTGCACGTTTTTACACGTATATTTCAACCTTGCATTATGTAATGGAGGCATGTGCCGAGAATAAGAAAACACTTATTGTATTAGACAGACCCAACCCAAATGGTTTTTATGTTGATGGACCGGTGTTAGATATGAAATTTAAATCGTTTGTAGGTATGCACCCGGTGCCGGTTGTGCATGGCATGACAGTGGCTGAATATGCTACCATGATTAATGGTGAAAAATGGTTGAAGGATAGTTTAAAATGCAAGTTAGAAATTGTGAAAATGAAAGGTTGGAATCATGCTACTAAATACAATTTACCCATCAAACCATCGCCTAATTTACCAACTCCCGAAAGTATTGCTTTATATCCTTCAGTATGTTTTTTTGAAGGTATAAATTACAGTTTAGGTCGTGGTACCGATAAACCTTTTGAGTGTATTGGCAAACCCGGAAACACACACGGCAACTACTTGTTTACACCCAAAAACATCAAAGGTGTGGCCGAAAATCCTCCTTTTATGAACAAACAATGTAGAGGATATTTGTTAACTGATTATGCCAAAAACGTTTTTCCGTTAAACCCAAGTTTAAACATTAATTGGATGATGGAAATGTACCAAAAAGATACTTTGAAGGATAAATTCTTCAATAACTTTTTCAATAAATTAGCCGGTAACGATGTATTGATGCAACAAATAAAAGATGGGGTAAGTGAAACTGAAATTAGAAAAAGTTGGGAGCCTGAGTTAACTAAATTTAAACACATTCGTAAAAAGTATATGCTTTACGCTGATGTTGATGGCATTGTAAACTAACCCACCATGAGTCCGATTCTTGCTTTAATTAAAAAAGATGTAACCATAGAATGGCGTCAACGTTATGCCATAAATGGAATATTGTTGCATGCCATATCAAGCACCATGGTGGTATTTTTAAGTGTAAAAATGCTTAATGCGCCAACATGGAATGCTATTTATTGGATTGTATTGTTGTTTTCATCGGTAAGTGCTGTAGCTAAAAGTTTTGTTGCCGAAAGTAGCGGCAGACAATTGTATTACTACGGAATTGTGTCTGCACAACACCTCATCGTTTCAAAACTTATCTATAATGCCATACTAACTGTATTGTTATCCTTGTTATGCTTGGGTACATACAGTTTATTTTTAGGATTTCCGGTTGGTAATGCCGCTTACTTTATTTTAATCATAGCATTAGGTGGTATCGGATTTTCATCAACATTTACTTTAATATCTTCTATTGCTTCAAAATCAGGGAACGGTAATTTATTAATGCCTGTTTTGAGTTTCCCGGTAATTATTCCGTTACTTTTAGTGGCTATTAAAGCAGCAAAAAAAGCAGTAGATGATTTAGATCCATCGGTTATGACCAAAGATTTGTTGGTACTTTTGGCCATCAACACACTTATTGTAACACTTGCCTATTTATTATTTCCTTTTTTGTGGCGAGATTAATTTAAACTAACTTTCATCAATGAGCAATCCATTACGCGTTATATACCTAGGTACACCAGATTTTGCAGTTACTCCACTTAAAGCATTGGTTGATGCCGGAGTAAATATTGTAGCAGTAGTAACTGCCCCAGATAAACCTGCAGGCAGAGGTATGCAATTGCAACAACCACCTGTTAAAAAATTTGCGTTAGAACATCAAATACCTGTGTTGCAACCTACCAAACTAAAAGCAACCGAGTTTATTGAAGAACTAAAAAGTTACCAAGCCGATTTACAAGTGGTAATAGCATTTAGAATGTTACCAGAGGCTGTTTGGAATATGCCAAGACTGGGAACTATTAATTTACATGCTTCGTTACTACCCGATTACCGAGGAGCTGCTCCTATAAACTGGGCCATTATAAACGGTGAAACAGAAACTGGCGTGAGTACCTTTTTGCTTAAACACGAAATTGACACAGGCGATTTAATACACCAACAAAAGGTTGCCATAACACCAGAAATGACTGCCGGAGAATTGCACGATGTATTGATGCATATTGGAGCTGATTTGATTGTTAAAACCGTAAAAGCAGTGGAAAGCGGAAATTATTCCCCAACTCCACAAAAAGATGCTCAAAATAAAATGGCTCCCAAAATTTTTACCGAGCATTGTTTGATTAACTGGCATCAATCAGGAGCTAAAGTAAAGAACCTGATACGAGGTTTAAGTCCTTACCCAGGGGCATTTACAAAAATCAATGAACAAATCTTAAAGATATATAACTGTACTTTTGAATCTGGGGTACACCAAGAAATTTTGGGCACCATGCAAACCGAAACCGGAAAAACCCCGTATATTAGATTTGCCGTGGCAGATGGATGGATTTATGCAACTGATGTTCAGCTACAAGGCAAAAAACGAATGAAAGTGGAAGATTTGTTAAGAGGGTGGAGAAATTAAACATTTAACGGCTGTTTATTGCTATTAATTAGCTGTTTGAAAAATATTTACCCTTTTTACAATAATTTTCCCGAAACTTGCAACATAATTATTTAGAACGCCCAGTGAGTAAATTATTAAAACTATTACCTGTATTGATTGTATTGTTAACCATTGCATCTGTTGCTATGGCACAACCTTCATCTCCAACCTCACCTTCCTCAGCTTCTTTGTTTGAAGAAATAGATGACGTACCTATTAATGGCGCTATTGCGTTGCTAACCTCTGCTGGTATTGGATTGGGCATTAGAAAACTTTACGCTCGCAAAAAGTAAATCAATTAGCCTAATTAATTATGATGGGGCTAAACCAAAAATTACTTAAATTTTTACTCCTTTCGTTCCTTCTTTATGGAGTTTGGCTTTTGGGTTACGAGTTTATTTTAAAGCCTGTCGGTTATTTAGACCACCTCATTACTGAAAATATTTCTTACTTTATTTGTCTCGGCTTAGATTTATTTGGATTCACGCCACACTTTAGTATTGCCGAAAAACTTGGCGAAACGTTTATTTTTTTAAACAACAGCACATTTCCGTTAATTAGGGTTGGTGCGTCTTGTAACGGATTGGAATTATTGGTTTTGTTTAGCATTTTTATCATTTGTTATC
>CAZRVA010000069.1:0-13901 GCA_964603255.1 uncultured Chitinophaga sp.
TAAAACCACCTGTTTTCAGCAATCTCAGGAATAAAAAATACACCACTTTTTTCAATTGCATTGATAAAAAGGCATTTATTTTTACTGATAGCCTTATGAAATCAATGTAAACACAAGGTTATTTCAGCATTTTTTTAATTTCATTCAGCTTCATCAATGCTTCAACTGGTGAAATGGTATTAATATCCAACAACAATAAATCTTCTTTAATTTGATCAAGTACCGGATCGTTTAACTGAAACATGGATAACTGTATTGGGTTTACTTTGGGTGTACCCACTTTATCTTCCGTTTGCGATCTTTGCCCCTCTAATTCTTTTAAAATTACGTTGGCTCTGTTTACCACAAGTTGCGGAACACCGGCCATTTTAGCCACATGTATACCAAAACTATGTTCGCTACCGCCCAAAGCAAGTTTGCGCAAGAAAATAATTTTATTGGTGGCCTCTTTAATTTCGATGTGGTAGTTTTTAATTCCCTCATTGTTTTTCTCTAACTCGTTTAACTCGTGGTAGTGGGTTGCAAACAATGTTTTAGGTTTGGCTGGATGATGGTTTAAAAACTCGGCAATGGCCCATGCTATCGAAACGCCATCATAAGTACTTGTACCTCTACCAATTTCATCTAATAAAATCAAACTATTAACAGATAAGTTGTTTAAGATACTTGCGGTTTCGGTCATTTCAACCATAAAAGTACTCTCGCCACTGCTGATATTATCGCTTGCACCAACACGCGTAAATATCTTATCAACCAGACCAATTTCGGCCATGCTTGATGGAACAAAACAACCTATTTGTGCCATAATAACATTGATAGCTGTTTGTCGCAACAATGCCGATTTACCAGCCATGTTTGGTCCGGTTAAAATAATAATTTGTTGTTGTTCGCGATCTAAATAAATATCGTTAGGGATATAACTTTCGCCTAATGGCAATTGTTGTTCAATAACCGGATGGCGCGAATCTTTAAGCAATAGTTTGTGGTCTTCGTTTATTTTGGGTTTGCTATAATAATGTTTTACGGCAAGGTTAGCAAAAGAAAACAAACAATCTATTTTGGCCAATAACATGGCATTTTGCTGAATCACATTAACGTATTCACTCACGTTATTAACCAACTCAGTAAACAACCGTTCTTCAATTGCGCTAATTTTTTCTTCGGCACCTAATATTTTTTCTTCGTATTGTTTTAACTCCTCGGTTATGTAGCGCTCTGCATTGGTTAAAGTTTGTTTTCTAATCCACTCAGGCGGAACTTTGTCTTTATGTGTATTGGTTACTTCAAGGTAGTATCCAAACACATTGTTAAATGCAACTTTTAACGAAGGTATACCTGTTCTTACTTGTTCGCTTTGCTGAATTTGTAACAAGTAATCTTTGCCATGGTATGCTATTTTTCTTAGTTCATCCAACTCTTCATGTAAACCATCATTAATTAAATCGCCTTTGTGCAATAGGGCAGGAGGGTCGGGCTTTAATGTTTTGTCAATGGCTTCAATTACCCAATTACAATCGTGCAACAACTCAGCCATTTTAACCAAAACAGCATTACCGCTGTGGTGTAAAAAGTTTTTTATGGGTTGAATATGTTTGAGCGAACGATTTAACTGAGCCAATTCTCTTGGATTAATTCTTCGCATGGCCACTTTAGAAACCATACGCTCAACATCACCTAGCTGTTTTAATTCGGTGGTAATATTTTCGCATAATTGGTTGTTGTGATAGGCAGCATCAACCACTTCCAAACGCTCCTCAATAAATTGTTTTTCTTTGAGAGGCAACACTACCCAACGTTTTAACAAACGCGCACCCATCGGAGTAACGGTATGGTCTAGTACATCAATAAGCGCTTTCCCGTGTTCGTGGTTAGGTTGCAATAACTCCAGGTTTCTGATGGTAAATCTATCTAGCCAAACATATTTCTCTTCATCAATACGCGATAAAGATTGAATGTGTGATAGCTCGTTGTGATGTGTTTCATTTAAATAATGTAAACATACACCGGCAGCAATAATGGCCGATGGCATTTCTTGTATACCAAAACCTTTTAAGTTGGTTGTGTTAAAATGCCCTATTAATTTATCATATGCAAACTGATGCTGAAAAATCCACTCATCTAATTGGTAGGTATAAAACTTATCTCCAGCAAGCGCATGAAAAGTTTTAAGGTATTTTTTATTGATGATGATTTCAGCAGGCTTTAACCCTTGGATAAGTTTTTCAATATAATCTGTGCTGCCTTCGCTGGCCATAAACTCACCCGTACTAATATCTACAAAAGCCACACCCGCCTTATTTTGGTCGAGGTGAACAGCACACAAGTAGTTGTTATATTTATGGTCTAGAATTTTATCGTTGTAGGATACTCCCGGAGTTACCAATTCGGTTACACCACGCTTCACAATTTTTTTAGTGAGTTTAGGGTCTTCCAATTGATCGCAAATAGCAACACGTTGCCCGGCTCTTACTAGTTTAGGCAAATAGGTATCAAGTGAATGATGCGGGAATCCGGCCAACTCAATATGTGAGGCAGAGCCATTGGCGCGTTTGGTTAAAACGATACCTAATATTTGTGCAGCTTTTACTGCATCTTCTCCAAATGTTTCGTAAAAATCGCCAACTCTAAACAATAAAATAGCTCCTGGGTACTTTGCTTTAATTTCAAGGTACTGCTTCATTAAGGGAGTTTCTTGTGGTGCTTCTTTTTTAGCCATAAATAATCATGGCAAAATACAATTAAGTGCTGCGCCTAAGTACACATTTTGTAAACAAAAATGCCCAACCGTTTGGTTGGGCATTTAAAATTTATTTAGGATCGTAGATATGTAACCACGCTTGACCGTTGAACTTGCTCATGTATGAGCGAAGTTGTCTGTTGGCTTCTTTTCTGTCATCTCCATAGTAAACGCAAACACGTACCATCTTCGACCTGTCGCTGTCTTTAAATAAAGCAGCCTGGAATCCTTGCTTGCGAATTTTGTCTCTGAAAGGATAAGCATATTTAGCACCTGAATATGTTCCTACAATTACATTGTATTTGCCCATAGGACGAACAATTCCGTCAATATCGTTTAATGAACTTCCTGCCTCAGGTTTAGGAGCAGCAACTACAGCTGGCTTAGGAGTTGTTTCTGGTTTTCCTTTAATATCTGTATGTCTACCTATTTTTCTAAGTTCAGTAGTGTCTAAATTAATTAACTCTTGTTTACTTGGAGCAACTACAACTGCTTGATTTTTTGTAGTATCAATAATCATCACTGGCTCTTTTGTAAGAACAATATCTGTTGCTGGTATTGTGGTTGTGGTATCTACGTTTGGTTTATTTATCTGAGCGATTAAACTATCAGCCTTACTAGGAATCGTTTCTTTTGCAATGGCATCAGACGAATCGATTTTGTCATTTGGTTTTTTGTCATCAGCAAGTGGTTGATCACCCTTCTTCAAATCGTCATTAAATGGAACGAACATGATGTCCTCTTTTCCATCTAAGTTAAACCACTCCAAATGCTTTCTGTCAGCACTCGCACCAATGTTATAACTCACACCAACGTAGGCGTTGGTCATACCATCAAATTTTCTGTCTGAATAAGCACCATCCAAATAGTATGTTTGAACCAGTTTGTATTCGGCTCCGAAACTTAAGTCAAATCTGTTGCTCAGGAAGTATTTGAAGTCTAATCCGAAGTTATTGGCGATAAAGCGAACATTTTTCTTATAATTTTTAAACTGTCCATCAACACGATTTACCTCGATGTCCGGATACATATAACCAGCACCTACAACTAAATATGGATTTAATCTATGAAACAATCTACCCAAATTACGGAGTTTGAACACACGCTCTAAATTCAACAATCCACTACCTGAGAAGTAATAATAATTCGCATTAAACTTAGTGTAGTTTGCAACATTGTCTCTAGGGCCAGTAATGCGCTCAACATGTTGTGAACCGGTAAGTGTACCTAGGCCAATAGCCATTCTACCTGATAAGTACCTACTTGTTGCTAAGCGAAATCCAATCTCTCCATATCCTCCTGCAGTTCCAGTAATAGATGTATTAGGAATTGAAAAACCTCCATTAGCATCAACGGTAAAACGGGTATACTTATATTGAGAAAAAGCGTTACTACCTGATAATATTATCAGAACAAGTGCACAAATGGTTTTCTTGACAGAGCTGAACATAAAAGGGTTATTTGGTTTTTTCTTTACTTTCAACTACAATAATATGTTATTAAATGATTTAAAACAACAATTTTAAATCGCTCATATCGTTAAAAATACTTATTTTGTAACATGGAAGTTGAAAAATTGTCTTTGGCGTCATTAAACAGAATTAGTAAAGAAGATTATAAGGATATTAAAAAGCTTGATTATTATGTTGTTGCAGATAATGTAAGAAGCGGCCAGAATATTGGTTCAATTTTTAGATCGGCCGATGCTTTTGCTGCTGATAACATTTATTTAACTGGAATTTCTCCGGTGCCACCCAACAAGGAAGTTTTAAAAACGGCACTCGGAGCGACAGAAACGGTTAAGTGGTCACAATATCAGGAAAACGGTCCCCTCATTGAATATTTGAAAAAGCATCACATTAAGATTATAGTTGTTGAGCAAACAACAAATTCGGTTTTATTGCATGATTTTAAGCCAGTACGGGGAGAAAAGTACGCACTAATTTTAGGCAATGAGGTGGATGGGGTTAGCATGGACTTCATAAAAAATGCCGACTTGTGTGTTGAAATTCCACAAGTCGGCACCAAGCATAGTTTAAATGTATCTGTATGTGCCGGTATTTTAATGTGGCACATGTATGATGCGCTAAAAACTACTTAATATAAACTCCTTTGCCTGTGTTGATGTCTAACATCCAAACATCTTTTGACACAGTTGATCTGAGTTCAGTTACAATTTTCGCTGCTTCGAAATAGTTGTTGCTAAAAATAACGATACGTTTGTATTGAGATTTTGCACTTCCTAAAATGTGTGCGTCCCAACCTTTGTCAATGTATTTGTCGCGGGCCAAGATTGCATTTTGATCCTGAACAAAAGAACCAACAACAATAGCGTAATTTTCTTTTACCTGGCTTTGATCAATAGTGGCTGCCTTCACCTTAGTACCGTCTGGTGCGGTATATGATAACATTTTAGGATTAAGTGTGTATCTATCGGTTGTATCATTTCCTGTTGGACTTGAAGCGTTTAATTTGCCGGCATCTGTGGTCGATTTCTGTTTGCTATTGGCGGCTTTACCCTTTTGGCCTTTTCCAACTGGTGCTTTAGGTTGTGATGCTTCTATTTGTGCAGTTTGTGCTGCACTCATTTTGGCAAGCATGTCTAAAACCTGGTTTAGCTTATTATCAAGCGTATCAACCTTTGTATTTACTGATACGACTTTATCGTCAACAACTTTAATTTCTTTTCTCAGTTGAGCTGCAAGGCTATCGTTGGCTTGTTTGTTGGATTCTTTTACACCTTTTTCTAATTTGGCCAATAGCTCTTTTGTACCTTCATTATTTCGTAACGGTAAATGAGCCCAATCCAACAGTTGCTTTCTTTCTTCAGGTAAAATTTTGAACGCCATACCAACGTATGTTAATGCAAACTTATCATATTTTCCATCACCTCTGATGTTGTCAATTGCGCTGGTTTGAGAGAAGTTAAAGTTAACCCCGGCCATCAAATCAATCATTTCATTGACATAGTATTTCACGTTTAGTCCGGCATCATAGATGAAATAAGGTTTAGCGGTTTTACCATCTAATGCTTTGTCTTTGTCATAATAATACATCATGTAATTTGCTCCAAGGCTTACATAAACATTAAATTTGCTCCATGCATCATTACGGTCAGGTAAAAAAGAAGTAACGTTAAGATTGGCTTTTCCTCCAATTTGCGTGAAACTATTTCTGAAATATCCCGCTTTTGCACTGCGGCCTGCCATACCACCTCCATTAGCTTCACCTGACAATGAGAAATATTTATTAAATGAGTAGCGGAGTCCAACACCTCCAAATGGAGCTGTTGAAGGGTTTACCTCTGTTAAAAGTGAAGGTAGTCCGCCTCTAAACTCAATACTTATTCTAGCTTGTTGTTGGGCTTCTGTGTTAAATCCTAACGCCAAAAAGCATAGCGCAGCTAAGGCTTTTTTGATAGTTAGATTAGGCATGGTATTGTTCATACTATTTAGTTTACTTATTGTGGGGTACGTGTTAATAAAATCAAAAATAAGAGAAAAAAATTAAAGCGCACGCAAAAAATCGATTATAAGCTTGTTTAAAGTAGGATAAAATAGACATATGTGTAACAGCCTAATTCTGGTTATTACCTGCTTATCCTTGTTTTACAATGCTTTGTATTCCTGTTGATTCAGTTGTAATTGTATTAAAAACAAGGTCAATAATATTTATCATAGACTCTGTTATGCCATAAGAATTGATATTATTTACACGCTCTTGCATGGTTCCATTAAAGAAATAATGTGCCTTAGTTTGTTGGAATTTAGCAAAATGATGCGCTATTTTTTCCCGTTGTTTTTTATCTAATTTACGGTGTTGTTGTTCCAATAAATCAACCCAAGTTGTTTTTTGATGGATGATTTCGCTGCCAATTTTATTGTCGGTTTTCATGGCAATATCAATAAACGCTTGCAAGTTATCAGTAATGTTTTTGATGATGTCTGATTGACCACCATCATCATTAAGCATAACCAATTTACGTTCAATATCTATTGTTGGAGCAAATAAATCATCCACACCTAAACCAATTCTTTTTAGTGTATTGTAATGTTGTTCATTTAAAAGAAGCACAAAATTACGTAAGGTTAAAATAGGGAAGGTGATGTTGTTTTGTTCAAAGACCGATCTTAACTGTAACCAATAGGCAATTTCTCCGGGGCCGCCAATGTAACTCAAATTGGGTAAAATAAGTTCCTGATATACTGGGCGCATAATTACGTTCGGACTATAATTTTCCGGATTGTTTTCAATATCAACTGTAATTTGCTCTGCTGTAAATGTTATCGAAGTACCATCTACTACAAAAACAGCTCCTTCTTTTTTAATTAGTTTCCTGCCCAATTCACTCAAGTAAAAGAAATTAATTTCGCGGCCGTTTACCTGTGTTTTATACTTTTTGCGCAGTAAGTTATTGGTAGCAGTAAGTGCGTTAAAGTTACTTTGCTCCAACACATCTTTTTTAATAATCGGAACAAGAAGTTTTTTTAAGGGCTTGGCATCGGCATCAAGCACTACCAAGCCTTTATTTGCAAATAATAAGTGTGCAAGTTTACGTGTAGCAATACTTAAATTGGCACTGCTGGTGTAACAGGCGCTCCATTCTTCCAACTGTTTTTTTGCAAAATCGTTGGTGGCAAGGTTTATGATTTCCTGCGCAAACGCATCAAAGTTTTGTAATGATAACCTCCCAACAGGTTGTTGTTTGCTATCAATATTCCAACTGTGTTTTGTTCCGTTTATTACCACATGATTTACCTCTTCAAAATCATGATCCTCTGTGGCCATCCAAAATACAGGCACAAAGTTTTTATCCGGGAACTGTTGTTTCAACTCATCACACCACTTAATGGTGCTAAGTATTTTGTAAATAAAATAAAGTGGTCCGGTGTATAAGCAAAGTTGGTGTCCGGTAGTAACTGTATAAGTATTTGGGTTGAGTAATGCGTTAATGTTATTTTCAACCTTTGCTGATTTGTTGAGTTTAATTCCTGCTTCAGCGTATTGACCATTCAACGTTTCAACCAAAATAGGCCTGAAACTATCGTTGTAGTTTTTTTGCTCCATCATAGTTTGGTATGATGAAATTTCGGGGCGCAGGTTATAAAAATCCGATAAATCAGGATGATTATTGATATAATCTAAAATGATTTTAGAAAATTGATTACTGCTTTCGAAACTAATAGTTGAATGGTTGATGCCTTGCATGTACTATGGATTTACAATGGTTCCGTACAAATCAAAATCCTCGGCCGAATCAATTCTAACCTGAGCAAAATCGCCAATGCGTATATAGTTGTTTTTTGCATCAACTAAAACTTCATTATCTACTTCTGGCGAGTCGAATTCAGTACGACCAACATAATAACCACTGTCTTTTCTATCAAACAAAACCTTAAATGTTTTACTTACTTTTTGCTGATTAAGCTTGGCAGAAATACCTTGTTGTATATCCATTACAATGGCGGCACGTTCTTCTTTTACTTCTTGCGGAACATCATCAACCATGGTTCCGGCATGCGTTCCATCCTCGTGGCTGTAAGTAAATATTCCTAAGCGATCAAATTTGTTGTGTTCAACAAACTTACACAGGTCTTTAAAATCTTGTTCCGTTTCTCCCGGGTGACCAGCAATTAAAGTGGTTCTGATGGCAATGCCAGGTACTTTTTCGCGCATGGTATCTATTACCTCTTGGGTACGTTTTGATGTAATACCTCTGCGCATTATTTTTAGCATATTATCGCTAGTATGCTGTAAAGGAATGTCAATGTACTTGCAAATATTATCACGTTCACGCATAACATCAAGTGCATCTAGAGGGAATTGAGAAGGGTAGGCATAATGCAACCTTATCCACTCCAGTCCGTTGATGTCACTCATCCTGCGTAACAATTCGGCTAACTTACGCTCACCATACAAATCAAGTCCGTAATAGGTACTGTCTTGCGCTATTAATAAAATTTCCTTGGTTCCGTTTTTTACCAAACCTTTAACCTCTGTTTCTAACTGCTCAAAACTTTTAGATACGTGTTTACCACGCATAATAGGTATAGCACAAAACGAACAAGGTCTGTCACAACCTTCGCTTATTTTTAAATAAGCATAATGCGATGGAGTGGTGATTAAACGTTCGCCAATTAACTCATGTTTATAATCAGCGCCCAATGTTTTTAACAACTGGGGCAAATGTGTTGTACCAAAGTATTTATCTACATCCGGAATTTCTTTTTGTAAATCGGGCATGTAGCGCTGCGATAAACAACCGGTTACGTATAGTTTGTCAATTTCGCCTTGTTGTTTGGCCTCAGCAAAACGTAAAATAGTATCAATACTTTCTTGCTTGGCGTTATCAATAAACCCACAAGTATTAATTATAATTACATTGGCATCATCCTTGGTGCTCTCGTGTTCAACATCAAAATTATTGGCCTTTAGTTGGCTATATAATTCTTCACTATCAACAATGTTTTTAGAACACCCAAGTGTAATGATGTTTACTTTATCTTCTTTACGTTTAGTTTTCAAAATACTTTTCTAAATCAGTTTTTCAATCAAATTAGTTAAACAACGAATCAACAAATTCGTGTTTGTTAAATAGCTGTAAATCCTCAATTCCCTCGCCCACACCAATATATTTTACAGGTATTTTAAATAAATCGGCAATACCAATTACCACACCACCTTTTGCCGTGCCATCCAATTTGGTTAATGCAAGTGCATTTACTTCTGTAGCTGCAGTAAATTGTTTGGCTTGTTCAAATGCATTTTGGCCGGTGCTGGCATCTAAAACCAACAATACTTCGTGTGGCGAGTCAGGAACAACTTTACTCATAACGCGTTTAATTTTACTTAACTCATTCATTAAGTCAACGCGGTTATGAAGCCTACCTGCGGTATCAATAATTACAATATCTCCGTTGTTTTCTGTGGCATATTTTACAGCATCATAAGCAACAGATGCAGGGTCGGTATTCATGCCATGTTCCACTACATGTACACCATTTCTTTCGCCCCAAATTTTTAATTGCTGAACAGCTGCGGCCCTAAAGGTATCTCCGGCACCCAACACAACTTTTTTGCCGGCACTTTTAAATTGATGGGCCAGTTTGCCAATGGTAGTAGTTTTTCCTACTCCATTTACGCCCACCACCATAATTACATATGGTTTGGCTGGTTTTTCGTCAGCAAAATTGTTGTTGTATAATCCGCTTTCGTCAAATAGCTTGGCAATTTCGTCTTTAAGTAATTTGTTAAGTTCGTTGGTATTAATGTACTTATCAGCTGCAACACGTTTCTGCAATCGCTCAATAATTTTTAAGGTAGTTTCAATACCTACGTCACTGGTTACCAATATTTCTTCCAACTGATCTAAAAAATCATCATCAACGGTTGACTTACCCACCAAAGCTTTACTGATTTTATCAAATAAGCTGGTTTTGGTTTTTTCTAAACCTTGATCGAGTTTTTCTTTTTTTTCTTTACTAAAGAAACTGAAAATGCCCATGTGTATTTATATTAAGCGATGCGAATTTACTTTAATTTAGGCATCAACCATAATAAAAAAAGCACCCTGATTGCTCACGGTGCTTTTTAATATGGTAAAACCTTTAAGCTATTATGCTTTAAAGTGTGATTTAACGTCTTCGTTAGGAATAATTTCGGCCTTAAAAGAGTATGAACCCTTTTTGTTTTTAACCGCGCGGTACACTTTAGCAAAATCTTTGCCTGCACCAGTTTTTAATGTAGCAACTACCTTCTTAGCCATGGTTCAAATTATTTAATTTCTTTGTGAACAGTAACTTTCTTCATAATCGGGTTGTATTTTTTCAACTCGATACGTTCAGTTGTATTTTTTCTGTTTTTCTTAGTGATATAACGAGAAGTACCAGGCAAGCCAGATGCTTTGTGCTCAGTACATTCTAATATTACTTGAATTCTGTTTTTACTACGTGCCATTGCTGTAACTCCTTATATTAAATGGTGCCGTTTTTTACGAATTTACGTAAAGTAGCGGTAACACCGTTTTTGTTAATTGTTTTAATTGCTTTGGTTGAAACACGCAAAGTAATCCACATATTTTCTTCAGGGATAAAGAATTTTTTATCCTGCAAATTTGGGTAAAAACGTCTTTTCGTTTTTCTATTTGAGTGCGATACGTTGTTACCAACCATTGCACGTTTACCTGTTAAATCACAAACTCTCATGGCTTTTTCTATTAAAAAGGAGTGCAAATATCGGGATATATTTTTTAAATGCAAGTGCTTTTTAAAAAATAATCAACCAATTGGCTTTAGCCCTTTATTTGCGGTGTTAAAAATTTTAGCTGGGCAATTATAGGCCTTTTATGCATCAATACAAAAACTGCCGACCATTTTTTAATGAAAGGTATTTTTGTTGTTTTTAAATTGCCTTATGTTTGGAGCCTTATTGGTAATTAATTCATGATTCGCAATTTTAAACTAACATACGCTGTTTTAGCGCTTATGCTATTGGGAGCAAACTCTGCAGCGGCTCATACCAAGGAGCTAGCCATGGAAACAGCTCGCGAAACATGGTGGTATTTTAAGCAAGTGATAAATAAACCTAATACCAATCAGGCAAAATTTTCTGTTAAAGTTATTGATAATACATGGATAACTGATGTTAAGTGGGTTAGTGATGTTGGCTATTCGGGTAAACAGGTCTTGGATGGTGGCTTTTTGGGTAATGAAGTGATTATAAAGGATAGTTCATCAATTTTTGACTGGGCATTCGTAGAAAATAAACAAATAATCGGGGCTTTTTCATACCGCATTGGCCCACAAGGAGAAGATAAAAAGTATATCACTTCACTTTTGGGTGCAAGGCTTGTGAATTATCAGGCAGTTGGTGATGATTTTTTAAATAGAAGTAAAAGGCCTGGATTTAATATTGCTGGGGATAGCACGAGCCTAGCGTTTTTGAATAACAGATTTGATGGCGGAGTTGCCGGATTTTATAAATATTTATCTAGTACAATAAGTTACCCTCCGTTTGCAAGAGAGATAGGTTTACAAGGATATTGTTATATTTCATTTACGGTTTCACCAACTGGATCAATAGAAGACGTTCTAATTGAACAAACGATAGGAGGGGGTAGCTATTACGAGTGTCAAAATGTAATGAACCAAATGCCAGACTTTAAACCCGATGATATAGGTATCAAAACAAGGTTTACCTTACCAGTAAAACTAGTATTAAACTAAAAAATATGAATTACGAATTTATAATAGCCGAACCGGCATTTCAACCACACATAGCGCTTATTCGCTTAAACAGACCCAAAGAGTTAAATGCATTAAACTTACAGTTGATGCAAGAAATTAAACATGCGTTGTTAACTTTCGATCAAGACGACAATGTGCGCTGTATCATCATTACCGGAAACGAGCGTGCTTTTGCTGCCGGTGCCGACATAAAACAAATGGAAAGCAAAACGGCTATCGATATGTTAAAGATTGATCAGTTTGAAACTTGGGATCAGATACGTAAAACCAAAAAGCCAATTATTGCAGCCGTTAGTGGATTTTGCTTGGGTGGTGGTTGCGAGTTAGCCATGACTTGCGATATGATTGTTGCGAGTGAAACAGCAAAATTTGGTCAGCCGGAAATTAAATTAGCCATTATGCCCGGTGCAGGTGGTACACAACGTTTAACTAAAGCTGTTGGTAAAGCCTTGGCCATGGAAATGGTGTTAACCGGAAAGTTTATTAGTGCAGAAGAGGCCATGGATGCAGGTTTAATTAACCGTGTAGTTCCTGAAGAAGTTTATTTAGATGAAGCCGTGAAATTGGCTGCGGAAATTGCCGTTCAGTCTCCTGTTGCAGTGCGTTTAGCCAAGGAAAGTGTACTAAAAGCGTTTGATAGTGGCTTACAAGAAGGTTTATACTTTGAGCGCAAAAACTTCTACATGTGTTTTGCCAGCGAAGACCAAAAAGAAGGTATGAATGCTTTTGTAGAAAAACGTAAACCGAACTTTACTGGTAAGTAATTTGTTTAAGATAACTGATTTGAGGTTCATGGTTTATTGTTCGTGGCCTCTGTCCGTGGTTTAGTATTGAGTTTTATACACCTTATTATACAGCATGCACTCGCCCAAACAACTTAATATTTTAGATTTTTCGTACGATTTACCTGATGAGAAAATTGCAAAATTTCCATTGAAAAACCGGGATGAATCGAAATTATTGGTATATCAAAACGCTACCATAACTGATGCTGTTTTTAGGCAAATTGATACCCATTTGCCCGAAAATAGTTTGGTGGTGTTTAATAATACCCGGGTTGTTCATGCGCGTTTGTTGTTTAACCGACTTACCGGTGCGCAGATAGAAATATTTTGTATCGAGCCACTTCATCATTTAGATTATCAGCAGGCTTTTGTTAGTAAACAAAGCAGTACTTGGAAATGTATGGTGGGCAATGCCAAAAAGTGGAAAGAAGAGTGGCTAGAGAAGCAAGTAGAAACACCCTTGGGTGATGTTACGTTAAAAGCCACCAAAAAAGGAAACGCTGGTGAATTAACAGTGGTTGAATTTACTTGGAATAATATGGATTTAGCGTTTGCAGAGGTTGTGCATTATGCGGGAAGTTTGCCAATACCTCCTTATTTAAATCGTAAAACAGAAGCCGCTGATGAAGAGCGATACCAAACGGTTTATGCAAAAGTTGCGGGTTCGGTAGCTGCGCCAACAGCAGGTTTACACTTTACTCCAGCTGTTTTTGAACAGTTGAAACAAAAACAAATTACAGTTGATGAAGTAACGCTTCATGTAGGTGCCGGAACATTTAAGCCGGTTAAAGCAGAAGCGTTGGCTGATCATGAAATGCATGAGGAAACACTTTATGTTGAACTTTCAACCCTTAAAAATATTGCAGCATGCTTGCATGCTAAAACGACACTTGTAGCAGTTGGAACAACCAGTATGCGAACACTAGAAAGTTTGTTTTGGCATGGCGTAAAAATATGCTTAAACAAAGCAAGCCGGGAGGTGGAAATAAAACAATGGGATGCATACGAGTTGTTGCTGGGCGACATTACACCAATTCAATCTATTACTGCCATTATAGAAAAAATGGAAAATGATAATGAAAACGTTTTAGTTGGCAGTACGCAAATTATTTTAGCTCCGGGTTATCAATTCAG
>CAZRVA010000070.1:0-4089 GCA_964603255.1 uncultured Chitinophaga sp.
AGCACAAAGCTTGATTTAACCACTGAACCGCCACTTTTGGGTAGGTGCTGTTATAGGGCGTTTTTATTTTCATTCTTGTGTTTTTCCCAAAATGTCAATGGATATTCCTCCCAGGAAAATACAACTTGTAAGTCTTTATTGTCTGCTGGGTCACTGTCTAAGTAATGATGTCCACCGTTACCATTACGATACATTGCGGTCAGCTTTTCTCTAAACTCATTCCATTTATCGCTTGTAACTCTCCATTCATAACCGTTTGGCGAAGTTTTTCTAAGTCCAACATTCTTGGTGTCATTAAACGCAGATAACTTTAATCGAAAAGACTTGTCGAGTAGTTTTAGGTTTGAAAAGTCAAACGAAGCAAGTCCATTTGCTAATTTCAAAAACACGTCTTCAAGTTCGAGTAGTCCTTCGATGTCAGCCGAAATTAATATGCTGTCATCGCCTTTAAAGTCGTCAAAGTGTCCAATGCGTATATGTTTATGTTCTGTCATTTAAATTCAGGTATTCTCAGTTTAATGAAGCTCTCTTTTATTACCTCTGTTTGTGAAATTTCAATTGTCTGCTCGTCACGCCCGTCTGCCTTCCATTTTGTTGCCGTATGAACTATAAATTTTTTGCAGTTACTCATACCGGGTGGCGTTATTGCTTTATCAAAGTCTGTCCAAATTGTTATTTCCAGCCTCTCCAACTTTGTCAGGTCGCTATTGTGAGCAGCAAAATGGTCAGGTAGCCAAGTCAGATAGTCCTTGAGTAATTCATTTGATTCCTTAGTCATCGCCTCAGTCGGCAAAATATTCGTGTTAATGAAGTCAAATGTTGCTTTTGGTTCTAACTTTAGATTATACAAGTCGATAAGAACATTTACGGCAAGTCGTCCGCTTTTCATGTAGTCAATACTCATGAATGAATGTGCGAAGTTGTGAATTGCTGATTTATAGTTCTTAAATTTCATATTCTGTGTGTCGTCCTAAAATGCCCTATAACTTAAATATCTACGAAACTCAAACCCCATTTTGTTTCGTTTTATTTTTATAAACGTGTGGTTAAATGGATAATTACAGTTGAATGGTGTGGCTGTGGTTTCATAAGCTTGGTTATTTTTTGTTTCTGCTAAATAAGCAAATAAAATGTTAATGCGTGTGCTTTATTTCAGTTTTTTAATGGCTTTATTTTCAACCAACGATTTCATTTGGGTAATGGCTACCTTATTGAGTTGAATCAACCTTTGGGATTGTGATAATCCTTGCTGAATAAGTAAGGCATTAATACTTTCTAGATTGCTTAACACAACTAGCTGTTCTAAACCTGCTTCATCTCTTATGTTGCCCGTTTGTTTCGAATTTTTCTCTCTCCATTCTTTTGCAGTAATACCAAATAGGGCAACATTCAATAAGTCGGCTTCGGTTGCATAAACCAGGTTAGATTGTGCAGCGGTAATTTCCTTAGGTATTAGGTTTTCTTTTATGGCATCAGTGTGTATGCGATAATTTATTTTTGAAATGGTACGTTGTAAGTTCCATTCTAAATTTAGTCTTACGTTTTCATCGGATTTTAAGCGCTGAAATTCTTTTATTACAAACAACTTGAATTCTATTGAAATCCAAGAGGCAAATTCCAATGCAATATCTGGGTGTGCAAATGTTCCTCCGTAACGTCCGGATTTAGAAACAATACCTATGGCATTAGTGCTTTCAATCCACTTTTAGGAGTGAGTACAAAGCTGTTTAGTCCTGCCTGTTTTCTAAACCCCTCGAATTCGAGGGGTTTAAAATTTGGATTATATATTGTTTCCCAGATCCCAATAAGCTCAACGGTATTTCTATTCCTCATCCAATTCTGAATAAGAGAATCGGTATTCATTGCATCTTTGTATCGGGCAATATCTGTTAATGAAATATAATCTTGGTTGTTGTTATCTAATAAAATGATATCGAAACCTTGTACATTAATTTTTTGTTTTTAGTCATTTTTCCCTCGTTTAATTTATTAGTCTTCTGTTGTTGGATTTTTGATTGGCTATTTTTATTTCAACCAAGTAAGCAAATTAACTATTTAAAAACAAGCACATTCTAACGGAACATAATCCCCACTTAAACGATACACTCCGGCTTAGGGTTCCGAAGCTTCGGAAGAAGCAAACTGCCCCCGAGGGCAAGCCTTCTGCGAAGGCATGCAGCGCTTAAAGTCCCGAAGCTAGTTCGGGATTTTCAACCCGATACAGACTGCAGCGCAGCGAAACGTCTGTAAAGCCCCCAACTTTTAATCCTGATTTGTGCTGAGTTAATTGGGGTAAAAAAACTATTTTCGCCCAAAATTCTTTTAAAGAGTAATTATGGCAAACAGACGAGAATTACGTGCAGCAACAGGTAATACATTAAGCTGCAAAGGCTGGGTACAAGAAGCAGCCTTGCGCATGTTACACAATAATTTAGATCCTGAGGTGGCTGAAAGGCCTGAGGATTTAGTGGTGTATGGCGGCATAGGTAAAGCAGCCCGCAACTGGGAAAGCTTTGATTTAATTGTGAAAGCTTTACAGGATTTAGAGGAAGACGAAACATTATTGGTGCAAAGTGGTAAGCCTGTGGGTATTTTACCTACACACAAAGATGCTCCGCGTGTAATTATATCGAACAGTATGTTGGTGCCTAAGTGGGCCAACTGGGAAACTTTTCACGAGTTGGATAAAAAAGGGTTGATGATGTACGGCCAAATGACAGCGGGTAGCTGGATTTATATTGGTTCGCAGGGTATTGTACAAGGTACTTACGAAACCTTTGCCGAAGCTGCGCGTCAGCATTTTGGGGGCACGCTTAAAGGTACTTTATCTGTTACTGCGGGTTTGGGCGGTATGGGTGGCGCACAACCTTTGGCGGTTACCATGTGTGATGGTGTTTGCTTGGCTGCCGAAATGGTAGAATGGCGCATTAAAAAACGTATTGAAACGCGTTACTTAGATGTAATGAGTCGTGACATTGACCAAGCAATTGACATGGCCTTAAAAGCGAAAGCAGAAGGCAAACGTTTATCGATTGGTGTATTGTGTAATGTAATTGATTTATTGGAGCGTTTAATTGAGCGTAACATTACACCTGATTTGTTAACGGATCAAACATCGGCACACGACCCATTAAATGGTTATTACCCTGAAGGTATAGCTGAAGAGGTGGCGGATAGAATGCGTAAGACAGAACCTGAGAAGTATGTAGAAAAATCGTTGGATACGATGGCACACCATGTGAAGTTGATGATTGAATTGCAAAAACGTGGTGCCATTACTTTTGATTATGGTAACAACCTACGCGGACAAGCAAAAGACCAACGCCATGTAGAAAATGCATTTGCGTTTCCGGGTTTTGTACCTGCGTATATTCGTCCGTTGTTTTGCGAAGGTAAAGGTCCTTTCCGTTGGGTAGCGTTAAGTGGCGACCCGAATGATATTTATGTAACCGACCAAGTGATGAAGGAATTGTTTCCTGAGAATACTTCGTTACACCGTTGGTTAGATATGGCCCGTGAGCGTATTGCTTTCCAAGGTTTACCTGCACGTATTTGTTGGATAGGCCAAGGTGATAGAGAAAAAGCGGCTTTGGCATTTAACGAATTGGTGCGCACGGGTAAAGTAAAAGGCCCTATTGTAATTGGTCGCGACCATTTAGATACCGGTTCTGTAGCTAGTCCTAACCGCGAAACAGAAGCCATGAAAGATGGCAGTGATGCCGTGGCTGATTGGCCAATATTAAACTCGTTAATTAATACTGCGGGTGGTGCAAGTTGGGTTTCTATACACCACGGTGGTGGAGTAGGTATGGGTTACAGCATACATGCAGGTATGGTAATTGTTGCTGATGGTACAGAAGATGCGGCACGCAGGTTAAAACGTGTGTTGCACAACGACCCTGCCATGGGTGTGATTAGACATGCAGATGCAGGTTATGATATTGCGATTGATACCGCACGTAAACATAGATTAGATATTAAAGAGCGTTTGAAAGATAAGCCTGAAAAACCGGCATTTTAAAAAGGTCAGCACGCCTTTAAGGCGTCAGACCTTTGAAAAGAACTGCTATAACACTCAACCGTACTGAC
>CAZRVA010000070.1:4189-13846 GCA_964603255.1 uncultured Chitinophaga sp.
GCGAAATGCGTCTGATGGTTTCGGAAATCCCGTTCGTAACAGAGCGGGATTTTTTTGTTTTAGGTCAGCACGCCTTTAAGGCGTCAGACCACTGAAATTAATTTGAATATCACTCAACCATGCTGACGCGAAATGCGTCTGATGGTTTCGGAAATCCCGTTCGTAACAGAGCGGGATTTTTTGTTGTATTTTTTTACACCACACTCATCATACCCAATATACCTCCGGTATGTATGGTTAAAATTTTACTGTTAGTTGGGTAGTATTTTTGTGATATGAGTTTGCTTACGGCCAACATCATTTTTGCGGTATACACTTGATCC
This sequence comes from uncultured Chitinophaga sp., assembly GCA_964603255.1. Taxonomy (GTDB): domain Bacteria; phylum Bacteroidota; class Bacteroidia; order UKL13-3; family UKL13-3; genus UBA6183. Next base: position 4,513 of record CAZRVA010000070.1, read on the forward strand.
AATAAAATGCCGGTATGTTGTGCAAAGTGCTGCATAAAATCTAACAATTCGGTATTGGTTTTTGCATAACCACCACAACTAAATTCATGGTGTACTTTAACATCAAATCCTGCTAGTGCTGCAATTTCTTGGCCCATTGCCTCCGCACCTTTTAATACACAAATACCTTCTGCAGTTATATTTTTATGCTTTGCGCCTTTTGCTAATCCGGCCAATGTGGTTCCTGTTCCAACAGCACAAATGGCATGTGTAAATCCATCGGCATCATTTAAAATGTGGGTACAGCCTTTGGCAGCCAATTCGCCTTTACCACCTTCATCAATAAAATAAGTGTGTGGGTATTGTTGCTCAAATTGGTGATACAACTCAGGTTTGTTTTTGTAAGCCTCTCGAGATACAAAAATTAACTGCATACCATACAACTTGCATAAATTAAGCATGTGGTTGTTTACTTCCTCGCCACGTACAAAAGCGGTGGTTTTAAATTGATACATAGCACCTGCACAGGCCAGTGCTACCAAATGATTGCTGTACGCGCCACCAAAACTCACCAAATGATTGCAGCCTTTTTGTTGTGCATCATCCAATACATAAAATAATTTTCGCCATTTGTTACCTGATACAAACGGATGCAACATGTCGTCACGTTTTATATAAACGGTTACACCATTTGCATTAAACTCGGGTAAGTTTATGTGTTGTATAGGTGGATTAAATGGCAACTCTAGCATCATCGTATGCGCAGTTTTTGTCCAACAGATATGGTATTATCTATCATGTTGTTTAACTTTCTAATGTCTTCAACCAACACATTGTATTTACGTGCAATGCTATACAAAGTTTCTTTCTCCAATACTTCGTGGTATATAGGTTCTGTCGAGTTTAAATCGGGTTCTTTGCGTTCTACTTTTTCACCGTTTAAAGGAACAACCACCAACTCATCACCTACACGTAATGTATCGTTGGTAAGTTCGTTTAATGCCCTTAACTCAATAACAGTGGTGTTATATTTTCGTGCAATGCTGTATAAAGTTTCACCTTGTTTTACCATATGGTATCCCGGTACTACAGCTTCTTCGTTTTCGTTAATGGCAGGTTGATTTGGGTTGATGATTAATTTTGCACCTTCGCTAATATCTTCGGTATGCAGGTGGTTAATTTCCATGATACCTTCTACACGAACATTGTATCTTTTTGCGATGCTAAACAATGTTTCTCCTTTTTGTACAGTATGAAAAAATGCCATATCGTTTTTATTATCTGTTATGTTAATGGCAAATTCATCTTCAGGTAAAACAGGTCTGCTGGTTGATACGTTTTTCTTAGGGTCATCATAAATAAAATTATTGTAAGTACTATCAACATTCGCAACATTACTCACCCTTAAGTTTGGTGTTTTGTGGTTTAATCCACGTAGGGCAAGTTGTTCGCCAACTTCAGGCTCTTGGCCTTCCTTCATGTTGTTACGTTTGTATAGCTTACTTAATTTAATGCCAAATCGTTGAGAAATAATGCGCATGTTGTCGCCACGAGCCACGGTGTAATGTTCAACGCTTCCTTTATAGTTTTTAGGTTTAATGTAAATGGTATCACCTGCTTTAATAATGGCATCTTTAGGTAAATCGTTGTACTTATAAATTTGCCAAACACGCATGCCATTTTCCAATGCAATACTTGCGTAACTATCACTAGCTTTTGCTACCAAGGCCGGTATTCCATTAATAACAAGTTGGGTGTGGGCAGCGGCAAATACATTTTGGTCTTCTTTAATTTTTATGTTTTCTTTTTCGCTTGGTTTTACCTGATCAAAACGCTGAAGGTTATGACGCTCAATTAAGCTAATTAATAAGTTTGGATAGTTAGGATTTGTAGCATATCCGGCACGTTTTAAACCCTCGGCCCAACCTTTGTAATCGGTAGGTTCTAAGTCAAACAAAAAGGCATAACGCTGACCCTTCATTAAAAAATCAGAATGATCGCGGTAACTGTCTTCTGCAGTTGGGTATTTTCTAAAACACTCTTGAGCCTCGTCATCATCTTCTTTTATAGATTCTCCGGTCCAGTCTTTTTTACACTTAATACCAAAGTGATTATTAGCCACCAAAGCTAGTCGGCTATTTCCGTTACCACTTTCCAATAAACCTTGTGCAAGGGTAATACTAGCCGGAATACGGCTTCGGTGCATTTCGGCAATGGCAATAGCACTGTATTTATCCAAATATTGTTCAACCGTTAACTTAAACGGAAACTCTTTAGTTGGAACAGGTTGTGCTTGCAAACTTTTTACATCAGCAAAGCCCAATAAAATCAAACCAATACAAACAATGTAATACCTCATGCAACAAATTTAACCTTACACATGCCGCAATGGTTATTTATGTTGGGTTGATTACCCACAGGTGTATGTTGTTTTGGGCAATAGGTTAGTAAATCCGCCTAAAATGTAGTTATCGGGTTTTATAACGCAGAGTTAAGTGAACAGTCTCGCGAAGATTTGAGCATAGCTGATTAATGAGTTTGAGAAACTCGGAGCAACGCCTTTGGCATTGTGGAGGTTTTTCTTAAATGAGATACGTTACTTCCTTCAAAATTTGCGAAGCAACCTCTGTGTCCTCAGCGACTCTGCGTTTAAATCTTCCGTGCAATTCAGCGATTTCTGTGAGCACAACTTTTGCGAAGCAAACTCCTTTACTCAGAAGCAATAGACAATTCCCTCCATTTCACTCTGCAAAAACCTCTGTGTAACTCTGCGGTAAAAGATAAACTCAGATTATTAGTACAGACCGAAGCGTCTTTAGCAACGACTTTGGGGATTTAACCACAGCGCTCACAACGGAGTACACAGTGCTCACAGCGCAATGCCTCAAGTTAGTTTAAATGGAGCGACACAGCGCAACGCCTTTGGCATTGGGGTGGTTTTTCTTAATGAGATACGTTACCTCCTTTAAAATTTGCGAAGCAAACTTATTTACCTGAAAGACGCTATGGTCTGCACTAGTTTCGGTAAAAATTAGAGGTTAGTGGTTAGAAAATTAACAACCGTGCTGACGCTTAATGCGTCTGAAGGTTTCTTTATAAATTATTGCTTTTGTTCCAACCAAATCCTCTTCTCGGCTTTTTCAAAATTCCGTTTTAGCTTCAGGTAAACCTCATCTGTTTTACCACGCACCAAACCTACCCATGCAATTTTAGACCTTACACTGGATAACATGGTATGTAAATCACTAACGTCAATCGCTTTGCTTAATGAATTACCTGAATGTTTCTTCACAGCATCTAATGGTGTATTGTTTTGTAAGTTATGTATGGTAGCTCGTAAATTTCTAACATACAATCGGCTTACATTGGTTTTGTAGTTTACCTTTATACCAGTTACCCATTGTGCTGCAAACGTTTTTTGTAAACGTGTTTTTTGGGTGTTTACTTTAAATCCATTGTTAGCAAGTATTTCAACAATGCCTACTTGCATTCCATTCACTAAATTTACTTCGCCCGAAAATGTTAAATCATCCGCATAACGGGTGTAATTAATAGCAACATCATCTTTGCTTTTTGTACTATTCATCTCATTTACCAAATCTATTAATGCTTTATCAACCCTATAAAAAACAATGTTTGATAATAGGGGAGATGTTGGTGCGCCAGTTGGGAGTTTTTTGTTGTGTGTACACAATAATGCTATGGCAGTTGACACTTCATCACTCACCATAAAAGGATATTGTTGCAAAGCTTGTTTAACCTGTTTGGTACTTATACTATCAAAAAAGTTTTTTATATCCATGTTTAATACGCATGGCTTATGTAAGTGTGGCTTTGCGTTGGTTAATACACCGTATTTAGGTTCGTTTTTAAATGCCTTTACAAAACCATGCACACAAAGTAATTTATGTTGGGTGTAAAATGGTTGCATGTATTTAGCTAACCTTCCTTGCAGTTCACGCAACAAACCTTGCGGTGCTTCTACAGCACGCACACCACCACTTTTTTTAGGTATACTGTAACATACATACTCAGGCATTGCCAACACTTGTTGAAACTCCTGTGCTGTTACTTGCAACATGCTGCAAAGTTGTGCTATTGTTTTTATGGCCACTATTTTTTTATTAAAAAACGGGCACCATTACTTACTTTCTATTCTCCCCCAAAAACCGAACAAGTGCAGCGCAGCGAAGCTTGTTCGGTACATCTTGTGCCATTTTTAAACCAACTGCAGAAACAACAGTTATAAGACTTTAGCATGTCTTCAAAGTATTTTAGTAATGGTGCTCCGAATGTTTTTCTATTCTAAATCACTTAATCGGTTTACCGGAAACTCAAAAATTGGTGGTGGTTTCATCGCTGTAAACTTGCAATGTTCACTATCAAATAACATGTTTATCTCACCCACAAACCCATCGGTATTTTTGGCAATAATGATTTTACTTTCATCACCAGTGCTTGTTCCGTCTTCATGCTCAGTTATCCCATAATAGGCGTATCTGTAAACAAACAACACCTTATCTGCTATTTCTTCTAAGCTGCTGGTATCTTTTAAATCGCACAACATTGGTGTTGCTGTATAACCTCTGCGCTCTGCTGCTCTCGAAACTTGCGAGGTAAGCAACAATACCACATTAAGTTCTCTGGCTAATATTTTTAACCGATGCAATACCAACCCCAATTCATAATCGCGGTATGAGGTTTTTGGCGTGTACGTAATTTGCTGAAAACAATCAATGGCCAGTACCTTAATATCAAATGCATACTTTAGTTTTTTTGCAGCAGCACATACTTCATCTATGTGGTTGTCTAATATTCGGTTGCTTAAATAAATAGGCCAAGGTTGTTCTTGGGTATTTATTTCGGTTTGATTGATTTGATTTTCGTAAGACACTTTAAGCAATTTACTAACCAATACCTCTTCATTTTCTATTAAGTTAATGTAGCCAATAGGTGTATTGTGTTGCTCGGCCAAGTGCATCATTTGTGTGTGTAAAAAAGCTGTTTTACCCATGCCCGGCCGGGCTCCTACAACCACCAATTCACCGTACTCTAAATTACCTAAGTATGCTTGTAATTGTTTATCAAACCAAGTTAAACCACTTGTTTTAACCACGTTTGATTGTATACGTTTTACCACATCCAATAAACGCTCGGTGTAATTAGCCGGTAGCAATTCATCAATATCATGTATACGCTGCTGTAAAACTCGTTTTAAATCGGCTACATCTACTTGCGCATCAAAACTTTTTTGCAGCAGGTTTATTCCCAACTCATGAAACATACTGCGTAAGGCGTGATTTTTTAGTGTTTCAACAGCCTCATCTAAATTGGCCAACTCCAACATTTCATAGTCTAATGTATCTAACCAGGTTAAGTCGGTTTGGGTATTTTGTTTTATTAAATAATCGCGCAGTAAATGTTTATCAAATACACCAATATTATTGTGCAATTGTAACATGGCGTTTATTAACTCTCTAAAATCACCCACGGCAAAATACGATGTACGCAAACGCTCAGCGTAGCGCACAAACAAATGTGGCTGCTGCACAAAAGTACTAAGTACCTGGTATTGCAAAAGGGTAATATCTTGGTTGGGGTTCATGTGTATACTATACAAAAATAACAACTGCAAAATAACCAATAGGCAAGTGTACAGTAACTAAAATTTAATTAACAAGGCTTACAAACCGCGCCCATAAAGCGGCTAAGTTTTTAACACCGCAATACTGCTGCAAAGTTTATTGTGGAGAAAATTTGGTGTGATGATTTTTAGCGAGTTGCGGGGTGGAATTAACAAAAAAAACTGTATTACAGATAATTTCTCAATGTGTTTTTCAATTGATTGAAAATACTGTCTTTTAAACTTTCCGGGCTTACAACTTTTACATTACTCCCAAATGATAAAATTAACTTTTCCAACTCGTAATTAGGTATAACTTTTATCGTAACTTCTAGACCGTTCTCCGTGTTTATTCCTTTTTGTGTTGGGTGAATAGGCTTGGTAATGATATATGGAGCTAGGCTTGGTGAAAACCATAACCTGACTGTTTGAACTTTATCATCCAATTTTTTTGTCACACCAATAAGATCATAAAAATAGTCATCCCAATCTACATCAGTTTCAATGTACTTTTTTGGAGAATCTTTAAGATGCTTAATTCTATCCAATGCCATATTCCAATGTTGATTTTTAGTAAGCTCGTTATATCCGAAAACAAACCAACGACTATTGTATTGTTTTAGGTAATAGGGATGAAAATTTATTGAATATGGGATTTGGCTTTTGAAGTCTTGGTATTCTATAGTCAATGCGCGTTTATTTACAATTGCATTGAACAATGGTGTAATGAATTTTAAACCTTCATAATCCAAGTTATTTTCAAATGACATCACTTCCCTTTCTATGCTTATCAAACCAAGTTTAGATTCAATGGCAGGAATTATTTCATTAATAAACTCAAATTGAGGAACGCCCTTAAACCTGGATAACAATTTTATAGCAGACTTTAACTGCTTTGCCTCAGTTTCGTTTAATGACTGGTTATCAATAGAAAATTTCAAATCATCGTAACGGTAATATACCTTCTTACCATGCCTGTATCTTTCCAAGGGTATTGACCAACCTTGTTCACTTTCCATAAACTTGATATCATCAAATAGTTGCCTACGTTGTATACCATCACTGTTAGGGTCAAATTCTACTAATGCATTATTACACTCATTGAGCAAGTCTTCCCAAAAATACATTCGGCCTGGATTCCTGAAACACCTGTCTAAGGTTTTATATCTTATAAGCGCATTTTTATTAATAGACATAGAATAAAATTAGTTAAGCGAATATAACTTATTATGCATTTTCTGTTTGATGAATAAAATACGAATCAAGTTTGCATGAATAAAATCAAAATGTATATTTACGGTGCAGGTTGAGTGCACATTAGCATAGGTACTTTGCTGCGGTTCTTTGAAAACACTTGGCTAAAGATATTGATTCGTTGGTGCTGGTCTCAAAACAAACTTGAGACAATGATCGGCACCTTGCTCCGGGAATTCCGGAGTTAAGGTCACATATATATGTCTTAGGCTCATTAAATAGTTTTAGATATTAGTTGTGATTATTACATTAACCTGCAACACCCCTGTTGAATCTTGGGATTGGTTGAAGTATACAAATAGAGTATCAGCTAAGTGTTTTCGTGAACTAAAATATGGTTATAATCATGAAAATTGAACAGACGCACATAGAACAAATACGTAAAGAATTTGCTGAACTTCAAAGCAAAGAAGACTTGGTAAAGCTTTTAAGTGAAGCAAAAAAAATGCTTTATGGTGTGGAGTGCAAACCTGTTCAATTAAAATCATTAACCTATTACGCAAACCCGATACTTTGTAAAAAGCGTTATCAGTCTTTTACAATCAAGAAAAAGTCAGGCGCAAACAGAACCATTCACGCACCGGTAAAAGGGTTAAAGTCTATACTTCGCTCTTTAAACTTTGTGCTTCAATGTATTTATGAACCCCATGAAGCGGCAACAGGTTTTGTTTTGGAAAAATCTATCGTTGACAATGCTAGAAAGCACATGGGACAACATTATGTCCTAAACATGGACTTAAAAGATTTCTTCCATAGTTTCGACCGCAACAGAGTGAAAATGGGTTTTATGTACGAGCCATTTAACCTGAATGGAGAGAAAGAACCATTAGCATTTTTATTGGCAAGTTTATGCACACATCCTTTTGAAATTGATGGAGAGGTAAAAACTGTACTTCCACAAGGTAGCCCGACATCACCGACTTTAACTAATATTCTCTGCAAAAAGCTTGACCGCAGACTTACTGGACTAGCCAATCGATTTGGTATAACTTATACAAGGTACGCTGACGATATTACTTTTTCGTCACCGCACAACATCTATACGAATGAAGCTTTAAAGATGGAACTAAAACGTATCATCGAAGATGACCAAAAACTAGTTATTAACCCTAAAAAAACACGTTTGCAAAAATCTGGTTATCGACAAGAAGCAACAGGTTTGATTGTAAACGACAAGGTGAATGTCCGCAGGAGATATGTGAAGCAAATCCGTATGTGGCTATATTATTGGGAAAAGTACGGCTATGAAAAAGCAGAACAGATTTTTAAACGAGATTACATTGCTGATAAAGGTCATGTAAAAAACATGAATGCTCATTTGGTGAATGTGTTGGATGGAAAATTAGAATTCCTTAAGATGGTTAAAGGAGTTGAGGATGGGACTTATAAGGGATTGAAGGGGAGGTTTGATAGATTAGTTGGTTTTACTGATCCTATAAACCAGTTATTGGATACTTGGGAAACGGAAGGTATTGAAAGAGCTATGAATCAGTATTACAACAATGATACCTTATCTGATAATGTGCATTTAGATGACTTATTTTAATGATTTTATGAAAGAACGCAAGAATAAATATGATTTCATAAAAGAGTTGCTCGAAGATAAACGAATCAAACAAAATCAACGAGAACGAATATTAGAGCTTGCTTCAAAGGAAATTACCTTAGAAGGGACATTAGAGGAACGTGTTCAGAAAATTGAAGAAATCCTGTTCAGAAAAGAAGATGAAATAATCTTAACCGAAGAGCAAGTCTCATCGGAGATGATAGAACGCAATGTGGCTGTTAAAAACCAAACTGATGCCGGAAGTCATAAAGAAAATGAATTGCCTATTTATTTACACCCTAGCCACTTGTACAATTTTCTTTACCAATATAATCAGAATAAAATCCTAAGAACAACATGTCATGATATTGATTCTAATGAATTAGAGTCCATTTTAGAGTTCTGTAAAACTGAAACCTACGATTTTAAGCAACACCTTAAAACCATTCACGAGGCGTATGCCAATCACGAAAGAACGCACAATGCTCCATATCAGGTTAAAGCACTCATTAGAGTTTATTTAACAGGAAAAGACTATTATGGCAAAATTAGTGAAGGATGGTCTAGTAAAATTAAAATCAATTGGAATAGTAAAGAATTGTTGGATTGGGCGAAAGTCAACTATAAAATCCCTCCAAATTCAAGTATTACTTTTTTTAGAGAATCGAATCTTAGAAGTTTTAAAATTGAGCCTCAGATAAAAACGTCAATCACTGTAAGACCAATCCAAACTTTTACCCAGTTAGTACTCCATTTTAAAAATCTTTTTCACATTAAAGGTGGACAACAATCTTTAAGAGAGATTATAAAAAGAGTTAATCAAGACAAGCTATGGAATGAAAAAGTAGACTTTGAATTTGATGAAAAAGAGTTTATAAACAATCTTGAACATTTTACCGATGTTGAAAAGCTTATACAATCCTATAATAAGA
>CAZRVA010000071.1:0-13553 GCA_964603255.1 uncultured Chitinophaga sp.
TCCTTCAAAGATTATTCAGTAACCATGCGTTTATTTAATATCAAATCAATAAAACCTAATTGATTGACTCAGCGTGCGGTGGGTTTTAAACGATTTGGCGGGGCCGCCTTCTGCGGGTGGAATCACCAAGGGCCAAGGGGCGGTTGGACTTGCGCGTGTTGGTGATGAAGCGCCATGAAATCGTTTGATTTTTTGCAGTACTTTTTTCTAAAAAAAGTACGAAAAGAAAATTGAAAATTCTTTGAATTGGGGCTTGCTAACCCATCCGAAGCTTGGGGCTTAATTGAATTTTACAACAATCTACTGAGTTCGTTTTTTCCGCACAATCCTAGCCACTGCGTTTCGGGATTGCTTACTATGGCCACCTCACAAACGCCCTCATTGATTGTTAAGTAAAATTCTCGTAGGCCAATAGAGTCATTCAAGCATTAGTGCAATATCAAAGCTTGGTACATTTTATAAACGTTCAGGTTTGTTGCAAACTATTGTGCTTGCGGATTGCATTCTTTCTATTGATTAATTCGATTTCAAACTCACATGTTTGCTGAAAATATTTTTGCCTAAAAACGTACCTGCATGTTCGTTAAAATTGGCGGTATCGTCTGTGGTTAAATAACTTTGGGTACCGCCTTTGCTGCAATGTTGCTCCAACTCAGGGTGTCGGTTTAAATAATCAACCAAACTATCGGCCACTATTTTACCTTGGGTAAGTATGGTAATGTGCTTTGGTGTATACTTTCTTATTTTATCAACCAATAAAGGATAATGCGTACAGCCTAATAAAAAGGCATCAATATCAGGTTGTTGTTGCAATAAGTTGTTGATGTGTTTTTGTACAAAATAATCCGCTCCTTCATTTAAATGTTCGTTGTTTTCTACCAACGGAACCCACATGGGGCAGGCCTCTTGAAAAACTTCTACATCAGGATAAAATTTATTGATTTCAACCACATACGACTGAGAAACTACTGTGCCTTTGGTAGCAAACACACCTACTTTTTTTGTTTGGGTATATTTACCTACCACTTCTGTAGTTGGTCTGATAACGCCCAGCACACGTAAATGTGCTTCAAGGTTTGGCAAATCTTTTTGTTGTATGGTACGCAATGCTTTTGCAGATGCTGTGTTACAAGCTAAAATCACCAAACTGCAACCTTGTTCAAACAAATGTTTTACGCATTGTAAGGTATACTCGTAAACGGTTTCGAAACTGCGTGTGCCATAAGGTGCACGTGCGTTATCACCCAAATACAAATAATCGTATTGAGGTAGGGTTTGTATAAATTCTTTTAATACGGTTAGTCCGCCATAACCACTATCAAAAACACCAATAGGTCCGGGTTTTATCATACCGCAACTTAAAGTAAAGTTGGCTTTATGGCAATAAAAAAGTTCGCACAACCATTACAGTTATGCGAACTTTTTTATCAAAACAAATTGAAACTATTCAACAACAACACGCTTGGTGGCTACACCTTGTTGTGTGGTTACTTTTATAATGTACAATCCTTTGTTGTTTATGTTTAATTGGGTTGATGTAGTGGTATCAACCAACTTACCGGTAACGTCAAATATTTCAATTTTATTTAATTGAATGTTTGATGGCATGTTTACAAAAACAACACCGTTACTTGGTACAGGATAAACATTTACCAATTGATTAATCAAGTCGTTTTTGCTTACGCTGTTGGTTAATCTGATGTTAAAGTTTAAGGTATCAAAAGCTGTGTAAGTTGGGTTCTTCACCACACTTGCTTCTTTAACCCAAAGGGTAATGTTGCTGTATAAGTTTGGTAAAGTTAGGTTAAAGCTATCAGCAGTAATGTTGTTAGCAACCGTAATGGTATCAACTGCGTTGGTTTGTGTATTTAAACCAATGTATTTTAACTCAACGGTATCTGTGTATGATTTAGTCCAGCTAATGGTTTTGGTTTGATTGCCCTCCCATGTAGAATCTGGAACAGTTGTAATGTTGATGGCAGATTGTACAATGTTAAAGTTATCAGAAACCGAACTCATGGTTAAGTTTGTTGGATCGATAACACGCACACGTGCAGTAGTTGTAGGAGCAGATGTTAAACTAAATGTAAATGCTCCATTTGCAGCCGCAACTCTTCCTAAAGTTGTGTAAGGGCCGGCTGCGGTTTGAATTTGAATTACCAATGTATCCAAGTTTTGTTGATTCCAGGTTACGGTATAAAATTTACCCCTAACCCAAGTTTCGCCAGCGGTAGGATAAGTAATGTTTACACTGCGAGGCACATCAATTTTAAAATTACTGGTGCTTGAATCGGCAATAGAGCTGTTTGCTTTATTACTAACACGCACACGTGCAGTTGTGGTAACTGTGTTTGGAATGGTCCAGCTGTATGTACCTCTTACACCCGGAACGGTATCAGTAATCATTATCCAAGGTGCGGTTGCGGCCGTGCGGTATTCAATTACAACGGTATCTATGTTTTGTTGGTTCCAGGTAATATTTTGTGTACTGCCTACCATAAACGTTTGTCCACCATTTGGTGCAGTTAAGTCAATTATAACTGCACTTGGATCCGGCACATAGGCCATGGTGGCAAAGTTAATTCTGTTTACCCAAGTTGGGTTATCAATAAACGGATTACGGTTTTTTTGAACAGAGAAAATGTACTCGTTACGTGCAATTTCAATCGCGCTTGGCGGGTCTTGTTGGTGCCATTGTAACAACAAATTAATGTCTTGATCGGCCGGTAAACGCCATTGGTTGTTGCGTTCGCCATTGTAGCGCACTAACATATAAAATAACGCACGAGCCAAATCGCCTTTTTGTTCATCACGTGGTTCGTATACGGTAATGCCATTTGCGTTGGTACCTAATTTACCAAAACCTGTTGGCGAGGTGTAAGTTGCTGTTGTTACAATACCAAAAGGGTTGTTACTTCTTTTTGCATTTGCATTGGTTTGATGTGCAGGGAAAAGGTTGTGTAAATCGTTATATTCTAGTACTTCTTTTCCGCCAATCTCAGGCCATCCGCTACCAACGCCACCATTGCTAGGCATCCAGCTTTGTGCAAATGTATGTTCACGTGTTAATGTGCCGCTGTTGTTTCCATTCCACCAAATAAATGGATCTTCGTATACATGTCTTAAACCGGTGTAAACACACTCTACTACCTTACGACCCATACTGGTATCGCGAGCCATGTAGTTGTTAATAACGGTTGATGTGTAGTTGCTGTAAAAAATGGTATCGTGTGGTGTTCTTACTCTGTTTCCTAATGCGGTAACAAAGTTAAAGTTGTTGGTATCAACATTGTTGTAGTAGTTGCCCGGAGTACCGTTTTGCGTTGTAGCTGTTGCACTTGGGGCTGATGTGGTATTGTAGTTTTCGAAACCTGCAGGACCATTAAATGCAAATGCAGCAAACGAGTATGTGGTATTAGCCAAAATGTAATTAGGGCGTAGCAATGTGGTATCATCGCCTATGTAGGCTACTTGCGCATTGCCAATATAATCGCCACGTAAGTACGTTGTACCATCAACAGGAACCTCTGTAATACTTGCGCCTGTTTTACGCAACAAAATGTATTTCTCTGCACCGGTTGCTCTGCTAAAGCTTACATTTAAAGTATGTGTTTTAACATTACTAATATTAACTGCGCCAACTTGGTTAGCCGGTTCAGTAGCAAATTGTCCGCCTACACCGTATAGGTTTACATCAAAAGGATTACGGTCGCTATCTGTACTGTATATTTTTAAAGTAGCAAAACGAGAACCGTTTGCACTCGGGTTAAAATAAACAGAAAAGGTATCTGTTTCGTTGTTAAAAGGAGTAATGCTATCGAAAGCACCAATGCTAAAATCAGCAGCATTTGTTCCGGTTATTACAATACTATCAACCCTTAAATTAGCTGAAATACCAAAGTTTTGAATGGTGAATAATTTACTTGCAGCGTTGCCATATGCAAAAGTGTTTCCACTTACTAAAGTTGCGTTATTTTGTTTAACCATAATACCCGCAGCAGGAGGTGGTCCCACCTGAATGGTTACATTATCAAGACCAACGTTAATACCCGGAACTTTTGTTGCAAATAAAAACCTTATAAATCGGGCATTTGAACTAATTTTAGTTGCGTTTCTGGCGTAACTGTTTATCGGAATTTGTCCCGCTGTAAAAGTTCTAATGGTAGTCCAGTTAGTACCATCAACCGATTCTTGCACACTGAACTCTCCATCAAAAGCAGTAGGAGCTGGAGTCCCTCCAACCCACGCTCTCAAGAAATATACAGCAGAGTCGGCACGATCTGCAAAATTTACTTGAACGTATTCGTTATTTTGATCTAACCTACAAGCGGCATTTCCGTCACTTCCGGTTGCATAGACAAATGGAGTGCTTCCGGTTATCCCAACGTCTAGCTTAGTTGTCCAACCTGGTTTTGTTGCATAACTTGTTGCAGGTCCTGTCGGACTTGCAGTTGAAGAACCCGTTGGTGATGGGTTTGTAAAGTTCCAGCTGGTGGGTAATACCGCTTGTGCAAATGCCAATAGTGGCATCATACAAATAGAAAAGAATATTTTTTTCATATTAAATCGCCTAAAAAAGCCCTGCAAGATAAATATTGTACCTTTAAAAAATCTCGTTATCAGTGTTTTTTACAGGTTAAATTATTGTTAGCCTGTTTTAATAACCCGAAATACGCGAAATATCAACCTACAAAACAGTTTTAAGGTATTTCGGTGTTATACGGGTTAAACCCAAATTATGCAGTAGAAGGCGAAGGATGAGCCGAACTATCTGCATTATGCCGAGTAAAAATGTGTTAATTTTTAAATAGGTTTATTGTCATCGGCATTAACCATTGCTATTTATTTTAATAAATGCAATTGGTAAAAGTTGGGTAAACCTCGGTATAGAAAATCAACTTTTGGGTGAAGTGCAACTGATACCCAAAGGCTTGATTTTCTTACATCATTTATGCTATTTGTATCTCAAATGCATAATCCGGGTTAATTGATTATTTTCGCACCTCAAAATTATGGCACTCGATCAACTTGATGATGAATTTGTGGATCAGAAGGAAATGAGTTTCTTCGATCATATTGATGCTTTTAGGGGGCATGTGGTAAGGTCTGTTATTGCAATATTGGTGCTTGCCATTGCTGCTTTTTTAAATAAGTACATTTTGTTTGATGTAATTATTTTTGGCCCTATTCATACCGATTTTTGGACTTACCAAGTGTTGTGCGATTTATCTCATTTGGTTACCGAAGGCGATGAATATTGCATTAAAGAAATGGGCTTTGTACTGTCAAATATCAGTATGAGCGGACAGTTTACCGAGCATATTTTCGTTTCGTTTGTAGCAGGATTAATTTTGGCTTTCCCTTATATTTTGTGGGAGGTTTGGCGTTTTATTAAGCCTGCACTAAACATCAAAGAAATTAAATACGCAAGAGGATTAGTGTTTTTCAGTTCATCACTATTCTTCATCGGAATATTATTCGGTTATTATTTTCTTTCACCACTTTCTATTAACTTTTTAGGTTCGTATAAAGTAAGTGAGTTGGTAAGTAACGAAATTAACCTCGACTCTTACGTATCTTTTATTGCTACGCTAACTTTTGCAACCGGGTTGATTTTTGAAATGCCTATTTTGGTTTATTTCTTGGCAAAAATTGGTATTTTAGGTAGCGGTTGGATGCGTAAAAACAGACGTTATGCTGTGGTGGTAATTTTAGTATTGGCCGGCTTGTTAACACCATCGCCCGATATTGCCAGTATGGTAATGATGTTTATACCGCTTTATGGTTTATACGAGTTAAGTATATTGGTAGCGGTTAGGGTTGAAAAAGGAAATAAAATTAAATCATAACAAATAATTGTTGTAACATGAAAATAGCAATTGGTGGCGATCATGCAGGTTTTGCATACAAACAAGAATTAATAAACATGTTAACCGAAGCTGGTCATGAAGTTAAAGACTTTGGTCCGTTTAGTGATGCTTCTGTTGATTATCCTGATTTTGCACATCCACTTGCAACCTCGGTTGAAGGTGGTGAAAACGAATTAGGCATTTTAATTTGTGGTAGCGGTAATGGTGTTGCCTTAACAGCAAACAAACACCAAGGCATTCGTGCAGCATTGTGTTGGTTAGATGAGTTGGGAGCATTGGCTCGTCAGCATAACAATGCCAATGTATTGTGTTTGCCTGCACGATTTATCTCACTCGAATTGGCTAAACAAATTACCAATACATTTATCAGCACTCCATTTGAAGGTGGCAGACACGAGAACCGTGTAAACAAAATTTCTTGCGCGTAATTTTTTAATGTGAGCACCAATATTCCCGACATATTACAACAACTTTATAAAGGCGATAAACGTGCTTTGGCGCGCTGCATCACCTTGGTTGAAAACGAATGGCCGGGATACGAGCAATTGTTACAGCAACTTACTTTTGCTAAAAACACTCCGGTTATTGGTGTTACTGGTCCTCCGGGTGCAGGTAAAAGCACACTAATTGGTGCTTTGGCTGGTTACATAGCATCGTTAGGAAAAAAGTTAGCCATCATAGCCGTTGATCCAAGTTCGCCATTTAATCGTGGTGCATTAATGGGTGATAGGCTACGCATGAGCGAACATTACCTCAACCCCAATATTTTTATACGCAGCATGGCCAGCAGAGGTAGTTTGGGTGGATTAGCACCTAAAATTTTTGAAGTGGCAGATGTGATAAAAGCATCCGGGTTTGATTATATTATTATTGAAACAGTAGGTGTAGGACAAAGTGAAGTAGAAATTGCTGCATTGGCAGACACAACAGTGTTAGCTTTAGTACCCGAGGCTGGTGATGATATTCAAACCATAAAAAGTGGCGTGATGGAAATTGCCGATGTGTATGTTTTAAACAAAGCCGATAGAGATGGTGCGAGTACTTTTGTAAAGAACCTAACCATGTTGGCACACACCAATGCGCGCGATGGCTGGGAAGCTCCGGTTGTTAAAACAGTTGCTACCAAAAACCAAGGTTTGGATGAGCTTTTAGCCGCTATAGAAAAACACCATCAACATGGATTTAGCAGCAACAAAAAAGTACACTTAATGGCCGAAAAAGCCATGATGTTGATACGCAATTTGCGTACTAAAGATATTTCATTTGAAACCATTGAGCAAGAGTTGCAGCAATTAATGGCTGATAAAAACTTTAACCTCTATCAGTATGTTTCTAAGTTTGTTTAGAAGCAATCATCAAACATGAATATTTGTATCATATCAGGTTCGGCTAGGGCCAATAATAATACCATAAGGGTAGCAAAAGCTATTGCACAAAGTTTAAGCAATTTGCAACACCAGGTTTCTTTGGTTGATTTTATGGGTTATGATATCCCATTAATTAATCAAGGCGCTATAGATGTAAATGCGTTTACTCCTTTTCAACAACATTTGGTGCAAAGCATGGAAGTGGCCAATGCCATCGTTATTATCACACCTGAATACAACTGGAGTACCACACCCGAAATTTTAAATTGGTTGCACCGTTTTGGCGATAAAAAATTCGCGAGTTTATTTAACGAAAAAGTTTTTGCAACAGTAGGCGTATCAACCGGAAAAGGAGGAAAAGCACCGGCCATTCATTTACATAGCGTATTAAATAAAATTATCAGTTTCACTGATTTAAACAGCGTAGTATCACCTAAAATTTTTGAAGCACACTTTACCAAAGAAGTATTAGACGAAAACGGCAACTCATTAGGCAACCCAATGTTTGATGCCGGCCTAAACGATTTTATACAATACACTTTACGCGTAACGCAAAGGTGGGTGGGGTAAGCGTGTTATAGGTATAAAATAAAAAACCCCGAACCATTAAGTTGAGGATTTAAATGTGATGTGTGTGGTTAGTTGTAAGCTATTCTATTGTCAGTAGAAAAGGTTTTTAGTTTTTCTGTCGTTGCAATCTTATACATTTTACTTGCTTCGATATACCCCCACTTTTTGCTACATTCTATCGTATGAGCCAATTGAGCCAATTATGAGCCAATCAAAATGTAGTTTGTTCCTGCTCCAATCTCGCCAGTTCGTTTAAGAATTTTATGCTTCTCAACCAATTCTGTCAAATCTCTTGTTGCTGTAGCTTATGAAACATCATTCAAAGTCTGATAGTCGCTGTTTGTAATTCTACCTTTCTCTTTCAAATACAATACCGCTTTTACTTGTCGCTCATTCAGGTCAAGTGATCGCAGATACTTTTCATTGTAAATGTCTTTCCTGAACTCCACAGAAATGTCACTTGAATCATAACTAAATAAAGGTTCGGGGATTCCTGCCTGTTTACATTCCTTGATGATTTTTATGGTTCCTCGTCCCCAAGATTCAATGTAACCGCTGCGGAATAAAGCGTTTGCAATGTCGGGGTTGTAAGGTCTTGAAGCGTGTTTCTCTAAAAGTGTTTTCACTGTCCAGTTTTCGGGCAGTTGTCCTTCGTGTATTAATAAAATTATTTATTCTTGGGTCGGCTTGTGCGACTTGGCAATGTGTGTGACTGTTGTGTGGAGGCATATTCAATTAAGGATAAAGTATTGCAATTCCTAGTCTTGCTGTATGAGCTGATAATTTTTGTAATACGTCTGCAAATAATTTGTCTTTTGCTTTAGCAATGATTTTATATTTCGTTTCATTTCTTAAGTCTTCTTCATTAACTGTTTGAAATTTGTAGAAATCAAATATTATCATCTGTGGTTTTTCAATGCCACTGAAATAAATAGGATGGATAAATGAATAAAACCCATCTCCCTTGAAATATTTTTCTCTTAATTTATCATCAGAATCTAACATTAATCCTCCAATGATTCTAGATTGAAGTTGTTTCTTTTTTCCCGCAAAATCACAAGGTGGAGTTACTTCAATTGCTATTCGTTTTATATTTTTATCTATCTCTGATTCTTTCCCAGTCTCGTCTTTTACTTTATCCTTGAAATCCTTGTGTTCGCTTATTTTAATCTCATTTTCTTTGTTGTAAAACTGACTAATGTAAATTGGATTTTGATTCTCAATAACTTCATAAATATTACCTGGAAGAACCACTCCTTGTAGTAAATTATGAAAGTCAAGAAGTAGCAAAGAGTTTAGTTTTGAGAATATTCTTGTTTTTTCGTCACTAGATTCGTGAATCAAATTATCCGGATTGGTAAACAGATTATTAATGTCTTGATGATTATTTGAAATTTCAACCTGTAATGAATCCATTAATGATTTAACTAAGTCTTTTTGTAAAAATGGATTTACTTGGTTTAAAGCTTCTATGACAACTTCCTTTGATTTTACCGAATTGTCTTTGGGAATAATATTAACTGGAATTCCTGTGTAATTGCAAGCTAATCTAAATAGAACGGCCTCAAGATATTTTTGCTTCTTATCATTTGTTTCAAAAAGGTTATATAAAGTAGAGATGGTTTTATCAGAACCCTTTTTCACTGCTTTATTCCATTCCACAAAAAATGAAGAAGCAACATCATTTGTTAGCTTTTCTTCTAGTTTTTCTAACACTCCGCTAAAATCACCTTTGTTTAAAAATTCATTCTTTTCTAATGGTATAACAAATAGTGGTGGAGTATATTTATTGGCAGTTTTATAAATCCGTTCCACAAAAGAATTGAATTCGTCTGTATGTTTAGTCCAAAGAACAATGCCATATGTTCCAAAGTCATTACCGATTATGCTTGAAAAATAGTTTCTTATTCTAGCAATATTGTTCTCTAAGCTGTCTTTGTCATCTAAATACAAATCTAAGAAAATCAATTTCCTATTATTGAATGGCTTTTGGCTTGCAGTTAGTGCTTCTATTTCAGTTGGAGTATAATGTTTTGCCCATATATCTTTTTCTTCCAGAAAGTCCTTTAACCGTTCAATCTCAGCCTTTGAGTCGTCAATGATTAATGCGCTGGTAATAAATTCTTTCAACATACTTGTCTTATTTTTTTTCAGCTGGAAAACATAGTGCAACAATTGCCTTATTGACTTTATTTTCACGCACAGGTTTTGGAAAATCAATTTCATTTTCATCAGAAATAAGTAATAGTTTGCCTTTCATTGCGTTCATCATTTCTTTTGCAACGTGTAAGCCTAATCCTGAGCCTATGTTATGAGGTTTTCCCGTCTGAAATGGTTCTACGGCTACATCTAAAGGTAAATTAAATCCTGGTCCATTATCTGACACAACAATTGTATTATAACCTCTGATTTCATCTGTAATGTAAACAGAAATGTATCTGTCTGATTTGCGGGCATAGCTCAACCAAAAAATTGCGTTATCTAATAGGTTAGTGACTACAGAAATAGCTTCCGCTCTAGCTAAGTATGCTTCAAGTTTAGAGTTTCTCCAATTTGATATTATACTGATTGAATGGTCTGAAAATCTGAATTCATAGTTATCCAATGCAATAGAAACAATTTCACTTAGTGGTTGCAATTTAATGTCTGATTTCTTTAACATTGCTGAATAACCTCTGATTATTTTTTCCAATGATAATGACAGACGAATAGATTTTTCTTTTTCGTTGCGTTCTATAGAGCCTGCTAACTCAGATATGAGCTTGTCTAATTCGTGAATTACTATACCTAGGTTTAGACCCGCATTAGCACTTTTTATAAGCACCTCTTTTACCTCTTTATATTGGTCATTGATTCGGTATAGGTATTTCAATATCTCATCTTTTGTTCCTTCTTTATTGTCAACTTTTTGGTCTACTAAAGAAATTACTTCACTCAAATCAGATAATACCGGTTCAACTGCCTTATGCTTCTTATATAAAGATGTCAGCAACGATTTGTCATTATTCCTTTCTCTGACTATGAGAGAAAGAGCGTAATTAACTGCATCATTAAAGACGTGATATGAATCATTTTCAATAAACCCTTCTCGGTTAGTTTTTTCTGTCAATCCAAAACTATTTTTTCTGTCTATCTTGACAGAACCAATTATGATATTGTTACTTACATTGCCTCCAACTCTACGAACTCTTTGAATATCAATACCAAGCCAGTCATTATCACGCTCACCATAATTGTAAACTCTAACGCCATCACGATAAACCCGAATACCGCCATTTTCTTTTAAGTAAGTTTTTAATGAAGTTTTTTCTGCATTTACATAGCTGAATATTTGGGCGTCAGTATCAAATATTATTATATCAAATTCTATTGGGCCAATCTTGCTTGAATCTAAATCTATATCAATAAACTTTCTTGTTTCAGAATCCCAGCCTTTAATTAATTTATCTTCTTCAATTAAATCATCAAGAGTAACAATTCTTCCCTTGTCTACTTTGTTAAGTGTAGCCCAAGGTTTAAATTCATATTTAAAATCAATAATTCTATCGCCCACCATTTTACAATGACCAAAATATAGTGCGTTGTTTTTGATGTCTTCAAAATCTGGTAGCCCTTCAAAAACATTGCTGTTACTTGTTGCTATTACACGGAAAGAATCATTGTTGTTCGAGAAAGGGCTATTTAGTGAGGTTATGTTTCTATATACTTCTCTCAATTGCCTTCTGTCCCAATTAGTTTTTAAATCTTCTATAACTATTTTTGTTCCAGTTCCTTGTTTAAAAACCTTAGGGCTTGGATTTTCATTTACGTCAATTTGGAAATCATTAATACTAGTTGCAGAGTTTAGAAAATTCCAGTCAATGTAAACTTCTACTTCACTTTTGTTGCTCGATTTTGAAGTTAAACTAATTTTATTTCCTAGTTTATGTATTCCAAGCCTTCCAATTCCTTTTTCACCCAGAGGAATTCGACCACAATCATTTGGTTCTACAACACCCTTTTTATTATCAGTCCCTACAACAAGCCAAACCTTCTCTATGATGTCTTTTGTCATTCCAAATCCATCGTCTTCAATAGAAAGCTTTTTTAGAATACTACCTTCAAATGTGAATTCTACAAAGCAGTTATTGGCACAGGCATCATATGAGTTTTTAATTAACTCAAATAATGCAATACTTTCATTTTTAATTAAATCTTCTCCGAGGTGAGATAAAACACGTGGCGATATTGAAAAGCTCTTTTTCATTTATACAAATCGTATTTGAAGGTTTAGTTTAAAATACAAGTTCTCACCTTCTGAATAAACTTTTCCAAAATCGTGACGGGTGCTGCTTGCGGTTTCAAGTTTAGTATTGTGAAACAGATAATCCTCAAATTGATTTCTGTTGTAAATGTGGTAACATAGAATCTCTCCGTCTTCTTTTACTATTAAATAACCACCTGTTGCATCATATAAACCGCCCCAAACTTTTGAGGGCATCATTCCAAGTGCTACATCAGTTAAAAATCTTTTGATTTTGTATTCATAAAAGGAATGGGAAAATTGAGTATCATATCCAAGCGGATTCTTTGAACTTATCTCGTCAGTTAAGGCACTTATCGTGCTTAAATTACTTGTAAAGAATTGTTTGATAACTTCCGCAAGTATGTTAGGTAATAAGCTATCAATAAGGACTAAATTGTTTTTGAAAATGTCTTGCTCAAGTGATACGAATTTTAATTTGCCACCAAGTTTTTTCAATTCTTCTATTCTGTCTTTGATTTTGCTTCGTGTATCAATAGCGTTTATTTTTTTAATGTCTGAAGCAGAACCTTTGAAGCCGTTGATTTGATAAACAAAGTTTGTTGTTTTTCCTGCATTCAAAAGTGTAGAATCGCCACCTAATTGAGATTTAATGCTAAATCCTAATTCTGCCGTTTGATTAATTCTTTGGTCGTGAATTACAATTCTGATGTCAGACTTTGAAGTTGATTTTGCTTTTAAAGTTCCGCAGTTAACAGATTTCATAAATGCTTCCGTTTCCGGAATGCTGAATGCTCCTGTCGAGCCTTTTATTTTGGAAAGGAGTTTTACTGCTTGTTCGGAAAATGTTTTAACAGGAATACGAAGTTTTTCTTTACCACCTGAAACAACTACTAAATCACCGGTTATTTCATATTCATAATTGCCACCGGTTTCGTTTCTGATAATTTTTATGATAGGGTAGAATAAATTCTCAACTTTTTTCAAATCTGCATCACCGGCAAAAAGATTCTTGTCACCTAATAGTTTGAATAGTGCATATATTTCACTCCACTCGCCTTTATTTCCTGATATCATATTTCAATCTCTTTAGCAATTTTCCAATCTTCATTATCCCAAACTCTCCCGTTATATGAAATATGGGCAATTAGGTTAAAGTTTTCATCGCAAACCTTACCACCATTCCAGTTTGAAGAACTTAATCTAAACTCATTAATAAATTTTCGTGTTAGCTCTGAGGCTTCCCTTAATGAACCAACTTCATAATATACAAGGCCATCAGGTTTTAAAGATTCTTGTATTGCTTCATTTCTGCTGAATGAACTCCATTTATTGTGGTCGATAGTTGAGCCTAAAGCCACAAACATCTTATTAGTTGATGAAACCTGTGCGTTTTGTTTTTGAATAATCATACTTCTAATATTTTTTGTATTATTTTTTCTGCTGTTTCTTGAATAGCTGGAACGGCAACGGAGTTGCCGAACTGCTTATATGCGGAAGCAT
>CAZRVA010000072.1:0-13411 GCA_964603255.1 uncultured Chitinophaga sp.
GTGAGATGCCATAGGTGCACAACGCGGTTTGATTGCGCCCCTTTAGGGCTTGGAGCAATGAGTTAAATATGAAGCAACGTAATGGTTAAATGATAAGCCCTTTAGCGAATAATTAATTTAGTTACATTTGCTCCGATGAAAATTACGTTGTTACAATTGGGCAAAACGCATTTTAAGTTTGTTGATGCAGGCTTTGATGAATTTAGTAAACGCCTGAGACATTACTGCAAATTTGAAAGCCAATTGTTTGAGTTACCAACGCGTTTAAAAACAACCGACATCAACCAAATTAAAAAAAACGAAGGTGAAGTGTTGCTTAAAAAAATTGCACCAAATGATTTTGTGATTTTGTTGGATGAAAACGGAAAGGAATATTCATCAACTGCATTTGCTGATTATTTACAGAAATTATCGTTGCACCAAGCCCATGTGGTTTTTATTATAGGTGGTGCTTATGGTTTTAGTGATGAAGTGTATGCCAGGGCAAACGCCAAAGTTTCTTTATCGCAAATGACTTTTTCGCATCAACTAATTCGACTAATTTTTATTGAACAATTATACCGCGCATTTACCATTATAAAAGGTGAACCATACCATCATGAATAAACACATTATTTTAGCATCTAAATCGCCACGCAGACAAGAGTTAATTAAGGGATTAGAGTTGGCTTATGAGGTATTTACCTACGAGGTAGATGAATCATTTCCTGAGCATTTACAAGGCGAAAATATTGCACTTTACCTGGCCGAAAAAAAGGCTCATGCTTACCCGAAAACCATTACTGATAATGAGATTTTAGTTACAGCCGATACCATTGTTTGGGTGAACAATCATGTGCTAAACAAACCCGAAAATGAACAAGAAGCATTTAACATGCTGAAAGAAATTTGTGGCACAACGCATACTGTTTATACCGGAGTTTGTATTAAAACATCAACCCAAACCATACCCTTTTTTGATTGCAGCGAGGTTACCATAAAACAATTAAGTGACGATGAGATATGGCATTACATTAAAAACTACAAGCCGTTTGATAAAGCCGGAAGCTACGGTATACAAGACTGGTTTGGCTATATAGCCGTTGAAAAAATTAACGGATGCTTTTATAATGTAATGGGTTTACCGGTTTCTAAACTGTATGAAAAACTAAAAGCGGTTAAGTAAACAGCACTCCTTCTTTTAGTGAATAATTAGAAGCTACTATTCGCTTAAACTCAAAGTTTGTTAATACGTGATTTAACAGAAGCGCGGCCACTGTTATCATTTCAACCCTAAATTTTACCATACCACGCAAACGTGCGCGTTGTTCTTGGGTTGATGTACGCATGATTTCAACAAACACTTCTAAATCCTCTTTTCGTATTTCAAATGCATTTTTACTTAACGATAACGGAATAACTGCCAAGTCTTTTATCACCACATCAACCAATGTTTCAAAAGCACCGGCAGAGCCAACCAATATTTGGGGTTGATGTTGACGAAGTGCTTGCATCAATGGCTCTAAGGTTTCTGTTAAATACCGGGTTAATTTATTTACGGATTCCTCATTGATAGGATCTGTGTGATGAAACTTATCTATTAAACGTGCGGCACCAATTTCAAAACTTTGTTTCCATAAAATTTGCTCGCCAATTCCAATAATAAACTCTACGCTGCCACCGCCAATATCCATAACCAAAACGGGGTAATCAGGGAATTTAAACGAATGAAAAGCACCTTTATAAATATAGGCAGCTTCCACATCACCCGATATGGCAGTAATATCAATACCACAATTTTCTTTTGCTTGTTTAATAAACTGCTTGCCATTTTTGGCATTACGTATGGCCGAAGTTGCAAAAGCAATTACCTCTTTTACCTGAAACTGATCAATATATTTTTTAAATTCGGTTAAGGCCGTTATGCCTCTTTGAAAAGCCGAGACAGTTATTAAACCTTTATTAATTCCGCCACTACCCAACTTAACCGGAACCTGAAGTTTGTAATACTCTATTAAAGTGCCTTGTTTAACCTCGGCAATGCACAAGTGGAAAGTATTGGTACCTAAATCTATAATTGCTTTCAAAAGAGTTTAGTTTGTTGCAATATAAAAATTGGTAAGAAATAAACACTAAAACAACTTATGGTTTAGGTCAATCTTGGTCTTTCTTTTACCAGAACGCGAGGTAATCAACTTTTCTTGCTCGGTTTTGCGGTGTGTATGTACTTCCAAAATACGTTGGTTTTGCTCACGTGTTTCGGTTGATTTTTTTGTTTGCCATAAATGTTTGGCCGCGTGTTGTGCACTTGTTTTTAAATCTACTATCGGCATAGGGTAATCAACCCCAATTATACAGCCAAATTGTTGTTGTAATACATCAGGAATTAACCATGGCTGATGAATAAATGGCGCAGGTACATTGGTCAACTCAGGCACCCATTGTCGGATAAAATCTCCTTCGGGATCGTGGTCTAAACTTTGTTTAATAGGATTGTAAGTACGTATGGTATTAACACCCATTGTACCCGATTGCATCTGGAATTGTGAGTAATGAATACCGGGTTCGTAATCCAAAAATTGCTTGGCCAAATGTATAGCACCTTTTCGCCAATCGAGCCATAAATTGTGGGTTAAGAAAGTAACCAACATAGAGCGCATTCTGAAATTGATGTAACCGGTTGCCGTTACACAACGCATACAAGCATCAACCAACGGATAGCCCGTTTTGCCGGTGCACCAAGCTTCAAAATTAGCTTCGTTCCACTCGGTTCTGATGTTGTTAAATGATGTATTGAGGTTTTCAAATTCCATCCTACACTCACTTTCAAACTTTTGTATAAAATGGCAATGCCAATGCAAACGGGCAATGTAAAACGATAATATTCTTTTGTTGCCTTTGCTATGTTCTCTCGTAACAGCATGAACTAACTCGCGCATGCTTAAATTACCCCAAGCCAAATAAGGCGATAAGCGACTACAAGCGGTTCTGCTAAATTGTGGCTTAGAAATATGTTTCATGTAGTTGAACATACGCTCTTGCAAAAAACTACTTAAATATTGTCGTGCATATTTGGCACCACCAGGTTGAAAAGCTACATGATTAACCTTGAATTCCTGAGGTACTTCTCCCCTTTTATCAAATTTATTCAGATGTGTTAATTCAACTTGAACAAAGGCATTCCAATCGGGTTGTGCCAAAGGCATACTCATGAAGTCTTTCCAATCTTTGTTCCATGTCCTTCTGTTGCGCAAACCACGTTGCACACCATCCCGTTGAAATTCTTTAAAGGTAATACCATGCTGATCGCAAAATTTAGCTACAGCTATGTCTCTGTCAAATGTAAGTTTAACACCAATTTCTTGGTGAGCAAAAACATGTTTAATGTTAAAGGTTTGATGTAGCTCTTTCATCACATCAACCACCTCGCCATGCATAATGCAAAGTTTGGTTTGATGTTTGGCCAAATCATTTTCAATATCCATTAAGCTTTGCCAGACAAAACGCCAATGTCGTGCATCACTATCCGGTGCTTGAATTAAACTTGGTTCAAAAACATACAGTATTAAAATTGGAAATCCATTTTCTATAGCGGCTTTTAAAGGCGCATGATCAGTCAGGCGCAGATCGCGCTTTAACCAAACCACCGAAATTGGACCATTTTGCTGCATATGATTTAAACACTTTTAGTGCTTTTCTGTTTGTTTATGTGATGAATAAATTAACTGTTGAAGAAATAGATAGGGTAATTGAAATGGCTTGGGAAGACCGCACTCCTTTTGATGCCATTAAAGTTCAATTCGGTCTAGCAGAAGGAGATGTGATTAAGTTGATGCGAAACCAACTTAAGCCAAGCAGTTGGCGTTTGTGGCGTAAACGGGTTAATCAAGGAATCTCGCAAAAACATGCAAAAAAACGCAACCCTGAAATAGACCGTTTTAAATGTAACTTACAACGCCAAATCACACTCAACAAAATAAGTAAAAGATGAAAGGTGTAAAAAAACAGCACTTGCCCACCAAGGTTTGCTTAACCTGCAAACGACCATTTACTTGGCGAAAAAAATGGGAAAAGGTATGGGATGAGGTGAAATATTGTAGTGATAAGTGTAGGGGAAAGAAGGGAAGTTAGAGGCTGGAAGTTGGAAACGGAGTTCAGTGGAATTAATATCGAATGATGAATGTTGAATAATGAATGCTGAAGTGATGGTTATCGTTATATGGTGTTTGAATTCAAGAGCTAATTTGCTAAAAGTTTTTTAACGCAGACCAATGGTGCAGACCAAAGCGTATGTCAGCAACGCCTGCGTAATTGGGGAAAGTTTAACTTAATAAGGTAAATTAAATTTCTGCACGTATCAGCCTCTTCGTGCCTTGGGCACAGACCGCAGCGTCTGTTGTGATTACTGAAAAGGCTATGCGTTGGAGTAATCGTATCGAGAAGTGGAGTGTTAATATGAATTATTTTCAATATTCCGCATCTCGATACACGCTCAACGCACAATCAACCCAAAGCGTATACAGACGTTGTGGTCTGTACTTTAAGCTCGATGAGGCTGTGACTTTGCGAAGCAAACTTCTGTGCAATTCTGCGGTTTCTGTGAGCACAATATTTGCGAAGCAAACTCTCTGTCCTCAGCGATTCTGCGTTTAATCTTCACAGCTCTTCCGTGAAATTCTGTGCTTTCTGTGAGCACAACCTTTGCGAAGCAAACTCCTTTACTTCATCTTACTTCTCTTTACCAAAAATGGCAAAAGAATTTGGCCAAAGTCATTGCCTACATTCGCTTCCACAAATTCTATTTTATATTGGGCACACTTAAGTTTTAGTTCTTTTTGATGTGCATGAAGTGCCGTTAAATATTGTTCTTTTACTTGAGCTGG
Organism: uncultured Chitinophaga sp.; assembly: GCA_964603255.1. Lineage (GTDB taxonomy): Bacteria > Bacteroidota > Bacteroidia > UKL13-3 > UKL13-3 > UBA6183. Next base: position 4,863 of record CAZRVA010000072.1, read on the forward strand.
GAATAGTTTCATTTGTTCACCTGTTTCACTATCTACAAACAAATAAGGTCTGTTTACAAAGTCGAATTCCTGCTCTGTTTTATTATCTAACACATGAAACAAAACAACTTCATGTTTATTGTATTTTAAGTGTTGCAAAGCAGCAAATAACTCATCTGTTTGGGTAGCATCTCCAAACATATCACTAAATACCATTACCAAGCTTCTGCGGTGTAAACGCTCTGCTAAATGATGCAAACTTTGCGCAATGTTTGATTTTGCAGGTTTAATAGCAGGTTTTAACAATTCTTCCATTTTAGCATACAACATACGCACATGCGTTTGCGATACTTTACACTCGCTGTGGTAATTTACATCCTCATCAAACAGAGTTAAACCGCTTGCATCACGTTGTTTGCGCAATAACTGCATAAGCGATGCAGCTGCAAAAACACTAAAACGCATTTTGTTTAAACCATCGGTTGGGTAAAACATGCTACCAGATGTATCAATTACCAATTGGCAACGCAAATTGGTTTCTTCCTCGTATCGTTTTACAAATAGTTTATCTGTTCGTCCGAAAAGTTTCCAATCAATGTGGCGCGTGCTTTCTCCGGTATTGTATAACCTATGTTCGGCAAACTCAACCGAAAAACCATGAAAAGGACTTTTGTGTAAACCCGTAATAAATCCTTCTACTACTTGTGTAGCCAAAAGCTCCAAGTTATTGGTATTTAAAAGTGTTTCGGGCGATAACATGTGTTGCATATTTCTATTTAAACGCAAAATAAAACAAAGAAGTGAATTTATACTTAATTAATACATTGGTAACATAGGGTTAATATGTGGCTAACAATTTCGTATGGTTAAAAAATGGAATTATGTTACCTGAAGATCTGATAAGTAAAGATGCTGTAAGCAAAGGTTTAAAGCTTCAAAAGTTAAAATTAACTGCGCTTGCCCCGCTTATTATTAAAGCACTTAAATTAGAAAAAGTGAATCAGCTTTATGCCCATCATGCCGAAACACAGGGGATGGAATTTGCTGATGAAATTTTAAAAGAATTACAAGTAGCATACGAGTTTAATCCTGAAGAGTTAAATAACATTCCGCAACACGAACCGTTTATTGTGGTTGCTAATCATCCATATGGCGGTATTGATGGTTTAATGTTGTTGCGCATACTCACTCAAGTTCGTCCTGACTTTAAAATTATGGCGAATTTTTTACTGCAACTTATACCTACCCTTAAAGATAATTTTGTGTCTGTTAACCCTTTTGAAAAAAGCAGTAAAACAGGTATGAATGTAAGTGGCATTAAAAAGAGTTTACAGCTTTTACAAGAAGGTCATCCTGTTGGTATTTTCCCTGCGGGCGAAGTTTCATCATTACAACTAAATACACTAAAAATTAGTGATAAACTATGGAACCCGGTGGTTGGAAAAATGATTTTAAAAGCACAAGTAAAAGTAGTGCCGGTTTATTTTAGTGGTCATAACAGCATTGTGTTTAACTTACTAGGGTTGGTTCATCCAGCATTGCGCACAGCCAAGTTACCATCAGAGTTATTTAACAAAACAGCAGATAAAATTCAAATTCGTATTGGTAAACCCATTAATATAAAAACCATTAACGAGTTTAATGACCCCAATGAATTGCTGCGTTTTTTACGTGCAAAAACTTATGCACTTGAATCATCATTAGAGGTAGAACACCGTTCATTTATTTCTAAGCTAAAATTCCAAAAGCCTCACCAAGCAGAAGTCATTATTGATGAAACGCCAACATCATTAATTGAAGAAGATATTGCACAATTACAAGATAAAAATTTACTTCTTAAGCAAGATGGATTTAAAGTATACATTGCCGCTGCTCGCAACATACCAAGTGTAGTAAGAGAAATTTCGAGGTTGCGTGAAATTACCTTTAGAGCAGTTGGCGAAGGAACAAATCAGAGTTGCGATACAGATGAATATGATTTAACCTACAAACATTTATTTATTTGGGATGAAACGCAGAAAAAAATTGTAGGTGCTTATCGTATTGGTTTGGGTGATGTATTGTTTAGAAGGTATAAAAAGAAAGGTTTTTACTTGAATGAATTATTTAAGATACACAAAGACTTTAACCCGATTTTAAAAAACAGTTTAGAGTTGGGACGTTCGTTTATTACCCAAGAATACCAGCGTAAACCATTAAGTTTAATGTTGCTTTGGAAAGGTATTAATGCCTATTTACAACAAAATCCAAATAGGTACAAATACCTTATTGGTCCGGTTAGCATAAGCAATAGTTTTTCATCCTTATCAAAAGATTTGTTGGTTGATTTTATTCGTAAAAATCATTTTGACGATGAATTGGCAGAGGCTGTTAAACCCCGTAAAAAGTACAAGTATCAGTATAAAGGAGAAGGCTCTGCTTTAAAAGACATGTCGAAAAACGATATTAAAGTACTTGATAATATGATATCGGACATTGAAGTTGATCAAACTAAAATACCGGTATTGCTTAAAAAGTATTTAAAGCAAAATGCTAAAATTATTGCATTTAATATCGACCCCAAATTTAACAACTCGCTTGATGGATTTTTGGTGATGGAAGTTGGTGATATACCTGATGAAACCTTTGAAATGGTGATGAGGTAAACCCAGATTATGCATTTGGGATACAACTTGCATAAACGATGTAAGAAAATCAAGCCTTTGGGCATCCGTTACACTTCACCCAAAAGTTGATTTTCTAAATCGGGGTTTACCCAACTAATGCAGATAGTTCGGCTCATTCTTCACCTTCTACTGCATAATTTGGGGTAAACAGAACCACTTGGTTTAGTTCTGGTAATTATTTAAACTCGTATTAAATGATACAACCATGAACCAAATTAATATTTCTGAAAAACAGTTTAACGTCATTTACCTGATAATTTCAATATTACTATTAGTACCAGCAGTCTTGCTTATTGTTGACTATGAAACCAGTATAATTGGAAACATCAATATGCTGCAAGATCTACATTCAACCATATTATGGTACGTTTTGGTTCCAGTATTTGTATTGATTAAGTTAGGACAAGGGTTTAAAGTAATTCCTATCTATCCTCCTAACCCGTTAAAAGTTTTTTTGCCAAACTTTGATGAAATAAATTATCCAAACACATATAAGTACATGAAGCGTTTTGATTCAATAATTGTGATTATGGTATTCATCTTTGCCTACTTAAAAATTACACACCAATTTTAACTAATCAATAATCTTAAGCTGCAGGGCAATTTTTATAAGCTCGGCAATGCTGTGTACTTCTAATTTACGCATAATATTGGTACGGTGGGTATCAACAGTACGCGGACTAATACAAATTTTATCTCCAATTTCGGTGTGCGATAAACCTTGTGCTACATATCGCACAATTTCTCTTTCGCGTGGCGTTAACACATAACGTTTATCAATGCTATCATCCACCTTATTTATTTCTTTGGCTACATCACCGCTAAAATAAGTGCCACCATTGGCAATAAGTTTTAATGCGGTAATTAACTCTTGTTTGCCGGTATTTTTTAGTACATAACCTTTCACGCCTGCATCAATCATATCAGTTATTACGGCTTTATCGCCATACATACTTAATGCTAAAATTTTTTGCTCGGGTTTTACTCTTCTTATGGCATTAGCCAATTGCAAACCGTTCATCTCGGGCATGTTAATGTCGGTTATAATTACATCAACATCTGTTTTTTTGATACGCTCAATGGCCTCAGTACTTCGCAATGCTTCACCCACAATCTTAAACTCGCTTTCGTTTAACAACAAAGCTTTAATGCCATCAATCAGCATCTGATGGTCGTCAATTATAAATACAGTTATAGGTGTTTGCATAAATGTTAGGGCATTTAAACTAAAATCAAATAAACAAAAAAGGTCGGTATAAAACCGACCTTTATAAAATATTCTTTATCAAAAAAATTAGCTGTTCGCTTTTTTGTGATCAGCTAAAAACTGCGCTAAACCTTTATCAGTTAATGGATGGTTTAACAATGCTAAAATAGCACTTAACGGACTTGTTATTACATGTGCACCGTATTGTGCTGATTTAATAATATGAACAGGGTTACGTATTGATGCTGCTAAGATTTGAGTTTGGTATGCTTGAACAGCGAAAATTTGTGAAATTTCGGCAATCAAATTCATACCATCGTAGCTGATATCATCTAACCTGCCAACAAATGGAGAAATGTAAGTGGCACCGGCTTTTGCAGCTAAAATTGCTTGACCTGAGCTAAATATTAATGTACAATTGGTACGAATACCTTTTGATGAGAAATATTTAATGGCTTTTATACCATCTTTAATCATCGGTATTTTAACCACAATATTTTCGTGTAATGCAGCTAGTTTCTCGCCTTCTGCAATCATTCCTTCGTAATCAGTACTAATTACTTCAGCACTTACGTCACCATCTACAATGTTGCAAATATCAACGTAGTGTTTTAAAACGGCTTCTTCGCCTTTAATACCTTCTTTAGCCATTAAAGAAGGATTGGTGGTTACACCATCTAAAATTCCAAGGTCGTTTGCCTCAGCAATTTGAGCCAAATTGGCTGTATCAATAAAAAATTTCATTACGTTTAAATTTGCATGCAAGATTAAGGCATTTAGATGTATAATCCCAAAATCAACATCATAAATGCGAAATCAATTACTTAAAATAAATTATAACTACTTTGCAAGCATGACTGATCAAGCGTTTTGGGACAATAGGTGGAAACAAGGAGAAACAGGTTGGGATTTGAAAGGTGTATCACCGGCCATCAAATTATATATCGATTCGTTAACCAATAAAAGTATACGCATACTTATTCCGGGTTGTGGTAATGCTTACGAGGCCGAATATTTATTGGCACAAGGTTTTAATCAAGTAACCGTAATTGATATTGCACCCACATTAACCGAGCAACTCATTGCAAAACTTAATAACTTTATTGAAGCAGGAAAACTGAAAGTTATTTGTGGTGATTTTTTTGAGCACCAATCAACCTATGATTTGATTTTGGAACAAACCTTCTTTTGTGCCATCAACCCAAATTTAAGAAGTAATTATGCTAAACACATACACCAATTGCTGGCACCAACAGGTAAGTTAGTTGGCTTGTTGTTTAACACCGAGTTTAATGGTGGACCGCCATTTGGAGGAAATACAACAGAATACTTGGATTACTTTAAGCCATATTTTAAAAGCATAAATTTTACGCCAAGCACAAACTCTATTGCGCCACGTGCAGGTAAAGAAGTTTGGATAGAAATAGAAAAATAAAAAAGCGAACCTGAAACCAATCAGATTCGCTTTGATGTATAACAACTACAAAAACTAAATTTTTACACCTACACCAACGTACCAAACACGTCCTTCGGCCGGCAATAAACCAGGGCCGGGATATCCGCCTGCTCTGCGTGTAAAGTATTTGGCATCGAAAATGTTATTGATACCACCATTAATGTTGTACAACTTTTTAATGGTTAATTGAAATGACCAATCGGCTACTTCATAACTTGGAATTAAACCTGTTGTTGCTGTAACGTCTGGTTTGACTGTATTTAATGCGTCAGCAAAAGCATTGCCTACCATACTGTATTGAAAAGATGTACTAAACGTTTTATAACGGTAAGTTAAGCCAAAACGATGGATATATTTTGGTGCGTTTTCTACACGTTTTCCAGTTTGATTTTTATTGATGTCAGGATCGTTCCAAGATACATACTCGGCTTGTGTAAATGCCATGGTTGTATACAAACTAATGTGACCACCTTTAAATGTTTTAAATAAGCTGGTTGGAGATACTTCAATATAACTTTCAACACCTCTGCTTTCTGATGCACCAATATTGGTTTTATAATTTTTGCCATTTACAGTATAGTTACCTACACGGTTGCCATAATGCATGATGTAAGCACTTACATCAAAACTAACCAAACGACCAAAATTACCACGGTATCCTAAATCTAAGTTATAACCTGAAGCATCTTTTAAATCAGGATTAATAGAATCTGTGGTAGCTACCGAAATATCGCTAAACAAAACCGGGCGATAGCCTTGGGTGTAATTCGCATAAATATTGGTGTTACTGGTTACTTTGTATTGTGCACCAATACCCAATAAAGCAAAACTGCGCGAACTTTCTCTGTCAACATTTTTTGCATCTAAAATACCATTGGCTGTGTTATTTAAATACTCGTAACGAACACCCGGAGTTATGGTTAAACGTTTGTTGATGTTAAATAAATGCTCGGCAAAAAATGCCATATTGTGCGTTTTAAAATTAAGATCACGGGCCAATGTAGTTTGTTCGGTTGATAAACTGTAATCTGTTCCTCTGTTTCCAAATTTATTTTGAATCCTGTCGGTATTTCCCACGTAATATCTTGCTCCAACTGCCAACGATTGTTTTTGTTTACCCATACGATAAGTATACAAATGACGGGCCTCTATACCATAATTATTGTATAAATCCTGATCAACAAGTCTATTGCCATAAACTCCATTCGCATCTTTCGTATCGTTAACATTAATGGCACTCATAAAACCAATGCTTGAGCGTTCGCCCATTAAACCAAAAGCTTTGATGTTTAATTTATTGTTGCTGTTAATTTGGTAATCGAAATTTAACGCAGCTATATTCCAAACTAGCTTAAACCAATTGCGGTTACGTAAAGATTGTTTCGCGTTGATGTTAAACATAGAATCGGTTAAACCACCAGGTTGTTGTACCAACTGATCCATGCGGGTATACTCGGCATTGATGTTTATTTTTTTTGTTAATTGATAACCCAAATTAACATAACCATTCCAGGTATTGTAACCATTGTTTAGTCTCCAACCATCCGATCTGCGGTAGTGGATATTGGCGTAATAACTAAACTTTTTATAGTTACCGCCAATGGCATTAAACGTACTAAACATGCCGTAACTACCCATGGTTTGAGTACTTTCAACACCAATTTTTTTACCACTTACTGAGCGTTTTTTAACGTAGTTAATCACGCCACCAAACTGCGGACCATATTGTAAAGATGCAGCACCTCTTATTACTTCAATTCTATCTAACGACTCAACAGAGGGTGTATAATAAGCTTCCGGATAACCAAAGGGATCTGCAGAAATATCATAACCATTTTGTCGCGTGTTGAATTCCCACATTCTATTCGGGCTTAAACCTCTTGTTGCTACACCCATTTGCACGCCACTACCATCGCTTTCCCAAACTTGTATACCGGGTACTTTCGCAAATATTTGTCGTGAGTTATTTTGTGCAAGGTTAGCGGTAGCTGTAGACAAACGAATAACCTCTGTTTTTTTTCCTGAGTATATTACATTGTCTTTTACATCAGGCATGCGCTCTACTCCATTGTTTACACTTTGGTCTTTTATTTCTACCTCGGGTAATTGGAAATTGTTTTTTAAAACCAATTTACCTAATTCAACATCCTTTCCCTCGTTTTCAACCGTAAAAAAGTTAAGGGTAATCAACTGTCCACCTTTTTCAGTTTTTAACTCATAGCTTCCTTTTAATACTTGTAGAAAAACAAACGAACCATCATTATTGGTTGTGGTTTGCGCACCATTAGTTAAATACATCATTTGGTTTGCATAAGGCTCTCCGGATTCACTAACTAAAATACCCTTTACATTAGAGGCATTTAAAGAGATGGCTGCCATCATAAACACTAATATGTGTATCGCTTTCTTCATAGATTATAACTTGTTAAATCGGCAGCAAATATATTTAAATAGACTTAGTCTAAATAAGAATAAGGATGATATTTATCAGAAAAGCAAAAATTATAGCAGAACAAAATAGGTATAAATAAAAAAGCCGCATGTAATGAAACATGCGGCTTGATTAAAGTTTTTGTATAGGTTATTCAATATCCCAAGTATCGTACAAGGTATTAATTAACTTATTTTCGGTGGCTTGCATTGATTCATCAGCCATGGCTACCTCCATTGCAAAATGGGTTAAGGTGTGTCGTTCGTCTTCACTACTAATCGAGTAGAAATGTTCGGCAGTTTCCCTGAAGTGTTTCTCGTGTTCTTCATCAGGTAATGCCCTTAAAAATGCTTGTTCTTTTATTAAGTCTAACTCACCATCAAAGTGATCGTTTAAAAAATCAATAATAACTGCACTCTCTGCTTGTTGCATCTTTCCGTCAGCCAAAGAGAGTAACATCAACATATGAAAGCCCGCCTCCACTTTGCTCATTTTTTTAATAAACTGCGTTTGCATAATTCTTAATTTTAAATCAGGTAGAAAGGTAAAATATAATTTTTACTGCACCAAATAAATGGCATTACTTTTTGGTTACATTTAGTTTTATCAAGGCATCAGGGTAGTTTATAACAGCCTTGTACTTCATCAAAAAATCACTACCCAAAACGCCATCAATTGGTGGTAAATCAATTTGTTGATACGTTTGATTTACATGCCCAATAGGTAAAACAGCTACCTCTAATTTGTTCAAGTGCATTTTACCTAAAGTAATATCTTTAAGCTTAACCACTTTGGTATCCATATCGGCTA
>CAZRVA010000073.1:0-4382 GCA_964603255.1 uncultured Chitinophaga sp.
GGTTAACCGTGTTGGGCTTGATGGAAACCAAGTAAACCACAGTGGAGATAGCTGTATTATAGATCCGATGGGAAATATTATTTACCAAAAAACATACGAAGAAGACACGGCCATTAACCTGATAAACAAAGCTATTGCTACCAAATACCGCAGCGAGTTTCCGGTTGAGAAGGATGCAGATGCTTTTACATTGCAACTGAACCTTTAATTAGTTAGTCTGAGATTCACAATAAAACAAATAACAATATACAATGAAAATAAGATTAGCATACACATTTGCAGCCATTATGTTGGTGATTTTAAACTCACCATCCGTTTTGGCTCAAAAAAACACCAAGGGTAAAACACCCGCAAAAATTGAAAAGGGCGCACTCTTTTTCGAAAAAACATTTATTGATTTAGGTGCTTTGCAAGACAAAGCAGAGCCTGTTAAAATAACATTCAAATACCAAAATATCGGAAAAGGCAAAGTTTCCATCAGCGACATTAAAGCTGATTGTGGCTGCTCAAAACCGCAATGGGATAAAAAACCTGTTGCCTTTAATCAAAAAGGAGAAATTTTAGTTTACTTTTTTCCGAAAGAGTTAAGCGGTAGTCAAACCAAAACCATTACTGTATTTACAGATGGCGAACCTACTGTTTACTATTTAAAATTTAGTGCATTTATTGATGACATAAACGCGCGTGTTGCCAAAGCATATCCATCAAAACAAGGCAACATGTTATTCGATTCATATGAGGTAAAGTTTCCAAACGTATATAATGATGGAGATGACTCAACCGTAAGAGTGATGTATAACCCAACCAATAAACCTATAAAAATACTAGGCGTTGTTGCTCCATCATACATGACAGTTACCAGAGATAAAGAGCAAATAATGCCACACAATGGAGCAACATTTAAATTTAAATTTAAAGCCAAAGAAGCCAATGATTACGGTAAAAAATTGGATGAAGTTATTGTGCATACTGATGACAGCCTTGAACCTAAAAAGAAGTTTTTAGTGCGTGCCAACATTGTAGAAAACTTTGAAAAACTAACACCAAAAGAAAAGGCCAAACCACCTGTGTTTGCTGCTATTACTCCAGTTGTTGACTTAGGACAAGTAAACATACAAACTACACACACGGTTACTTTTACCATTACCAACAAAGGGAAAAGTCCACTTTATGTGAGAAAAATATTTAGTAGCTGTGGCTGTACCACTACCGATTTTGATTATAGCAAACCCATTAAAAAAGGTAAGAAAATGGACATAGTGGTAACCTACAACACCAACTATGATATAGGCCAGGTAGAAAAACAAATCAGTTTGATTACCAATACACCAGAGCAAACACTTCATAATTTAGTATTAAAAGCCAACATTGTGTACACCAAAAAGTAACAGCCTACGTTTGACTTTTTGAAATTCACATTGTTAATTTTGCCAGAAAAAAAACAGCAGATGAAATCAAAATTAAGTTTAATAGCGCTTGGTTTTGCCAGTGGTATAGCGGGTGCGGCAAGTTTTTATTTTTTATTGCCCAACAGGGTAGTGCTAACACAAGGCACAACCAATAACCAAGAACAAGGCATATACAGTAACGTTGATTACAAAAGTATTCAAGCGGCAGGTAGCGAGGATATGATTAAAGCCTCCGCAATCACAACTCCAACCGTTGTATTTATTAAAACAATAAGCAACCAGCAAGCTGCCGACCCGTATTATGATTTTTGGTCGGCTTGGGATTTTTTTGGCAGACGCGGCCCCGTTACCAGTTCGGGTAGTGGCGTAATAATTAGTGCCGATGGATACATTGTTACCAACTTACATGTGGTTAAAGATGCTGATGTAATTGAAGTAATTACCAATAATAACAAACACAGCTACAAAGCAAAGGTTATTGGCACCGATGGCTCTACCGATTTAGCCTTACTAAAAATAGAAGGTAAGGGTTTACAACACATCACTTTCGGAAATAGTGATGATGTAAAAATTGGCCAGTGGGTGTTGGCAGTTGGTAATCCGTTTAACTTAACCAGTACCGTTACTGCGGGTATTGTAAGTGCAAAAGGAAGAAACATTAATGTGGTGAACAACCGCTTTCCTATAGAAAGTTTTATACAAACCGATGCAGCCATTAACCCCGGAAATAGTGGTGGTGCGCTGGTAAACACCAATGGCGAGTTGGTTGGCATTAATACAGCTATTGCATCAAACACAGGTGCTTATAGTGGTTACGGATTTGCAATACCATCAAACCTAGTACAAAAAATTGTGCGCGATTTAATAGAGTACAACGAGGTACAACGTGGTTTTACTGGAATGGATATTAAAGACATTGATGCACCACTTGCTGAAAAATTAAATATCAACAATAACCTTGGTGTTTATGTACAATATGTATTACCAAGCGGACCAAGTGAAACAGCCGGAATAAAAAGTGGTGATGTTATTATAAAGGTAAATGAACGCGAAATTGAAAGTAAAGCATTTTTTGATGAGCAGGTAAGTTACTATCGTCCGGGTGATAAAGTTAAAATAACTTTGTTGCGTGATGGCAAAAGCATGGATATGTATGTGAAGTTGATTAACCGTGAAGGCAATACAGAAATTACGCGTAAACAAAGTGTTACATCAACCGTTTTAGGTGCCGATTTTACAGTAATATCAAAAGTTGAAGCAGAGAAATACCGTATACCATCAGGAATAAAAATCAGTAATATAAAGAATGGTCGTATTAGAAACATGGGTATTCCTGAAGATTTTATCATTACCTCGTTTAACAAAAAAACATATACTAAAGCAGAGGACTTAATTAAAGACTTAGAAACCGGCCGCGGACAGTTACTAATAGAAGGACTATATGCCAACGGCAGCAGAGGTTTTTATTCGTTTTACTCCTACTAAAAACAACCAAACATGCAATAAAAAACGGTTTAATGAGCATCTCATTAAACCGTTTTTTGCAATGTCAAAAGTTACGTAGAACTATCATCAATCTCTACAAACATCCAAGCATCATTTATTATTTTAAAAATGTAATCAACATGGATTCCATTATCTACACCTCTTATTTCAATTACTGCATATTTTTTGCTTTCTTCAATTACTATATTTTGTTTCCATCTGTCCACTTCCCCGTTGTATTCCTTAATCCGGAAATCAACAAATTCAACCTCTGATTTACCTTTATAAAATATGGTATCACGTTCAATTTCATGCCAAGTAATTTTTAAAGGAAATATTGTATGGCTTATTTGAAAAAGCGTGTCGGTACTAAATTTCTCAATAAAAGAATTGAAATCATTATAGGCGATTTCATTTTGTATTGAGCTATCCATTGCTGCTTGACCGGATTTTACATTAGTAAAATCACTTGTATTGCTATTACATGAAAACAACAACAAACAAGAAATAATTACTGCATTTATCTTATGCATATTGTTGACTTCACTGAACTAATTAGCATTTAAACAATATTTAACTAACCTTTAAATTCCCGAATCACGCCACACAGTTTATCAACCATAGCAGGTGTTACATCTAAATGAAACACAAAACGTAGCTCGGTTGCAGAAACTTTATTAGCTAGTATATTTTGTTGTTTGAGTTGATGTTGTAAAGCATCTGCTGTAGCGGCATCTTTCAACTTAAAAATGATGATGTTGGTTACAACAGGCATCATACCAACCACCAAATTATTGCTATTTAAAACAGCAGCTACTTTTTGTGCATGCGCATGGTCTTGTTTTAAACCTACCACATGATGCTTAAGTGCATGCATACCTGCAGCAGCTAAATATCCGGCTTGTCGCATACCGCCACCCATTAATTTGCGTACACGTTTGGCTTCATGAATAAAATCTTTATTACCAAGCAACACCGAACCAACTGGTGCACCCAAACCTTTACTTAAACAAACAGAAATGCTATTAAAGATTTTGCCTAAATCTTTTGCCGTATAATCGCCTTCTGCAAGTGCATTGTAAATACGCGCTCCATCTAAGTGTAAGGGCAATTGGTGTTGTTTGCACAAATCAGCTACTTCATTCATTTCGGCTAACGTATAAATACTTCCACCTCCGCGGTTGCTGGTATTCTCAAGGCAAACCAATGCTGTGCGCGGAAAATGTACATCCTCGGCATTAATCACCTCAACTATTTGTTGCGCACTAATTTTACCAAAAGTACTTGGCAACAAACGCGCTTGAGCCCCGGTATTGGCTGCTATTCCCCCACCCTCGTATTTAAAAACATGCGCATTATCTGCACATATTACTTCGGTAGCAGGTTTGGCATGAACTCGAATGGCAATTTGGTTAGTCATGGTACCGCTAGGGCAAAACAAACCCGCTTCCATACCAAACTCTTTTGCTAAATATTGTTCCAACTCTA
>CAZRVA010000073.1:4482-6485 GCA_964603255.1 uncultured Chitinophaga sp.
CAAAACAAACCCGCTTCCATACCAAACTCTTTTGCTAAATATTGTTCCAACTCTACTACCGAGTCGTCTTCTCCATACACATCATCTCCTACTTTGGCAGCCATCATGGCTTGCAACATTTCGGGTGTGGGTTTGGTTACTGTATCACTTCTTAAATCTATTTTCATAACCTACTCAAAACGTAAATGTTTAACAGACTCACCCGAGTCGCGCAACTCAATTAACGCATCAATGCCAATAGCTAAATGCGTTTCTACAAACTGCGAAGTAACCGATTGATCGCTTTTAGATGTTTTAACACCTTCAGGTGTCATGGGGTTATCACTTACCAACAACAAAGCGCCTTTAGGAATTTTATTGGTAAAGCCCACCACAAAAATAGTTGCTGTTTCCATATCAATACCCATAGCACGTGTGTTACGCAAGTATTCCTTAAACTTTTCATCGTGCTCCCAAACCCTGCGGTTGGTAGTATACACAGTACCTGTCCAATAATCTTTGTTGTGTTTTACAATGCTTGCCGATACGGCCATTTGCAACCTAAAAGAAGGCAATGCCGGAACTTCAGGAACCAGATAATCATTACTTGTTCCCTCTCCTCTTATGGCTGCAATGGGTAATATCAAATCACCCAACTGCGTGTTCTTTTTTAAACCACCGCATTTACCTAAAAACAAAACTGCTTTAGGTTCAATAGCCGATAATAAATCCATTACAGTTGCGGCCATGGCACTACCCATACCAAAGTTGATGATGGTAATGTTTTCGGCAGTTGCACTTTGCATGGGCTTGTCTTTTCCCATTACTTCAACACCAAACTTTTCGGCAAATAGGGTTAGGTAATTGGCAAAATTGGTAAGCAAAATATATTCTCCAAAACTCTCTAGTGGTCTTCCTGTATAGCGCGGAAGCCAATCTTTCACTATTTCTTCTTTTGTTTTCATGTTTAAGCTAACTATTAATGGTTGCAAATATTGTTTAAAAGTACAATTACGAAAAACTACTTGTAAAATCAAAGTTCAACCGCTAATCAAACCAAATAAAAAGCCCCTTTGTTTAAAACGTTTTTTAACCATTTATAAATTAGCAGCTATTAAGTAATTGTTAAAGATAGGCCTAATAAAAATTAACCTTATCTTTGCCGCATGTGGCATAAAAATGTATTAGAAACCATTGGCAACACACCATTGGTACAATTAAACAAAATAACCAAAGATTTACCCTGCACGGTTTTAGCAAAAATTGAAACAACCAATCCTGGCAACTCTATCAAAGACCGTATGGCTTTAAAGATGATTGAAGATGCCGAAAAAGCAGGTAAACTAAAACCTGGTTATACTATTATTGAAGGAACAAGCGGTAACACGGGTATGGGTTTAGCAATTGCAGCCGTAATTAAAGGTTACCGTTGTGTATTTACCACAACCGATAAACAGAGTAAAGAAAAAGTTGATGCATTAAAAGCATTTGGTGCAGAAGTAATTGTTTGTCCAACAGATGTTGACCCGGAAGATCCACGTTCGTATTATTCAGTATCATCACGCTTAGAAAAAGAAATTCCAAATTCATGGAAACCGAATCAGTATGACAACTTGAGCAACAGCCAAGCACATTACGAACAAACCGGACCGGAAATTTGGGAACAAACAGAGGGTAAAATTACGCACCTTGTTGTGGGTGTTGGTACAGGTGGAACCATATGCGGAACGGGTAAATACTTAAAAGAAAAAAATCCGAACATTAAAATTTTAGGCATTGATACTTACGGATCGGTATTTAAAAAATATAAGGAGACTGGCATATTCGATAAAAACGAAATTTATCCTTACATCACCGAAGGTATTGGTGAAGACTTTTTACCAGCCAATGTGGATTTTGAGGTGATTGATCATTTTGAAAAAGTTACGGATAGAGACGCTGCAATTATGACCCGCAGAATACCGCGTGAAGAAGGAATTTTTGCAGGCAACTCGGCAGGTAGCGCTATGGCAGGTTTAATGCAA
>CAZRVA010000073.1:6495-13383 GCA_964603255.1 uncultured Chitinophaga sp.
ATGTTTAAACCGGGCGATGTTGTGGTGGTTATTTTCCACGACCACGGAACACGTTATTTGGGTAAAATGTTTAACGATGATTGGATGCGCGATAGAGGATTTTTAGTAAACAATCAACCTAAGGCCATTGATTTAATTGAAGGACATAAACACCTAAAGTTGGTAACAGCAAATATTAACGATAACGTTGGTGATGTAGTAAGTAAAATGCGCAAGTTTGATATATCGCAAATTCCTGTGGTAAATAATAACGGAGAGTTTGTTGGTTCGTTAAACGACTCGCATTTATACAGCATGCTTATTGAAAAACCTGAGTTAAAAACCGAAACGGTATCTGCTGTGGTGCAAGCTCCGTTTCCGTTTGTTCATCCTGATACAAGTTTAGAAGAAGTTTCTAAATTGATTACAAAAGATAACAGCGCAGTATTAATGAAAACCTTGGTTGGCGATATACAAATTATTACCAAACAAGATGTGATTGATGCTTTAGCATAAACAAAATAAACAACTAAACGCGGCAGCAGATAAGTTTATCACTGTCGCGTTTTTTTATGATTTGATATGATGCAAAATGAAAACCCAAAATACCCGATAAACATTACGTTGCGCATTGATTGGTGCGACCTTGACATTTTTAAACACGTAAACAATGTGATGTATTTTAAATACATACAAACGGCAAGGGTAAATTATTGGGAACAATCAAAATTGGTTGATATGTACAATGAAGATGGGATAATACCCATGTTATTAAGTACACAATGTCGTTACATTAAACCTATGTATTACCCCGGAGATGTTACTGTAAAAAGCAGTATTACTTATATTAAAAACTCAAGCTTTGGGTTGAGTCATTTGTTGTTTGACCACCATGGTGATCTTGTGGCCGAAGCGCAGGATGTAATGGTTTTATTGGATGAAAAAACGCAACAAAAAGTAACGGTTCCTGATGAAATTAGAGCACATATAAAAAGCATTGAAGGTTATTAAAACAAAAAGCCTGAACTTCTACGTTCAGGCTTTTTTGATCAAACAAACAATGAATTAAATTGATTTGCCTTTTCATGTTAAAGATGAATATCATCTTTTTAATTAGGGGTCAGGGCAATTTGTTTCACTACTATCTACAATACGATTGCTGCCTAATTTCGTACTATTAGCCAACATAAATTAATTGTAACTTACAGTAGAACAAGGCAATTAAAATAAAACCTCTTTATCCTGAATCTGTATTTTTACTGAACCGTTCTGCTTGCTCTTAAGCATTCTGACATCATAACATAATTCTTGCGTAAAGTATGCCTGACAAAATTCTTGTTGTTTTGCATGTAAATAAACCCTTGTTTGTAAAGGCATACTTTCTTGTACATTACCATCCCAAAACAACTCAAAATTAGAAGCAGGTTTAACTCCACATCCGCTGTATCCTACTAACAATTTTAGTTGACTACCAACAATAGTTGCTTCTAATACACGCACACTATTATCGTCATAAAGAGAATCTCCCAAAAGCAGCGAACCACAACCTTTATTAGGCACAACCTGAATACAATCTATAATAATTTTTGTATGCTGAGGTATTGCTATTAAGCAAGTAATTGCACTATCAAAAGGATTCGGTCCTCTTTTTAATCGGTAACCAAATTTAACTTTATCTCCATCGTGTAACACTATCGGACAAAGCGTTTGAAAGCTTTGCTCAACTGGTTGCAATAAAACCCCTTCTTTAGTCCTTATCCATAAATCGCCATACACACCAACACCACAAGGCACTTTAACAATTGTTCCTTCAATTCTACAATCATTGTTAGTTGGTGGTTTAGGCCCTCCATTTCCTCCTCCATCAATTGGGTCCATCCATGGTACATCACAAGATGCCAAAGTTAAAATAACACCTACAACCAAAACTTTTAAAGTTGTAAGCAAAACATGTTTCATTTTCATAGTAGTTTATCTATTTATTGATTTAACACATTTGACCAACAAAGCTATTTGATTGTTGCCTATGTTAAAAATTAAATTGTACGCCTGCTTTTAAACCAAGTAGCTTAAATGCTGCTCTATTGGTATATTCTTTATTATAAACACTAAATAATTCTTGTTGAAATGGAACACCTAAATTAACAGTTATATTACGTGTTAAATCATACGCCATTCCTGGTTCTACTAAAATAGTCATTTGGTGTTTGTTAATACGGCTATTGGCATAGTTTGTTCTCAACTCATAAGTTTTTAGTTGGTTTGAATCTACCTGAAAAGTATACGATTTATTTTGTATCAAATGCCTGTAACTTAAACCAGCCTGCACATACCAATTAAATTTATTGTTCATTGGTTTGTGATAACGTAAGGCAACAGGTACATCAAGCCATGTAAAAGAAAAATCAGCAACGTGCTCAAAATTTAATTTTGTAGCATTGCTTGTTAGCGACTCAAACGCGGTATCAACCGTTACAGTTACCTCTCTTATTTTGTCAAACCTAATGGTATGTATTCCAAATCCGGCAAGCAGTTGCAGACTTTTACTTAAATTAAACACGGCTCCAAAATTTGCGGCATATGCAAAATTTGCATCTTCTGATAACCCAACCATACTTGCTTTTTTATCGGGCAACATACCGGATGTGTTTTTTGCAGATATAAAAGGAAAATAAGTAGCTTCTAAATACATCCCGTTAAACAGTTTAGTTTTTAGGACGGCCTCCCCCTTCTCAAACGTTTTATTTTCTTTTGATAAAACCAAGTTTTGCCTTTTTAATAAGGCTTGATTAAACAGATGTCCATCAACCAACATGGGTTTATTTATTGTTATTAATTTAAGTGGATTATTAGCTGTATCATCCCCAAAAAATGTAATGCTGTTTTTTATTGGGATAGATTGTTTTTTTGGCGTTTTATTACTTGTCTTTAACGTGGTTTGTTTGGTTGAATTATATGCAGCAATTGCTTTTGATTTGGTGTACTTATTTGGCGTTAATTCTAATTTGGATTGATTTAACTTTTTATCTTCAGGTTGATTTTTGTAGAGGTTTGGAGTTATTGATTTTCCTTTATTTGCTTGAGTATAAACGGGCGATTCTACTTGTGTTTTTATGGATTGATGAACGTTTGAATTCTTGTTGTTTGTAGAAACATATTGCGTGATTGAAGCAAAAAATAATATCCCAGTAACAACGGCAGAAACAGAACCAAACCAACACCACATTTTTCTACGCTTATTTTGTTGGGCACGCAACTCCATTACGTTGTTAAATTGCTGTTGATTAACATCAACAACAAAATCTTGAGATAATGACTTGAGGTTATTTTCAAACGAGGAGTTTTTCATTGCGCTTTGTATACTATTCCGTTTTTAACTAATTGTTTTTGCAGATATGCTTTTGCCTTAGCGTACTGGGAGCGAGAAGTTGCCTCCTTAATACCTAACAAATCAGCAATTTCTTTATGGCTATAACCTTCAATGGCAAAAAGGTTAATTACCATTCTATAGCCATCAGGCATGTTTTGTAGGCACATCATAACCACTTTTGCATCGTATTGCAACAATTGTTCGTTGCTATAATCTAAATGATCAGATATTACATTAATGTCGTTATCCCATTTTATTTTGTGGTGTTTTTTTAGGTAGTTGATGGACGTATTAATCATAATGCGGGTAATCCATGTTTTTAAGGTAGACTCACCCCTAAACTGTTTCAGTTTGTTAAACACGCAAACAAAACCTTCCTGCATCATATCCTCTGCTTCCTGAGCATCATTGGCATATCTGTAACAAATACCCAACATGGCAGGTGCATATTTATTAAACAATAACAATTGGGCATTACGGTCCTCTCTCAGGCAGCGTTGCAAGAGTTCTTGTTCTGAAATGTTTTGTATACTGTGCTTAATATGCAGTTGTTTGGGCTTTTATTCGAGCATTAGACAAACAAGACAAAACAAAAGATGCCTACCCTATCAAAACTCTTTAAAATTGTCGCAAACAAACCCAGCAGGTTAAAAACAAAAAGCGCCACAACCTTTCGGTTGTGGCGCTTTTATTAATAGGTGTTGTAATTAGTTATTCACTGATACTTTACCTGCTTTAATTACTTGTCCTTCGTTATCTAAAACTTGGTACATGTAAATACCTGCATTATAGTTACGAACATCAACAGATGCATTGTTCATATCAAAGTTTACAGTTTCGATAACACGACCGGTGATGTCCATCATTTTAACAGAAGCAGCTTTGTTGTAGTCAATTGAGAAATTAACTACATCAGACGCTGGGTTAGGATATACATTTAACGATTGAGCTGCTTGCTCTAACTCATCCATACCAACATTAAATTGTAAACTAACTGCTGCGCAGCCTGCGTTATCATTATCGTTAACTGAATCACCCTCTAAAATAGCAATTGCACAAATGTTTGCTGTACCTGCAGCACTAAAGTTTAATGCTAAGCCACTTAAAGAACGATTTACACTTTGACCAGCTGTTAAGCCACCGTTGTATAACTGAATGATAGGTCCGTTTTGAGTTTGAATGATATTGTTGTTAAGTGTAAAAACAATAAAAATTGAATCTGCAGTTGTTAAAGCTACACCTTTGTTTGTGATGGTGTAGTTGATGTTAAATTGAGCACCTTTTCTGATGATATCACCAGCAACAGGCGAAGTAAGAGTTAATTGAATGTCTTGCTGTGCAAATGAAGCAAGACCTGCTAACATGAATACTGAAAGTAATAGTTTTTTCATCGTTGTTTATTTAAATTGTTAAAAAAGTATCAAGATTTTGTTGAACAAAAATATTTAAAAAACCGGTAAATAAAAGCCGTGTTTTAAACATTGTTTTGTGTATTAAAATGACTCCAAACTAACTTAGCTTTTGCATTTCCTACAATGGCAGCTAGTTGTTCTAAGGTTGCTTCACGTATTTTTTTAACAGATTTAAGTTCACTTAGCAATAATTTAGATGTCTCTTTTCCTATACCTTTTATCGCATCAAGCTCGCTTACAAATGTATTTTTACTTCTTAAATTTCTGTGATGAGTAATACCAAAACGATGTGCTTCGTCTCTTATTTGTTGTATTATCTTTAGCGTTTCACTTTTCTTCTCTAAATAAAGCGGAAACTCATCTTCGGGGTAGTACAATTCTTCCAATCTTTTTGCTATACCTATAATAGGAACTTTTCCATATAAACCTAGCGCTGTTAAACTCTCAATGGCAGAACTTAATTGCCCCTTACCACCATCAATTACAATTAAATCCGGTAATGGTTCATTTTCTTCCAACACACGTTTGTATCTGCGGTATACAACTTCACGCATGGTGGCAAAATCATCCGGACCAACAACCGTTTGCACCTTAAAATGTCGGTAATCTTTTTTACTTGGTTTGCCATCTTTAAATACCACGCAAGCCGAAACCGGATTTGTACCTTGAATGTTCGAGTTATCAAAACATTCTATGTGTTTTGGAGGAGTTTTTAAACGTAAATCTTTTTGCATTTGTGCCATCAACCTGTCAACACGCAATTCTGGATTTAATCTATCATATTGCTCTAATTTATCACGTTTATAAAACATGGCGTTCTTTAACGATAAATCAAGTAACTTCTTTTTATCACCAAGTTTGGGCACCGTAAATGTTATTTTTTCATCTTCTAAATCGAGTTTAAAAGGCACAATAATTTCTCGCGAAGTACTTTTATATTGCTCACGCACTTCTGCAATTGCGTATTCCAGGAGTTCTTCAGCAGTTTCATCCATTTTTTTCTTCACTTCAAAAGTTTGGGTTTGAATGATCATACCATTTGCAACTTTTAAAAAATTAATGAATGCAAATTTTTCATCAACCACAATACTAAACACATCTACATCATGTATATGGTAACTAACAATGGTTGATTTGCTTTGGTAGCTACTCAACAAATCTAACTTACGTTTGTAGATTGCAGCTTCTTCAAAACGCAAATCAGTAGCTGCATTTTGCATTAAAACTTTCAGGTGATTTTTAACCTCTGAAATATCACCCCTTAAAATACTCTTAATTTCTTTGATTGTTTCTGCATAGTCTTCCTCGGTTTGGTAACCTACGCAAGGTGCCTTGCAATTACCAATCTGATACTCGAGGCAAACTTTAAATTTAAAAGCGTTTATGTTTTCCTGAGTTAGATTTAAGGCACAAGTTCTGGTTGGATACAATGCTTTAATTAACTCAAGTATAGTCCACATCATGCCTTTGTTTGCATAAGGCCCAAAATAATCGCTACCATCACGTACAATGTTACGCGTATAGATAATACGCGGGAATGGTTCTTTCTTGATGCAGATAAATGGATAGGTTTTATCGTCTTTGAGGTTGATATTAAACTTCGGCTGAAACTTTTTTATAAGCGAGTTTTCTAATAATAGTGCGTCTACCTCACTATCAACCAAGGTAAATTGTATGTCGGCAATTCGCTCAACCAACATAGCTGTTTTGCGGCTATCATGATGCGTTTTGGTAAAATAGCTACTTACCCTCTTTTTTAACTTTTTGGCTTTACCAATATAAATAAGCACTCCATCCTTATCAAAATACTTGTATACCCCCGGTGTATCAGGCAATCGGCTAATTATATCTTTCAGGCGTAAGGATGTCATTTTGCAAATTTAGTTTTCGTGGCATTCTATTCACACCCCACTTTTAAAAAGAAAAACAAATTTCAAAAAAAACTTGACTATCAATCAAATACAAAATACCGCAAAGTCCACTTATCAACAATTACGTAAAATAACGTACACAAAAGTTGACTTTTAATTTCTTTTTAATAATTTAGATTTATTAAACAAATATTAAAACAACATAAAAATAGAATAATCAAAACAAGAAAGAAACATTAATTTTAGATTAACAAAA
>CAZRVA010000074.1:0-13209 GCA_964603255.1 uncultured Chitinophaga sp.
CATTATTGTCAAAATCAGAAAACACCCTAAAATACCAAGCTACTCGGCAATCATAAAATTTACTGGTAAACTAACGGATATAAATTTTTTTATTTTGATGAACACAATCCACATCTAAACCTTGACTTTATAAATAGTTAAGCTTTTGTATATTGCAGTATAATTTACTTGCATGAAAAAAGTTATTTTAAGTACCCTTGCGTTGTTCAGCTTATTAGCAACCAATGCACAAGAACTTACATATAAAACCATTAATCATAATTCTGCTCCGGCCGTTATGGTTAATATGAGTGATGATGTTGCAGATTATGACCCCAAGTTGGTATTGATTAAAAACGCTGCACCTGTTCCTGCATCATCAACCAAATACCAAAAATTGTTGTTAGATGAACAACGCAAATCGTTTGTACCCACATCAAACAAAAATTTATATAAAGCCACTGCGCCTGCACCTACTATGTTAAGGGGTTTTATTGGTAATGGCACAAACGGTACACCTAACGATAATGATGTTTGCATTGGTAACAATGGTTTTATTATAAGTGTAGTAAATACCAATTTTGTGATGTACAATGATACCGGCAGATTTTTATTGAGTAAGTCGTTATCAAACTTTGGCAAAGCGTTAGGCACATTGGATAGAACTTACGATCCGCGTGCTATTTATGACCCTGTTGCAGATAGATACATTGTGGTATTTTTACAAGGAACAACATCTGCCGACACCAGAATTATAACAGGCTTTAGTCAAACAAACGACCCTACAAAAGACTGGAATTTTTACGCCATACCGGGAAATACATTTGGCGATAGTTCTTGGAGTGATTACCCGATTATATCTTTATCAAACAACGAACTTTTTATTACAGTAAATCGTTTGCGCGATAACTCTTCGTGGCAAGAAGGTTTTATTGAATCGTTGATTTGGCAAGTAAATAAAAACGATGGTTACAATGGCGACAGTTTACGCAAAAAATTGTACTACGATATAAAATACAACGACAAACCAATTTGGAGTATTTGCCCGGTTAAAGGTAGTAATGAGTATTACGGACCAGGTCATTATTTTGTTTCGGTACGCCCAAGTGCATTGCAAAACGACACCGTATTTTTACATGAAATTACCGATAACTTAAATGGCAATCCTACATTAACACTTAAAGTTTTAAAAACAGATGTAGCTTACGGTTTACAACCAAATGCACCACAACCAAGTGGGCAATATTTACAAACCAACGATGCCCGTGTGTTAAGTGCAACACATCATGGTGGTATTATTCATTATGTAGGCAATACCATCAACCCTACCCTTTTTGCCCCATCTGTTTACTATGGGAAAATTGATGTACAGAATAAAAATAACCCAACAGTTAAAGGCAGAATAATAAGCTACGACAGCATGGACATTGCTTACCCAAGTATTGCTTATGCCGGAGGTGGTTTTGGTGCAGATCAAAGTATGATGATTACTTTCTCGCACGTATCGCGCACAAAATTCCCTGGTAACAGTGTGGTGTATGCAGATTGGAATGGTGAATTATCTGCACCGGTACATTTACGCGAAGGCAATGGAAGTATTGACAGATTACAAGATACCATAGAGCGTTGGGGCGATTACACCGGTATTCAACCTATATACAACAAGCTTGGAGAGTGCATTATAACCAACTCATACGGAGTACCTTCAGGAGGACATAACACATGGGTATCTCGTGTTAAAAGCAATGATGTAAGATTAGGCGTAAAACAAAATACCAAAGAAACTGCGCAACAAGTTTCAGTATACCCGGTGCCAACTAAAGATTATGCGCAAATTGAATTTGAATTAAACCAAAGCATGATTTTAACTTTTAGTTTGGTTGATGTGCAAGGGAAATCAACCATTGAATTGTTAAGAGATAAAGGCAAACCTGGCATTAATAAATTTACTTTTAGCACTACCAATTTGCCAAACGGTGTGTATATTTTAAACGTAAACAACCATGAAAAAAACATCATCAGTAAACGTATTGTGGTTGCTCATTAGTTTGGTAACAATTGGGTTGATGGCTTGTAAATCGAGCAATAAAAACGGCAACAAATCCGAAAGTACAATACAAGAAATGCCTTCGCCAGTTACCGACAACAATATTGATTCATTAAAAAAAGTGCAACAACTTAAAAGGGATAGCATACAAAGGAACCGATAAGGTTCCTTTTTTTATGGGTTGATTGATATATAATTAAACCCATATTATGCAGTAGAGGGCGAAGGATGAGCCGAACCATCTGCATTAAACCATCATACCCGCAATGGTAGCAGAAAGGTATGATGCTAAAGTACCGCACATTAGAGCACGGAAACCCAACTTAGCCAAATCGCTTCTGCGGCTTGGAGCCAACTCGCCAATGCCACCAACTTGTATGGCAATAGAGCTAAAGTTTGCAAAACCACACAAAGCAAAACTTGCTATTACAACCGATTTTGGATTTAGTGTTCCGCCTCCAATCATGGGTGTAAGTTGAGAGTAAGCAACAAATTCGTTAATTACCATTTTGGTTCCCATTAAAGAGCCCACTACTTGTGTATCTTGAGCTGGTACACCCATTACCCAAGCAAACACAGAGAAAACTGCACCAAAAATTTTATTCATGCTTAACACTTCACTACCCACAATCATGGCTTCGCCCTGGCCTTTAAACAAGTTTGGTATTTCGGCCACTTTGGCTAAAATAACATCACCCAAAGCTATTAAAGCAATAAAACCAATAAGCATGGCCATTACATTTAACGATACTTTTAGTCCATCGCTTGCACCATGAGAGATAGCATCAAGCAAATTAGCATGCGATTTTTTTACTTCTAATTTAACAGAACCTTTGGTTGGAGATTCTTCTGTTTCGGGCCAAACAATTTTTGATATAACCAAAGCTGCCGGTGCTGCCATAATACTTGCAGCAAGCAGATATGCAGCAGGAACACCCATTGAAATGTATACCGCCATAACGCCACCTGCAATACAGGCCATACTACCACTCATACTGGCCAAAAGTTCGCTCATGGTCATAGTTGCCAAGTATGGTTTAATCATAATTTGAGCTTCAACCTGCCCCACAAATGCACTCGAAATATTACTTAAGGCTTCGCTACCACTTACACGCATTAACGCATGCACAATGCGGGCAAAAAACGAAACCACAATTTGCATCAACCCAACATGGTAAGCAATGTTAACCAATACAGCCACAAAAATTATAGCCGGCATAATTTTAAGGATGAACACATAACTGTAAGCATCGCCTAAAACTGGTTTTAATAAATCAGGACGAACCAAGCCACCGAATACAAACTCACCACCTTTATCGGCCATTTCTAATAACTTTTTGATGTAGTTGCCCAACGATGCAAATATGTTTTGACCGATATTAGTTTTAAGAATAAAAAGTGCCAATGCCAATTGTATTCCTAATCCACTAAATACCAATCTGTAGTTTATAGCTTTACGGTTGTTTGAAGCCAAAAAGGCTAAACCTAATATAACTACAATACCAATTAATCCGGTAAATCTTTCCATGTGTTTGTTGGGGTATTATTTTCTTTTATTCAACTCATCGCGCAACATTGCCGCACGCTGGTAGTCTTCTATTTGAAGCGCTTCTTGCAATTTTTGCTCGAGCTCTTCTGTGCTCATTTTTGTAATTTCAGATCCCTTAGATTCAGTTTTAAAAGCCTCTTCGGTTTCCATCATATCATCCTCGGTCATATCCTCAGTAAAAATCATAGCAGCTTCGGCCATGATGTGCTCATGGGTAAAAATTGGGCATTTAAATCTTACTGCCAATGCTATAGAGTCGCTTGTTCTGGCATCAATTTCTCTAATATCGCCATCTACCTCACAAATTAGTTTGGCATGAAAAACTCCATCAACCAAATTGTAAATTTCTACTTCAATTATATTTACACCAAAAGTGCGTGCAAAGTTTACAAACAAATCGTGCGTCATTGGTCTAAACGGAACAATTTTCTCAATCTCAATGGCAATGGCCTGAGCTTCGAAACTACCTATGATGATAGGCAATTTTCTTCTTCCGCGTTCTTCACCTAAAATTAATGTGTAGGACCCATTACTCTGTCCTGAACTTAAACCTACAATATTCAATCTTACTTTACTCATGTAACCTAAAATGGGTTCTTTTTAACCAAGATTTCAAACCTAATGCAAAATCCCTATTTTTCAAATATTTTAACCGGATATTATACACTAATTAATAGCCTGATTTTATTGCAGATAGGCGTGTTTCAGGATAAGTTAAATTTATGGTTCACTTTTAGGTTATTCAATTAGTAAGGCGTAGCACAAACCCACATCAATCATTTGAGTTACAAATAGAATAAACGAAGCAAAAAAAATGCTTTGGAGTTTCTATTGCTCATCAACCCAAAATTGATTTTCTAAATTGGGATTAACACAAGCAACTTAAGTTTACAATTTGTAATATTACGTGCTTATTTCCCATTAAATAAATTGATCAAATGGCCGAACCTTTAAAAAATCTATTCAGTAAAGAGTTAATCAATTCGTTAGCATCACTCATTAAAAAAAACTACCCAAAGTTTAATAGCAATAACTTTATTGGTGATGTGTTTGATGCTACATGGAATAGCAGAGCGTTAAAACAGCGCATGCGACATATTACGGTTTGTTTGCATAAACACATTCCACTTCCCTACCCCGATCAAGTTAAAATATTATGCGCGGCTGCTCCAAATTTTAAAGGATTTATTGCCATGTTTTTCCCTGATTTTATTGAAGTGTATGGCTTAAATGATTTAGATGTATCTGTAAAAGCAATGGAACATTTTACCCAATATAGCAGCAGTGAGTTTGCAGTTAGGCCTTTTATTATAAAATACCCGAAGCAAATGTTAGCTCAGCATAAAAAGTGGGCTCAGCATAAAAATCACCATATACGAAGGTTAGCAAGTGAAGGCATCAGACCACGTTTACCTTGGGCAATGGCATTGCCTCAATTTAAGAAAGACCCAACGCCCATTCTACCTATTTTAGAATTACTTAAAAATGATGAAAGTGAATATGTAAGAAAAAGTGTAGCCAATTGTTTAAACGACATCTCAAAAGACCATCCTGATGTGTTGTTACAAACAGTAAAAAAATGGAAAGGAAAAAGCAAAGAAACCGATTGGATTGTTAAACATGCTAGTCGAGGGTTATTAAAACAAGGCAATGTAGATGCATTAAAAGTATTTGGATTAAACAACGAAGTTCATGCAAGTGTTACAGCATTAAAACTTTCTAAAAATAGACTAAAAATTGGGGATGAATTTTCATTTGAAACCAGCATTCAGTTGTTAGATAAAACAACGCACGATATAAGGGTTGAGTACAATATCTATTTCATGAAATCGAATGGAAAACACGCTCCTAAGATATTTCAGATTGGCACTTACTTACTCAACCCAAAACAAGAAATTACCATAAAACGTAAACATAAGTTTGCTAACTTAACTACCCGAAAACACTACACGGGAGAGCATATATTAGCGATTGTTGTTAATGGAAAAGAATTAGCACGACAATCTTTTATCCTACAATAAAATACTCATTTAACTCACTCTCTTCTTTTTTAACGCAGAGGTCTGCAAATAGTCTTGAGTAGATTTGAGCATAGTCAATTTCAGATTTTGAGTTACACAGAGCAACGCCTGCGGCATTGGGAAGGGTTTAACTTAAAATCAATCTAACTTTCATAAAACATTTGCGAAGCAAACTCCTTTACTCAGAAGCGATAGAATTTGTTCTCTCAGCTATTCTCTGCGAAAAACTCCGCGGTTCTCTGCGATAAAAAAGTTAACGCAGAGGTGTATTAATACTAATCGAAATTGCTTTGTGAACCTCCGTGAAAACTCTGAGAACCTCTGTGAAATAACAATCATTTATTATTTTTAACGCAGAGGTCTGCAAATGGTCTTGAGAAGATTTGAGCATAGTCGATTTCAGATTGAGGTACACAGAAGAGCAACACATCATTATAAAAACCGTACTGACGCGAAATGCGTCTGACGGTTTTCTACAAAAAATCACTGAAAAGAACTACGGTAAAACTGAACAAAAAATAACTACTCGTAAAAGTAAACCCTTTTTACACGTTGCGAAACACCTGTTAAAACCTCGTAAGGAATGGTTCCTATTTTGGATGCCAGTTCGTTAATGTCAACTTCTTTTCCTAAAACAACCACTTCATCACCTTCACGGCAATTTATTCCGGTTACATCAATCATGGTCATATCCATACAAATGCTACCTACAATTGGAGCCTTATGTCCATTAACAACCATATAACCTTTTCCGTTACCCAATTTTCTGTTTAATCCATCTGCATAACCTATGGCCACAACCGCAATTTGCGAATCACGTTGAACAGTCCCCCTTCTACTATAACCTACCGTTTCGTGAGATTTTACCTCACGTATTTGTGATATAACAGTTTTTAAAGTTCCTACTACCTGCAACTGTTTTTGTAGTTTTTCTGCAGGATCAATTCCGTATAAGCCTATTCCCAAACGAACCATTTCAAATTGTGCATCAGGGAATCTTGCAATACCACCACTATTTAAAATATGCCTAATAATTGGATAGTTGAATGACGAGATGAGTTTATCACTTATACGTTCAAATTTCTGTATTTGTTCATGCGTAAATAAATCGTGTTTTTTTTCATCGCTTGCAGCCAAATGCGAGAAAACAGACTTAATACGTAAGTTGGGATTTTGCTGAATCAACGCAATTAATTCATCTATTTCAAACTCATCAAACCCCAACCGTTTCATACCTGTATCTACCTCAATGTGTATACTCATTTCTTGTCCGTTGCAGGCCTTAATTAATTGCTCCAACATAAAAAAATTATACACCTCAGGTTCTAAGTTGTGTTGTATGATGCTATCAAATGCAACAGGCTCCGGGTTCATAACCATAATGGGCGTTTTAATACCTGCTTTACGCAGTGTTACACCCTCATCGGCATAGGCTACCGTTAGGTAATCAATACGATTATATTCCATTACTTTGGCAATTTCATAACTGCCTGCACCGTAACTGAAGGCCTTTACCATACCCATGAGTTTAACCCCCTTTTTAATTTTATTTCTGTACACATTAAGGTTATGCACCATGGCATTCAGGTTAATTTCAAATACGGTTTCGTGTACCTTTTTTTCCAACAAAGCGGTAATTCGTTCAAACGTAAATTTACGTGCGCCTTTAACCAATATAATTTGGTGGTTAAAATCTAAACTTCTGAAATTGCTTATAAAAGATGATGTATCTGCAAAAAATAAACTTCCAACCGGAAACAATGGCTTATATTTTTGCATGCAAGGACCAATTCCTATAAACCTATTTACATTACGCTGTTTGATTAAGGATGCAATATTGGTATATAATTGATGCTCGGCCATACCACTTTGCAACATATCGCTAAGTATTACAGTTTTGGTATATCCTGCACTTTGTTGCTCCATAAAATCTAATGCAATTTGTAGTGCATTGATGTCGGCATTGTAGCTATCGTTAATAATAACGCAATTGTTAAAACCTTCTTTCAACTGCATACGCATTTCAACCGGTTGTAGCTCTTCAAAGCGTTTTAATACATCGGTACTTACCCTGTTAATTGCCATTAAAAATGCAAAGCAAGAACATGCATTCATAATACTTGCTTCATCAACAAAAGGTATATTTACACTTAATGTTTGCGAGCCTTTGCGTGTGGTAATTACAGTATATTGATAACGATGTTCAACCTCAAATTTATAAGTGGCATGTTGCGTTCCTCTGCTCCAACTTACTACATTTAAAGATGGATTATGGTTAAGCAATAAACGAGTTACACCTTGAGTTACCTCGCTCTGATCAGCACAAAACACCAACATTTGCGCATTGTAAAATAGCTTTAGTTTTTCGTCAAGCTTTTCGGTTTCGTTTTCAAATCCTTCAGCATGCGCTGCTCCTAAATAGGTAAAAATACCGATATCAGGCTTGATAATTTTTTGCAAATGATCCATTTCATCAACTTTTGAAATGCCGGCTTCAAACAAACCTAATTGATGTTGTTCATTTATACCCCATACACTAAGTGGCACACCAACCTGCGAGTTAAAACTTTTAGGGTTACGAATAATAGACACATCATCCTTTAACAAATGATACAACCATTCTTTTACAATGGTTTTTCCGTTGCTACCAGTTATTCCTACAACCGGGCATTTAAACTGCATGCGATGAAATGCTGCTAAGTCGTGAAGGGCTTGAACACTATTATTAACCTGAACCACACTGCAATCATCAGGCAAAAATTGTGCAGGCAATTCTTCTACAATAAAATTTTTAACACCGGCATCATAGGCGTCTTTAAGGTAATGATGACCATTGTTTCGCTCACCACTTATTGCAATAAAAACAGACGACTCCGGATAAATAACCTTTCTTGAATCTATCAATAAATGTGCAATAGCAATAGGATTGACCTCCTCATTGTACTGCACCAAATTACCCGAAACTATTTGTGCGATGTCTTTTATAAAATATTGCATCATTGTTCAGTTGATTGTGTTTTATTAAACATCATTACCAAAGCAGATATGGCTAAAAACACTGCCATAATTAAAAACGCCCAAATAATGTTGTTATCAAAATTAAAGAATGGAATAGAAAACAAGAAAATAAATAACGTACGTACCAAAATGTTCAGCATATTAAAAATACTGTTTACTCTGCCCATTAATTCATTTGGTATGTGTTTAAACAAATATGTTAAGCGCAACACCCTTATTCCGGCATTGGTAAAGCCTAATATTAAACTCACCACATAAATTACAAACACACTTTGTGCTGCAAACGCCCAAATAAAAATAGCAGCAGTTATGGCTGTTAACAAAATTACAGCCTTTTGTGTTGGGGTTGAATCAAATACCTTGTTTACGAATAAACCCGCACATAAAGCACCCGCAGCATAAATTCCATCTGCAATAGCAAATACACTTCCTTCTTTGTGTAAATGTTTATCAACGTATGCCGGTAAAACTGCATGTATTTCAACCAACAACATAGCAAATACACTGTAGCTAAATACGCCAAAAATTAACAATTCGGGATGTTGTTTTAAGTAAGTAAAACCAACTTTTATACGCTCAATTATAGGTGGATGATGCGCTGTGTGTTGTTTGGGTTGATACTTAATAAAAGAAATTAACAATGCCGCAACAAAATAAGTTACAGCATTTAATAAAAATATCTCCCAAATATACCAAGGCTGTATTACAAATACTTGCTCAACCCAAGGCAACTTGACCGAAAATCCTTCTAACATTACTGCTGCAATACCACCCGATAAAATACTGGTGCTTTGCCCAACTATCTCAATATTGGAGTTAACTTTAGCATAATCTTCAGCAGTGCTAATCTCCTGACCAAATGCATACAATGTTGGATAATGTATGTTATAGTTTAGCATGGTTATCCCGAATACAGCAACCACTAATGAATCGTGCAGCGCATTGTTTGCATAACCTATAAAGGCAATCAATAAAAGTAATGTGCCACACATTAAACTATTGCCTAAAAAGTTAGCTTTACGGCTGTATTTATCAACCAATGTACCTGCATACAAACCAAAAAATAAAACTGCAATAGTTATTAATCCATAAGCTGTATTAAAGTAAGTGGTATTGTTTGCAAAATACCAAGGTATGGCAAGCATGCTTATTCCTTGAGCAAAACCGCTGATACCATTGGCGGTAAATAATAAATTTAATGCTAATTTGTTTTTCACGTGTTGCAACAAATGTAAAGGCAAGTAAGTTGTTTAAATATGTTTAATTTTGAACATTAGTTGGAAAAACAAAAACACATAAAACTAACCCCAAATCAGGCACTACTTAAGGCAGCCAATTATTGTGCATACCAGGAAAGGTGCCATAAAGAAGTGATCGAAAAATTAAGTGAATGGGGAATTTGGGGGATTGATGCCCAAGAGATTTTATTACAACTAATCGAACAAAATTATTTAAACGAAGAGCGCTTTGCCATTGCCTTTGCAGGTGGTAAGTTTAGGGTAAAACATTGGGGGCGAGTAAAAATTAAGCTTGAACTCAAGCAAAAAGACATTTCCGACTACTGCATCAACAAAGCACTAAACGAAATTAGTGATGATGATTACATCCAAACCTTGAATGACCAGATTGACAAAAAGTGGGCCGAAACAAAAGACAAAAACCTCATGAGCAAACGTGCTAAAGTGGCAAGATATGTTATTGGTAAAGGGTTTGAACAAGACTTGGTTTGGAATATATTGAGGAGTAAAAACGACTAACTAAGTCCATAATCAAAAGTAATAGCCACATTTAAAAACTTGGTTACCTTTGCAGTTGTAAATAAAAACTTATGACTGATTTAAAAGACTTTTTAGACGTATACAGTGAGGCAACCCCTAATCCGGAAACCATGAAGTTTGTATTCAACCGCATGATTTTCCCTGACCAAACTGCAGATTTCCCAACTGTTGAATCAACAACATACTCTCCTTTAGCCAAGAATTTATTTGAATTTAGTTTTGTGCAGGGAGTATTTATTATGAACAACTTTGTAACCATTACGCGTGTTCCGGGTGTTGAGTGGGAAGAAATTATTCCAATTATGAAGGAGTTTTTAAAATCATATGTGGCAGCCGGTGAACCCATTGTTTTGGACGCTCCAAAAGAAAACATTAAAGACTACGGAAACGACAATGTAACCGTTGCACAAATAAAAGAAATTTTAGATATGTATATCAAACCTGCAGTAGAGGTTGATGGTGGACAAATATCATTTAGAGACTTTGAAAACGGAATTGTTACCGTTGAGTTAAGAGGTTCTTGCAGTGGCTGCCCTTCATCTACTGTTACCTTAAAACGTGGTATTGAAGGTATGCTTACCAGAATGGTACCAGAAGTGAAAGAAGTAGTAGCACATTCGTTGTAAAAAAAACTTGAGTTGATTACATAAAAAAACGCCTCGCAAATGCGAGGCGTTTTTATTATAACTATCGCTAAGTAATTTATTTAGCAATAACTAATTTTTGAGTTGAAGTTTGACCATCAGTTGTAATGGCTACAAAGTAAATACCAGCGTTTAAACTGCTTACATCAACTTGAGTATTGTTAAACTCTACCAATTGATTAGCTACAACTTCTTTACCACTAATGTCGAAAACACGTACATAACCGAAACGACCTGCATTAGGAGAGGCAATAGCAAATGACTCTGATGCAGGGTTTGGATATACTGCAGCTTTAATGCTGTTTTCGTTTTCGCCTAAACCTAAAGCATAATAAGCAGTTCTTTCTGCGTTTGCTGCTTGTAATACATTTTTGTTTGAAGTATTTTGTACAAATACAATCACCTCTAGGTCGCTAAATTCTTCCACAGAATGCTCAGTTGCCAAGTTAATTGGACTTTGACCATTAGGAGCTAAACGGTAGTTACCAGGGAACTCATATACAAGTGTAAAAGATTTTTCAACACCTGCTGTTAAACCACCAGTTAACACGGTACCGTTTTGATTAGGAACCATTTTCTTCATTACATGGAAGAACTCTCTCTCACCGTTAGATTTTACGTTCTCGGTTGTTTTTCCTTCAATAATAGCAACGTGTAAAACGTTATTATTGCCAGTAATATCAATTGCAGATTTTAACTTGATGTCTGCTGTTACAGTTTTTCCAAAAACTTTATAAGTTGCATCAATAGCAACATCAGCTGGTACAGCTTGGAATTGATTAAACACCCCATTTGTGAATGAAGAAGCATTTTGATCCCATTTACCATCTACTTCCATTCTTGGAATTGAATTAATCGCATAGTAGTTTCTTCTAGCTACACTTTCAGTTGTTGAGTAAGGATCACCAGTACCTGGGAAATCTTGTTGGTATTTAATTGAAGCGAACAAGTTTTTATCTCTTGCTGCTACAACTCTTTTATAATTGGCGTTACCGGGAGCACAAGGGCCACAAGTTGATGACGAGAAGATTTCATGTAATGACTTACGTAGATTCTCTGCTACAATAACATATTTGGTTAACATGTCATTTGAAGTCACTTCATCTGCACCGCCATTAATATTAGTAGCCCATACCTTCAATACTTTAGATCCGTCAGCAGCAGCTAATAATGAAGTTGGGTGAGTAAATTCGTAAGAACCTCCACTTGCAGCGATATTGAGACCACTTAGGTTTGCTGAAACTACCGCCTCAGTTTCAAATTGATAGTTGATAGTTAGAGAGGTTACTGCTTCACTACCTAAATTTCTTAAGCTTCCGTAAATTTTAGTCGGTTTATTTAAACCAAGGGCTTCGTTGTTAACCAAGAAAACAGATAGATCTTTTGCTGGTTGCGTTCCACTGAAAAACTCATAGTATTTGTTATCAGAAGCATCAAATAAGTTTGTTTGGAAATTATTTGCGCCCAAATTTGGAGAACCGGCAATAGAGTATGCAGTGGTGCTGTTAAATTGCAATCCAGCAGAAATTTTCACGTTGTTACCGCAAACAGAGCTACCCGACAAACAAAGTGTCTTCATATCAACAATATAAACTTTGTTAGTTGTTTCCTCCAATACAACCGACCAATAAGTCCACCCAGTAGAGATATTAGGCTCAGAGAAGAAGTTGTACTGAATCCAAAACTGTCTATTTGGAGCAACACCGAAAGTTTTGGTGATAATTGAACTATTGTAGGTTGTTGAACCACTTGTCCAACTAGATGGTTTTACACCAAGTATGTTGATAGAGTTATTTGGCACTGACGCGCTTGGTAATGCTGTATTTCCATAGGCTGGAATTACAGTTGATGCTGTATCAAAAGTAACACTACCTGAATTTGATGCTTTAAAATGTGTGTAGGCTGTACCGTTGTAAGTGAATGAGAATGGAAGTTGGACAGTATTGCTGTATGCGGCCGCAGCTGTGCCATTGCCAGTCCATAAGGAAACCCATCCATTGGCTAAAGGACCTCCACTTGCAGCTGCAGGATTCTCTCCTTCTGCATTTAGTCCTTTAGGGTTGCTGCCAGTTATGCCTAATGCGTAATATTGGGCATTGGCATTGTTCGCAAACAGTAGTAGTGCTCCTGTTGCTAATGTTAGTAATTGTTTTTTCATAATTATATATTGTGG
>CAZRVA010000075.1:0-13135 GCA_964603255.1 uncultured Chitinophaga sp.
ATGATTTTCATATTCGGATGTACGCACATCAACATGACCCACCAATAAAATTTCGATTTGTTTATTGGCTTTTAATTCTTCTAAAAGTGGTTTTAAAATATGGTGCGAGTGAGGTGTAAGTTGATACTTTTCGTTGTAGGTAATATTGGTTAAATATGGTGCTCTGTTCAACTCTGCATTAAATGCCACCAAACGTTCTTCAGTTAAAATATCGCGCATGGTGGTGGTTGAATCCACAATTTGATCAATCATAATAGTAGGAAACAATATATCTGAACCACGGCACAAACGTTGGAAATTATGCCTGCGGTTTTCGTTGTATATAAACTGTTGTGCCGAATCGGTTGCGGCCGAAACGCCTTGTTGTTCGATGCTGTCGGTTGGTATTATTTCAACATCATCAATATAAATTCCTGCCAAGCCTCGGTTACCTTCTATTGATTTATATTTAATTTGATTACAAGATTTGAGCAATCCTAATATCATGTACTTTTCGTTGCCATTGGCTTTGTATGTTTGAGTAACTTCAACCCATTTTTTACCTTTTATAAAACGTTTGTGTTTAAAAGTAAGTGATGGTTTTTGCTTTTTGATGATGGGCAAAGCCGAATCGCAAAACAATGCATGAAACTCGCTAATGGCATACACATGCGCTTTAACTTTTAATTTTATGGCGTAGGTATGATTAGCCAACATAGGCTTTACCAATGGCGTAACCGCTGCAAACTTGGCCCATCCGTTTCTGAAAATAGGCGAACCCATTTCAACCCATACAGAAGCACGACCATTGGCTTTATGTTTGTAATCCGGGTTTAGTGGAATGATATCGTGATCGTATCGGTGAATTTCTAATCCAAACCAACCTTCAGGGCTACATGGTGCTTTTTTCTCGCAACAAATATTGATGTCTTCAAATCCACTATTTACAACCATGTTTTGTGCCATTGCCCATTGTGTAGGTAATAACAACATCAATACACAAACAAGTTGATTAAGCAGTTGGATTGGTTTCATTGGTTTTGTTACGTTTTGCTAAAATAACAATTCCAACTAAACCTGCAATAACCATAAAACTAGAAATTAACTCGGCTTGCGTAATGGCATTACCAAATATGTTGTAAGTACTGTTTACACGGATTTTTTCTATGCTAAAGCGCTCAATACCATTTACAATTAAATAAATGCAAAACAATACACCTGGAATGGTTACACGTTTGCGTATAGCCCATAACATAGCAAATAAACCCAAAGCCATTATTACTTCGTAAAGTGGGGTAGGGAATACCGGTTGTGGTAACATGTAACAATGCGGACCTTCGCAGCCCGGTATTAACACTCCTTCATCAATAACATTGTGTGCGTAATTATAACTCCATGCCCAATCCGGAATAAAGCTTAAAAAGTCAGGTTTTGCTGCTAGGTTTACAATGCCCCAATCGCCATCGCCACTTAATTGGCAACCAATTCTTCCAATACCATAAGCAAGCATTAATCCAGGTGCAGCAGCATCAATCATGTGTTTGGTAGGTATTTTATTTTTATTGGTATAATACAATACCGCAAATGTGGCAACAATCAACCCGCCATAAAAAGTTAGCCCACTAAACGAAAGCAACGAGCCAATTGGGTCGGCCATTAAATCGTCAATGTATTCTAGGTTATGAAATACTTTTGCTCCCAAAATACCAGCAATTCCTGCAATAGCAGTAATATTCCACATCAGTTCATAAGGTTGTACCTCTTGCAAAACTTCTGTTTGTGTTTTGCCTTTTACTTTTTCGGCATCCTTGTATGTGTTGTAGTAAGCAATACCGGCACCTATCATCAACCCAAACCAACTGCCTTTTGATGATAAGATAAATGCTTGTGGATTTTGCACCAATGCATTGTAGTCGAGTAAAATTTCTAAACCTTTATAACCCAACAATGCGCCCAATAAAATATTGGTTACATAATCGGTAACTGTTATGGCCTTGTTTTGAATAACCTTGCGTTGCACCGATTTTAAAAAGCCTTGGGCTGTTTTGCGTTTTAGTTCGCTTGTGGTGGTGTAGTAGGCTGCTGCAAAAGATACAGCCATAAAAAAGCCAAAAGTTTGTACCGGTAAAGGAATATAAAAACCAAAAAGGTCTTTTAATAAATCAGATATTGTTGGATACATGTATTGTGTTTATATAATGCACAAACGCCAATCCTGTTGCGGATTAGCGTTTGTTGTATAAGTTTTAAGGTTAAAATTATTTCCAAACAATTGGCGTACCGTTACTCGGGATTTCAGGGAAGTCAATATCCATTCCATCTAATGTTTCTTCAATGGCATCTTCCAGATATGCACCTGTTACGCCACTTTCACTTTCCCAGTTGTCGTCAATTGCACCTTTGTAAGTTAATTCGCGTTTTGAGTTAAATAAAAACACCTCAGGATTACAAGTTGCACCAAACGTTTTAGCAACACTTTGGTCTTCATCTTTTAGGTAAACAAAATGCAATTGATCTAAACCGAACCTAGCAGCCGTTTTTTTCATGGCTTCCAAACTATCTAAATCTGACTTACTGCTGTCGTTTGAGTTAATGCCAACAATAGCCAAGTTATCGTCTTCGTATTTTTCAAACAGGCTTAATAAACGTTTACTGTAGGCTTGACTAACAGGCGAACTGTTACAAGTAAAAACCACGGCTAAAGCATATTTATCGGCAAATTCGTAGTTCGAATGCATCTTATCATCGTATCCAATTAAATTGAATTCGGGTAATTTATCACCTATTTGAAGCATAGCGTTAATAATTTTATATTTTTGACCCACGCAAAATAAACAATTACCCCTTTATTTAAAATAAGTTTGCAGTAATTTAACACATGGAAATAGTAGAAGTAATCAGTGCCCAACATCATAAAGCCTTTATCAAGTTTCCGCATCAGCTCTATAAAAACGATGCTGAGTGGGTTGCTCCTTTAAATCAGGATATTGAAGAGGTTTTTGATCCCAAACAAAATCCGTTTTACAAAAATGGTGAAGTGTGCCGTTGGTTACTATTTGGTAATGATGGGAAAATTATTGGACGGGTTGCTGCTTTCTACAACCAAAAATACATTGAGCAAAGTGGCAATAAAACCGGTGGTATGGGTTTTTTCGAGTGTGTTAACGATAAAGAAGCTGCGTTTTTATTGTTTGATACCTGCAAAAACTGGTTAAAAAGTAAAGGCTTAACCAGCATGGATGGGCCAATTAACTTTGGCGAAAAAGATCGTTTTTGGGGTTTGATGGTGAAAGGTTTCAAAAATCCTTCATACTTAGAAAATTACAATCCACCATACTACCAAGAGTTTTTTGAATCGTATGGTTTTACAAAATTGTACGAACAATCAACCAGCGAAGTTACCGAAGAAGGCTTTAACCGCGAACGTTTTGGCCGTATTGCCAGTCGTGTTTTAAATAACCCCGCTTATAAATTTGAACATTACCGCGATGATGATATCAATAAATTTGCAGCCGATTTTGTAAGCATTTACAACCAAGGTTGGGCACATCGTCCTGATTTTACACCTATGACCATGGAGCGTGTAATGCTTACATTAAAAGCGCTTCGCCCAATTTTACGTGAAGATTTAATTTGGTTTGCTTACCATGGTGATGAGCCTGCTGGTTTTTACATTAACACCATTGATGTGAACCAAATTTTTAAACACTTACGTGGTAAAATGAATTTATGGGCTAAGGTAAAATTCCTTTGGTACCGTAAGTTTGGACGTATTGATAGAGCGCGTGGAATTGTGTTTGGTGTAATACCTAAATACCAAAATTTAGGTCTAGAAACGGGTATGATTATGAAGTTTCATGAAGCTGTACTTAAGCATAAACATTTGCGTTCGTCAGAGTTATCGTGGATTGGTGATTTTAATCCTAAAATGCATTCGTTGTTTGAAGCTTTAGGAGCAAAAACAACCAAAGTACATTACACATACAGCTGCAAATTTTAAATATGCAACAAACGTTTAATCAAGTTGGGTTAGCCGATTTACCTGCGGTTGCCAAAGCCATTATTGAGCTATCAAAAACGCATAAATTGGTAGCGTTTTACGGACAAATGGGTGCGGGAAAAACTACTTTAATTAAACAAATTTGTGCGCGGTTGGGTGTAATGCAAGAAGTATCGAGCCCAACATTTGCATTGGTTAACGAGTACGAAACAACCAACAACCAAATTGTTTATCACTTCGATTTTTACCGCATAAAAAATTTAGAAGAAGTATACGATATTGGTTACGAAGATTACTTTTACAGCAACAATTTATGTTTGATAGAGTGGCCCGAAAATATTGAACCTTTATTGCAAAATGAACAAGTTATAAAAGTACACATCAAACCTATTGATGCAAATAGCAGAGAAGTGTTGTTGGAATACTAATTGTTACTCCGAAACAAACTTTAAACCAACAATAGAGGCAATTAGTGTAAAGATAAAAAACACACGCCAAAACTCAGCTGGTTCGTTAAATACAAAAATGCCCATCAACACTGTTCCTACCGCACCAATTCCGGTCCATACGGCATAAGCTGTACCCATAGGTAGTGTTTGAGTAGCACGGTAAAGTAAATACATACTCAACGTTAAGCTCACAAAAAATCCAACAATCCACCACATACTTGTAGTGCCGCTGGTTTCTTTTGCTTTGCTTAAACACGAGGTAAAACCTACCTCAAACAAGCCTGCAATTATTAATAAAAACCAAGCCATAATTAAGGGTTAATTTGGGTTGATGTTTGAATACGTTTGTAAAAAATAAATCCGCCTTTACGACCAATTTCTTCGAATGGAAATTGTTTACATTCTTCTTCGTGAATGCTTTTGGCCACAATGTAAACAGGCTTGTCAACCTCACCTTTAAATAACCATTCTTTATTGCCCGTGTTTGGGTTGGTGTGTTGCACTTGCTGCGGATAAAAGTATTGTGCGTAGCTTTTAAAACCAAAGGTTTCTACATAGCAATCTTGTCCTTGTAGGGTTTTGTAAAACTCAATGGCTGGTCCTTGGCTGTATTGCTCAATTTTAGGAGCAACCTGCCAAATGTATATAGGCAATAAAATGCTGAATGCAATTAATAAACTATACAATGCAGCAATGGTGTTTTTGCGGTGCTGTTGAATAAAAAAGATTAACACCATAATGCCAAACAATGCACCAATACTTGATTCAAAACCATTCCATCCACCCGTTACATTTAAACTGGCTACAGCAAAATCATCTTTAATGTAAGGTATGATGTGTTGTTTAATGCTATCAATTAAAGGCAATACAGAAAATGCGGTGGAGATAATCAAACCAATAATTAATACCAAAATGCTTTTGAATTTTGCAATACTTACACCACGAGTTAATATATCATCAGCATAATAAGCGGCCAAGAAAGTTAGCGGTATGTAACATAAACTTGAGTAATGAACAATTTTGGTGGTAACCATCGAAAATAAAATCAATACTACCCAAAACATAATGTTCATCATTAGCTTAAATTGTAGTTGTTGGGTTGAGTCGTTTTCGCGCTTTAGTACAAACGCTTTTAAAGCAAAAATAGATGCCGGGAAACAACCAAAGAAAATGACTACAGGATGATAGAACCAGGGCTGTCCGTGGCCTGCAACCGGGTTTAAAAACAAATCAATTTGGTAAGCAATAAAATCGGTTAACACTTTTGGTCCGTTTTTTAACAACTCGGCCATAAACCAAACAGAAGTAATTCCTGCAATAATTAGCAATGCAATAACCAATTGTTTGATGTTAAAGTATGGTTTAAATTTTTGAAAAGCCCATAGTATAAATCCGCATAAACCCAATACCAACAACGCAACCGGACCTTTGGTTAAAATGGCTAAGCCATTAAAAATACCCATCAACACAAAATGTGTATTGCGTTTTTGTGGGTTGATATAAGCCAAATAAAGTTGGTAAACAGAAAGGAAAATAAAGTAGTTAAACCACGGATCGATGATGCCACTTTTATAATACAAATGCGGAGTAAAAGATGCAGTGGTAAACAATATCCAGAGTGTAGCTAAGCGGTTGTTAAAATGTGTTTTACCAATATGAAAAATAGTAACCAACACCAATACACCACAAACCGCATTTGGAAAACGAGCAGCAAACTCATTCACCCCAAATAAATAATAACTGGCTGTTTGCAGCCAAAAAAACAAAGGAGGTTTTTCCCAAAAAGGCAAGAAGTTTATCTGCACCCTAAAGTACTCGTGGGTTAGCATCATTTCTCTAGCCGATTCGGCAAAATTAATCTCGTCCCAATCAAACAAATGAACTGCGCCTAAAAAAGGCATAAACAATAATAATCCCCAAAGGGCTACTTTTATTAGGTTATTTTTGTGTTGCACGTTTGGTTTCAAATAAGGTAAACAATAATGTGGTGCAAGTTACTGCAATAACAGAACCCACAAAAACATCTTCGAAAAAGTGCTGCAACAAATACACTCGCGTAAAAGCTGCAATAACAGCCAACGCTAAAAATAATATACCTATTTTTTTATTTGGAATAGTCAATGCCATAAATAAAAACAATGCAAATGCACCAGTGCTGTGGCCTGACGGAAAACTGTTTTGTGTATGTATGGTAACACCTTCAATAAAGTGTAATTGAGTGTAAGTACTCATTTTTGCAGCCGGGCGTAAATGATCTTCAAACACTAAACGTTTTAAAATTTGGGTAACGATAGCCGGAACATAAATGCACACAATACTGCTCCAAAAATATTTTCTATAAAATAGCAGTGCAATCAAACAGATAACGGCCGCAAATAGTCCATCGCCCAAGTGGGTGAGGTGTTTAAATATAAAATCGAAGGTGGTATTGTGTTTACTATTCACCCATAAACTAATATCAAATTGGTGATAAGTAGCCTGAATTACAGCAGCTAAAGCAACCAACACAAAGTAGGGCCAATAAAACCAACGGTTTTGATGTATAATTTTTTGCAGGTAACTCCAGTACATGCCACAAAAATGTGGGCTTAATTTTAATAATGGGTAAGTTTTATAAAAATAATAGTATTGATAATCAATGTTATAGTTTTATGATAGGTACTTTGTATTGCATAGTACCTTGCAATTGATTTACATTTGTTGCGTGGATGTGGAGTAGTTGATAGGTTGAGTAGTTGATTGGATGAGAGGTTGATAAGTTGACTAGTTGGCAAGTTGATTCACTTCTACGCTAAAGCTTCGAAGTGTGAAAGGTTAATTAGTTGGTAAGTTGATTGGTTGATAGGTACAGCCTGTTCGAGTTTACACAGACCATAGCGTTTGTTGTTCGCTTTGGGTTGGATGTGCGTAAGTGCGAGTATCGAGAATAGGAGTTAAGTTGATAAGTTGATAAGTTGACAAGTTGAAGTAACAGACTGTTCGAGTTTACACAGACCTTAGCGTCTGTTGTGCCCCGAGTACTCGCGGGGTGTATCGAGAATAGGAAATTGGAAAAGACACTTCTACTCCCGAAACAAGTTCGGGATTTTCAAGCTGAAGCAACGAAGTACAAGGAAATAAAGTAAAGCCTAAATAAAACATAACATGAACGTAGAAAACTCGAAGGCACAAATGAAAAAAGGTATTTTAGAATACTGCATTTTGGCCATTATTAAACGGGGCGAGGTTTATGCTTCCGATATTTTGGATGAGCTAAAACAAGCCCAATTAATTGTAGTGGAGGGTACTTTGTATCCTTTGTTAACCCGACTTAAAAACGAAGGTTTATTAAGTTACCAATGGGTTGAATCGAAGTCGGGACCGCCACGTAAGTATTTTCAACTAACGCCTGAAGGCAACGCATTTTTAAACGAGTTGGAATTAACCTGGAACGAACTAACCGACTCGGTAAACCAAATTATTCAAAAAACTAAAACCCATAACTAGCAAAATCTTATGAATAAGGTAGTAAACATTAACTTAAACGGCATCATTATAAGTATTGATGAGGTTGCATACGAGCAGCTTAAACAATACATAGATGCTTTACACAAACACTTTTCGGGTACCGAAGGTTCGGCCGAAATTATTTCGGATATTGAAACACGCATAGCCGAGTTGTTGCAGCTAAAACTTACCGATAATAACACCGTAATTTTACCTAAAGAT
Source organism: uncultured Chitinophaga sp. (assembly GCA_964603255.1). Lineage (GTDB taxonomy): Bacteria > Bacteroidota > Bacteroidia > UKL13-3 > UKL13-3 > UBA6183. Next base: position 8,137 of record CAZRVA010000075.1, read on the forward strand.
GTGGCTGATGTAATTGCAATTATGGGTAACCCTTGGCAAATGGAAGGCGAGGAGGAACAACAATCTTCCAAGCATTCTTCTGGTCAATCATCAAACCAAAACAATACGCAAAACAGTGCAGGACCTAAAAAACTTAAACGCGATCCACACAATAAAGTAATTAGTGGTGTTTGCGGTGGCTTGGGTAATTTCTTAAACATCGACCCAATTATAGCACGTGCCGGATTTTTAATTTCGTTTTTTGTTTTTGGTTCGGGTTTGTTGTTGTATTTAATACTTTGGGTAATTATGCCCGAAGCCACACCGGATGAGTTACCTCAGTTTTCTGGATCGAATACACGCAAACTTTTCAGAAACACAGACGATAAAATGTTGGGTGGTGTTTGTTCGGGTATTGGTGCTTATTTAGGCGTGAGTGAAGTGGTGATGCGTGTGGTGTTTTTAATTTCGTTTTTTGCTTTCGGTACTGGTTTATTGGCCTACATTATTCTTTGGATTATTATTCCTGAAGCCAAAACCGCAACCGAAAAATTACAAATGCGCGGCAGTAGCATCGATATCAACAATATTGAACGTGAAATTCGCAATACGGCATCAAACCTAACACAAAAAGCTACTACAAGTCCGGTACTTAAAAACCTGATAAAAGCAGTTACCATTATCGTAGGTTTAATGGTGTTGTTTATGATTGTATTACCGGGCAGTATTTTGTTTTTGGTATTAACTTTTGGTATGGATGGCAGTGGCGATTTTTCAGATTTTGTGCGCACCATTACCATTAACGATACCATTTTAATGCTGGCCAAATGGGGCATCAATGCCATTATATTCTCGGTGGTATTGGGTTTTGCAGCCTTAGCTTTTCAATTGATTACACACAAAAAAGTAAGGTATGTTTCTGTAATTACTACTATACTTTTCTTTGGCGGTATTGCTTCAAGTGTTGTGGCATTGGTGATGTATAGAAGTGAAATTAAACATGAAGTAGTATTAATTACCAACGAGCAAGAGTTACCGGTTAACGATACCTTATTGATTAAACTTAATCCTGCATTTTTAGATGATGATGTAGATGAGTTTGACTTTCATTTAAAGGATGGAGAAGTATCGTGGAAAATGCAAAATGATATGTTGTTGTTTAAAGAACCACGCATCACTATTAATGCATCAGAAAACAATTTGATGCAGGTAAAATTAAAACGAGAATCGTGGGGTAAAACACAAGAGGAAGCCGAAGAATTAGCGCGTAAAGCCTCTTTAAATTTGATGGTGGATAGCAGCATGGTAATTTTGGATAATGGTGTTGGATTAGGTGATCAGCCGTTTAAAAACCAAGAATTAACACTTGGCTTGTGGATACCGTCAGGAACAATTCTAAAAGTACAATATGATGTGTTGGAGATGATAAAAGATAAACACCTTGAAAATGAAGTGGATGATATAGAAGAAATACCTTATGTGTATTTAAAAGTTACAGAAGATGGTGTAGCGTGTTTAACCTGCGATAAAAGCAATTGGACTGCAGATACCAAAATTGAAATAGAAGAAAGTGTAACCGATAGCACATCAAAAGATAAAAAGACAAAGGTTACAACCACCATTAAAAAAGTAGGACCGATTACCATCAAAAAATCAAGAACCGTAGAAACAAAATAGCACTTACTTAAACCCAAGTTATGCAGTAGAAGGCGAAATATGAGCCGAACTATCTGCATTAGTTGGGTTAACCCCGATTTAGAAAATCGCCTTTAGGGTGAAGTGCAACGGAAACCTAAAGGATTGATTTTCTTACATCGTTTATTTCATTTGGATACAAATGAAACAATAAGGGTTAAAACTAGATTTAAACAGCCTGCGGTGTTAACTGCGGGCTGTTTTGTTTTAAAATTTCTATATTTTCCATTAGGCTTTTCATTGTTTATGAGATGATTTTGTTAATGCAAGTAGATAACGAAGTTCGCTGTTATCTGAGTTGAGGAAATTGTGGCATTAATTAAGTTTCGTATTTTGAAGTTTAATAAGTAAGCACTAAATTAGATTTATGTAAGAATTAAAACCACAACAAAAAATTGAAGAATTAACTATGTGCATCATACAATTTCAAAAACAAACGCACTCAATTAAGTTTGAGTTATCACAAATTAAACGGTAAGCTTATGAAAATTTTTGTTACACTGCTCCCCATTTTTTTAGCATTAAATTCATTCGGTCAAAAACTGGATTCCATTTTTGAGGTCAACCCCAAAAATTCAATTTACTTGGAATTGGGAGGCAATAGTATTTTATATGGTTTGAATTATGAAAGAGGTCTCTCTAGAATAGCAAAGTACACTTTTGCAGCAAGCATAGGTTATGGATTTTCTTCCAGCAATGTGGGAGTATTTAATGATGTTGTTATACCGTTTGAAATTAAGATGTATAACGGAATTGGTAGAAAAAATCATTTGGAATTCGGCTTGGGAGCAACATATTTTTACGACACCGATAGGCCTGATAAAGTTGTTAATGGTGTTAGTGTTACACAAACAAAACACCGAGCCGTCAATTTTATAAGATTGGGCTATAGATATACATCTAATAAAGGCTTTCTGTTTAGAGTTGGCTTTACTCCTTTATTTGATGTAAATGGTAAACCAGTTGTGAATTTATTTGGGGGAATTTCTTTAGGCTATAGATTCAAATAATTTTTAAAATTATAAGTAAATTAACATTTTTTATCATGTTAGTAAGCAGAGATATATAAAGAAGTGGAACAAGAAATTGAAAACTGCTCTGCTATTTAACCTCTCTTGCAAAAAAGATATTGAATCAATTGCACCAGAGAAATAAAAGCAGAAGTATACATAAAGAATGTATAGGTGTTTCAATTAGAAGAATTAAGCAGTTTGGTTGGTGATATTTTTTTTAGTCTCAATACGCATAATAAAGGTAAATTTAAGGCACATCTAAGCAAAAAAATATACTCAGCCTGCGGCAAATGCCGCGGGCTGTTTTGTTTTTATACCAATCTTGTAACAACTCATTTCATCGGTTTACGATGCTTTTGTAAAAAAAATAAATAGAAAAGGTCGGTATTTACTTGCATTAAGAAGATTGTTAAATTTTACAGCTATTTAATATTTTGAAATTCAATAGGTAAACTTTATTTTAGTATTTATTAAAGCCCTAAAGCTCTAAAAATAATATGAAACTTAATTACAAAATCCTAACTGTTGTTCTAGGAATGACAGTTACTGCGAGTGCCCAAAACTGGGATTTAAATGGCAACAATCTAATCGGAGGAGAAAAACTAGGAAGCACCAACTCTATTGATTTAGGATTGTACACAAACAACATTCAACGACTGACACTGAAGACTGATGGTAAATTTGGATTGGGAACAACTAATCCGAGAGCGTGGCAGGAAATTTGGTATTGTCCAAGTCCCGGTTCAAAAGAAGGTGGGTTGTTCGTTACAAAGAACAATTGTCAAGCGTGGTGGTTAGAGGCAGTACCTGATAATCCGGATATTATTGGTGGTGGTATTTTTGAATTAGACCCTGATGGTGGTGGAAATGAGCCAGAGCCTGACACCGAACCGCCATTTATTTTACCATTCAACTTTCTAACGGGGCATTCCACAAATGTTACCACTCCTTTGTATTCGTTAAATGATGATCCAATGTTTTGGGTTAGAACAGAAGATCCAAACCCATCTCCAATATACAGCGGTCCTGCTAAATTTGATACCAAGTTAATAGTAATGTCTGATGGAAGTGTTGGCGTCAATATAGCTAAACCAAGAGCTGCGTTAGATGTTAGAGGTAGTCAGTCACCTAATAGGCCCGCTGCCATATTTGGCTCTAGAGCACTTGGAACTGGAGGTAATACCGGGCCTAATGGTCTATTTCAATATTATACTCAACAAATCCAAATTGTACCGGTTCTTCATGCAAACGGTTATAATCGTATTAGCCAAGCAAATGATCAAGGAATTTTTTTTAGTGATGGTAAAGGTAGAGATGGTTCTAATAAGAATGGCGCTCTTATCTTAGCTCCTTGGTCAGAAAGTAACAATTCGGCTGTAGGCGGACTTAGAATGGATAAATTAGGAAATGTAGATTTTCATAGCAATGTCCGTGCATTGAAATTAAATGTTGAGGCACAGTGGTGGAGTGACTTTGTATTTGGAGATAATTACAAATTAATGGAATTAGTTGAATTAGAAGAGTTCATAAAAAGTAATAAGCATTTGCCAGACATGCCATCTGAATCTGATGTTTGCAAAGATGGAATTGATGTTGCGCAAATGCAGGCTATGCAGCAGCGGAAAATTGAAGAGTTAACGTTGTACATCATACAACTTCAAAAACAAGTAGAGTCGCTAAAGTCTGCATTAGAAGAAATTAAGCCATAGCAATATGAAATTAAAACAGTTTTTACTTTTACTGATTAGTATAATTAGTTTGCAGTCATGTAAAGATGAGTGTTCTGATCCAACAAATCCCGAATGCGAGAATTATAATCCTTGTAATGGAAAAACTAGAACCTCTGCCTACTTTATTGTGGAAGAAAGTTTAGGTGATTATTGGATAGAATGTGATACTATAGTTGGCAGGGGAAATGTTTCTAAAGTCCGGTTCACAGCTATGTATGAAGCCGATAGCTTTATTTGGATTCTGGGTTCTGATACAATTTATAGTAAAAGTTTCATCAGGCAAAGTTTTCCACCAAAAGAACATATAAGGATTTCGTTAGTTGTGATTAACAATAATCCTAATACAAATTGTTATCCGTTGGATGATGGAATTGATACTTTTAGTAGAACATTATATGTATGGGGGAGTGAATCCTATTGGGACGAAACCGAAAACAAATATGTGTTTGACAATCCCTTACCTATACAAGGTAAATACCAAGGATATTTCACAAGCAACCCGGGAAAGCAGATTGTTGTTTCACTTGAAGATACCTCGAGATACTGTTCAAAATTACAAAAGGAATACGTTGTATTGAGATC
>CAZRVA010000076.1:0-6581 GCA_964603255.1 uncultured Chitinophaga sp.
GTATCCCAAAGTACCACATAACCATCGTTGCCGCCACTATAAAATTGTTTGGGGTTGATGGCCGTACACAATGAATAAATTGGACCATTATGTCCGCTAAAATGTGCTACTTTCGTACTATTAATTACACGCATGGCAATAGTTAAAACGTTTACTCCGGGCGAAAATACCTTTTTATTGGTTTGGAAAATTACCGAAGACGCAGAAACCTTAAATAATTATTTACACAACATCAGCGATAATCAAACCACCACACCCAAAACAAACCTGCATTGGTTGGCTAGTCGTGCTGCATTAAGCATCCACTTTGGGTTTGATGCTGTTATTGTGATAAACAAAGATATTTACAACCGACCAAGTATGACGGTTAATGGAGAAAAATATCATTTATCCATTACACACAGCAGTAATTACGCTGCCGTAATGTTTAGTAAATTTAGGAATGTGGCACTTGATTTGGAAAAAGTAGATGCGCGTGTTGGACGTGTGGCACACAAATTTATTAATAGTGCAGAAGAAGAAATGTTGCAACAAACCAAAAACCTCATTCACGATCAAACCCTGATTTGGAGCGCTAAAGAAACCCTTTATAAGTTTTACGGACAAAAAGAATTAGACTTTAAAAAACACATGACCATTTTTACGCAACAGCCACAATTACGGGGCTGCCTGCACAAAACAACACCTATTTTTTACGATATGAACGATGAATTATTTGACGGATTTATATTGACCTACATGAATGAATAATTAAATGCGCTAAATTTATTTTTTAGATTAGCCTAAATTTATATTTTTGCCCACATAATTATGAAAACTAAATTATGTGGGTTAATGATGTGGGTTTTGTTTGCGTTAAACGCCCAAGCGCAACAAACCACCATTACAGGCAAAATAACACATGGAAAAGAACCCATTGGCTTTGCCAATATAGGTATTAAAGGAACCACGCACGGTGCAGTTGCCAATGCCGATGGGAAATACAATTTAAAACTAAACAACCAAGGTGTTTATACTTTGGTTATTTCGGCATTGGGTTACGAAACTTCTTACAAGCGCGTAGTAACTAATAACAACGAAAAAATTGTGTTGAATGTAAATTTAGATGTATCTCAAACATCATTAAATGAGGTTACGGTAACCGGAACTTTAAAAGAAGTAAGCAAGTTAAACAGCCCAGTTCCGGTAGAAATTTACACCCCTAAGTTTTTTCAAAAAAACGTTTCTAATAATTTGTTTGATGCACTATCTATGGTTAATGGCGTGCAGCCAACCATGAATTGTAATGTGTGCAACACAGGCGACATTCATATTAACGGAATGGAAGGGCCATACACCTTAATATTAATTGATGGCATGCCTATAGTTAGTTCGCTAAGTACGGTTTATGGTATGATGGGAATACCCAATAGTATGGTTGAACGTATTGAAGTTGTTAAAGGTCCGGCAAGTACATTATATGGCAGCGAGGCTGTTGCTGGAATAATTAATGTCATCACCAAAAATCCTAAAAAAGCACCATTGTTTTCTTTCGACCAGTTTGCTACAAGTTATGGTGAATACAATACCGATGCTTCTATAAAATGGGGCAATAAAAAAGTATCATCATTGCTTAGTGCCAACTACTTTAACTTTAATAACCGCGTTGATAAAAACAAAGATGGATTTACGGATGTAACGCTACAAAACCGCATATCGGTGTTTAATAAATACGCTTTTAGCCGAAAAAATAACAAAGAAGCCAACGTGGCTGGGCGCTTGTTTTACGAGGACCGTTGGGGTGGACAAACACAATGGCAAAGAAAATTTAGAGGTGGAGATAGCATTTATGGTGAAAGTATATTTACCAAACGTGCTGAAATAATTGGTAATTATGAACTACCTACAACACAAAAAATAAAGTTGATGTACAGTTACAATTACCACAATCAAAACTCGTATTACGGCACAACTGCTTACCTAGCCACGCAACATGTAGGTTTTGCGCAATTGGTACATAACCGCAAAATGGGTTTAAGGCATGATGTAATGATGGGCGCAGGATTACGCTACACCAATTATGATGATAATACACCTGCTACTGCCGATTTAAGTTTAAACAACAAACCATCTATAATTTATTTACCCGGATTATTTGCTCAGGATGAAATTGCTTTAACATCAACCCAAACCATATTGTTGGGGGCACGATACGATTACTATAAACAACATGGTTCTATTTTTTCGCCAAGAGTAAACTATAAAATTCAACCCAATAAATTTAACACGTTCCGTTTAAGCCTTGGCAATGGTTTTAGGGTGGTAAATTTATTTACAGAAGATCATGCTGCATTAACGGGCGCTAGACAAGTGGTGATACAATCATCATTAAAGCCCGAACAAAGTTGGAATGGAAATTTAAATTACACCCGATTTATTAGTAAAGGAAAAGGATTTGCAAACATAGACGCCTCTGCATTTTATACTTACTTCACCAACCGTATTATTGCCGATTATGATACCGACCCGAACAAAATTATTTACGATAATTTAGATGGTTATGCGGTGAGTAGAGGTGTGAGTTTAAACACCGACATTACGTTTGGATTTCCGTTAAAGTTAAACGTTGGCGCAACTTGGATGGATGTTTTTAAAACAGAAAAAGACAGCAACAACATCAGCCAAAAATCGGTGCAAGTACATGCACCAAAATTTAGTGCTACCTTTCAGTTAAGTTATACATTTAACAAACAAAATTTAACCATAGATTATACAGGACAGGTATACAGCCCTATGCGTTTACCTGTTTTACCCAACGATTTCAGACCGGAATATTCGCCATGGTTTACTTTACAAAATGTGCAACTCACCAAAAAACTTAAAAACAATTGGCAAGTGTATTTAGGCGTAAAAAATGTATTTAACTTTATGCCACAAAACCCAATAATGCGTGCCTTCGATCCATTTGATAAACGCGTAAACGAAAACAACCCGAATGGTTACACCTTCGACCCAAGTTATAATTATGCACCACTACAAGCCCGCAGGTTAATATTAGGAGTTCGGTATGTGTTGTTTTGATGAATAAATGCCTTACAATAGTGCGAGTGGTTTTATCAACTCGCAATTAGATTTCGCACTTTCAGTGCTAAAGAATTAACCACATAAAAAAGGCTGCCTTTTTGAGACAGCCTTATTGGTTATAAAAGTATTTTATTTACCTGATGATTTAAGCGGAATCAATTTAATCATTCCAATGGCATCAAACAATTTGATGAATGGATAAACCGGATCAAACTCCCACCATTTAGCAGCAAAGTTAGGACGAGCACCTGCGTGGTGATGGTTGTTTTGGAACAATTCGCCCAACATTAAAAAGTCTATAATTAAAGTATTTTTTGAATGATCTTTTTCGTCATCAAAATTACGATAACCATATTTATGTCCGGCCCAGTTTACAACAGCACCTTGAATTGGCGCAATTAAAAAATGAACCGGTAATAATAAATACTGCCAAGGAGCAGTAGCAAATTGCACATAAAAGGCAATATACAACGCAGCAAATCCTAAACGAGAAAACCAGCTATCAGCAATTTTATCAATTACAGGATAAATAGGATAGTTTTTATCAAACTTCTCTTCCACTTGCAAGGTTCCGTGTAACACACCGTTATAAACTTTACGTGTATGCCACATCATGGTAAATACTTCTTTAAAAAAGTGTGGTGTGTGTGGGTCCTTTTCAGTATCACTGTAGGCATGATGCATACGGTGTAAAATAGCGTAGGCGCGGGCATTCAAATAAGAGGTTCCTTGTGTAACCCATGAAAAAATGTACCAGAACTTTTCCCAGAAAGGATTCATGGTAAACATTTTGTGTGCAGAATAGCGGTGTAAATAAAACGTTTGGCAAAACAAAGAGATGTACCAATGTGCAATTAAGAAAACAATTACTGTCATTTAAAAACTATAAAATTATAAGTTGCGAACTTATCCAATTGTGCCTATTGCGCCAAATGATTTGTGTCATTTTAACCCAAATTATTCATTTGAGAATCAAATAAAATAATCGATGTAAGAAAATCAACCTTTTGGGTATCCGTTACACTTCACCCAAAAAGTGATTTTCTAAATCGGGATTAACCCAACTTTTACCAATTGCATTTATTTTAATAAATAGCAATGGTTAATGCCGATAAACCTGAACATATTCTATGATTAGCCCTTTTTTACTCGGCATAATGCAGATAGTTCAGCTCATGCTTCGCCTTCTACTGCATAAATTGGGTTTAACCTTGCTTATATTTAATTCGGGTTTCAGCTTTTTTCAACTCCCTATCAATAATTAACTTAGCCAACTCTGGGGCAATAAGTTTGGGGTCGTTTTGTGCAAAAGCAGCTTTGGTATCTTTTTCAAATACATCAACCCTATAAAGTACTTGTAGCAACAACTCCATTTTGTGTAACAACAAATACACAATTAACTCTGTTAAACGGTCGTGCAACTGTTCGTAAGAAACTGATTGAGCAATGATTTCATTATCAAAATACTCACCCAATTTTTTTGCTGAGTTTTGAACCAATACAGGTAAATTATCATTACTCATTCCAATTGTTATTTAATTGATTAAAGTATATGTGTAACGAGTCGTTGGGTTTGATTTTGTAAGGATGTTGATTTGCGTAATCTTGCACATTCTTTATTCTGTTATCCAAATCAGGATGTGTGCTGATGAGTTCATTAACTTGCACACCGTTACTTTCTTTTTTTAGTAACTCAAACAAATCAATCATACCTTGGTTGCTGATGTTGTTTTGTTCTAAAATTTTCAACCCATGATTATCCGCTTCTGTTTCTAAATCGCGGCTGTAACTTAGGTTTCGTAGTTCATGTGCATTTTCAATCAACACACCTCCTACTCCACTCATATCTCCAAAAATAATTGATAGAAATAAATACCCCGATAGGGTTCTGAATAAATTTCGTGTGGCGTGTTTAAGTTCTACATGCGAGTATTCATGCGCCAATAATGCTGCCAATTGTTCGGGCGAATTCATGTTGTTTAAAATGGCATCATAAACAACAATACCGCCACCCGGCATGGCAAATGCATTGGTAATGTTTGATTTTACAACTGTAATTTTTGCAGGGTAACTTTTTTCTATTTTGAGTTGATTAAAAAACTGATTAATCGCTATTGTTTTTGACGAATCTATTTGCTCGCCTTCTAAAACAGATGCGTATAGTTTTTGTCCTAATTCAATCTCATAATCTTTAGGAAAAACCTTTGCGCCATAAGTAGCAATAGCAGGCAACAACCAAACATACGAAGCCCACAAAACCAACAGCAACAACAGCAACGAAGTTGCCACAACACCAGCAGCCGTCATATTTAAACGCTGGGCAAATGTGCGCGGATAAGCTTGTTTGTATCTTTTAATAAAATCTTGGTCGGTAATATCCAATTGTTGGGCCGGAAACACATCGCCATAACGCAAACTTAAAAACCCGTTTTTTAACTCGTGCTCCACCACATGTTGTTTTTGCCAGGTAGTCTTAATCAGTTCGCCCGCATCATTTAAAAACTGAATAACCCAAACATCATCATGCCACAACACATCAACTTGTTGTGGTTTGCCCGAGAAGCCATCAAAATACCTTGCTTTATATACCAGTTCCATAATTTAACACTGCACAATTACCTATTTATAGGTTGATTTAAAGAGGCAAATTAATGAAAAGTACAGATAAACTGTGGTTTTAATTAGAATGGTTATAAATCACATCACCCCTAAAACAAGCCTATGAAAACCAATACTTTATTGGCAAATTATATTTTCACAAAAAGTGGCAATAGGCCTGCATTATTTGTAAATTGCGGCCCAATTTAGTGTTGCACTTAAATAAATAACTCAAATAATATGTTCGATTTAGAAATGATTAAAGCAGTTTACGCTCGTATGGATGAGCGCATTGCTGCTGCACGTAAAGTGGTAAATCGCCCACTTACTTTAACCGAAAAAATATTATACAGCCACTTAACAGCAGGTAATGCATCTGCAGCTTATAACCGTGGCAAAGATTATGTAGATTTTAATCCTGATCGTGTTGCGATGCAAGATGCTACTGCGCAAATGGCCTTGTTACAGTTTATGCAAGCAGGCAGGCCAAAAGTTGCGGTTCCTTCAACCGTGCATTGCGACCACTTAATTACAGCAAAATCTGGTGCTGCAGAGGATTTAGCTTTTGCCAATAAAGAAAGTAAAGAAGTTTATGATTTCTTGGCTTCGGTTTCTAACAAATACGGTATCGGATTTTGGAAACCAGGTGCAGGTATTATTCACCAAGTAGTTTTAGAAAACTATGCATTTCCGGGTGGTATGATGATTGGAACCGACTCACATACTGTAAACGCAGGTGGTTTGGGTATGGTTGCCATTGGTGTTGGTGGTGCTGATGCATGTGATGTTATGGCAGGTTTACCTTGGGAACTTAAATTCCCTAAATTAATTGGTGTAAAACTAACCGGTAAATTAAACGGTTGGGCTTCTCCTAAAGATGTGATTTTAAAAGTTGCAGGTATCTTAACTGTAAAAGGTGG
>CAZRVA010000076.1:6681-12754 GCA_964603255.1 uncultured Chitinophaga sp.
CTTCTCCTAAAGATGTGATTTTAAAAGTTGCAGGTATCTTAACTGTAAAAGGTGGTACAGGTGCAATTGTTGAATATTTTGGCGATGGTGCTACCAGCTTAAGCTGTACTGGTAAAGGTACCATTTGTAACATGGGTGCCGAGATTGGTGCAACCACATCAACCTTTGGTTATGATGAGAGCATGGAGCGTTACTTACGCGCTACAGGCCGCGCTGAGGTAGCTGATGCTGCAAATGCAATCAAACATCACTTAACTGCTGATGCTGAAGTTTACGCAAACCCTGAAGCATACTTCGATCAAATTATAGAAATTAACTTAGATACTTTAGAGCCACACTTAAACGGTCCGTTTACTCCGGATTTGGCTACGCCTATCAGCAAAATGAAAGACGAAGCTGTAAAAAACAGCTGGCCTTTAACTGTTGAGTGGGGTTTGATTGGTTCATGTACCAACTCATCATACGAAGATTTAGCTCGTGCAGCATCTATTGCAAAACAAGCGGTAGAAAAAGGTTTAAAAACCAAAGCGCAATTTGGTATCAACCCGGGTTCGGAGCAAGTACGTTATACTGCAGACAGAGATGGTTTATTAAAAACGTTCACTGATTTAAATGCAAAAGTATTTACAAACGCTTGCGGACCATGCATTGGTATGTGGGACCGCGAAGGTGCAGAAAAAGGCGAAAAGAACACCATCGTTCACTCGTTTAACCGCAACTTTGCTAAACGTGCTGATGGTAACCCTAACACATTTGCATTTGTAACTTCGCCTGAAATGGTTGCTGCAATTGCTATCTCTGGTGATTTAGGTTTTAACCCAATTACTGATACATTAATTAACGATAAAGGCGAAGCTGTAAAATTAGATCCTCCAACCGGTGATGAATTACCTGCCAAAGGTTTTGCGGTAGAAGATGCAGGTTACCAAGCTCCGGCTGAAGATGGTTCGGGTGTTACAGTTGCTGTATCTCCTACATCAGATCGTTTACAATTATTAGACCCGTTTGCTGCTTGGGAAGGCACTAACTTAACAGGTTTAAAACTGTTAATTAAAGCTAAAGGAAAATGTACAACCGACCATATTTCTATGGCTGGTCCATGGTTAAAATACCGTGGTCACTTAGATAACATTTCAAACAACATGTTAATTGGTGCAGTTAACTTCTTTAACGAAAAAACTGATTCAGTAAAAAATCAATTAACCGGAGAATACCAAAGTGTACCTAAAGTACAACGTGCATACAAAGCACAAGGTATTGGAAGTATTGTTGTGGGTGATGAAAACTACGGTGAAGGTTCAAGCCGCGAGCACGCAGCAATGGAGCCTCGTCATTTAGGTGTACGTGCCGTATTGGTAAAATCGTTTGCCCGTATTCACGAAACCAACTTGAAAAAACAAGGTATGTTGGCTTTAACTTTTGCAGATAAAGAAGACTACAACAAAATTCAAGAAGATGATGTGGTAGATATTTTAGGTTTAACCGAATTTGCGCCTAATACACCATTAACTTTGGTGTTAACACACAAAGATGGTAGCAAAGAAAACATCACTGTTAATCACACTTACAACGAACAACAAATTGAGTGGTTTAAAGCAGGTGGTGCATTAAACATCATTAGAGCCAGCGTTGGTAAATAACCAACCAACTCATTACTTTATACAAAGCGTCCCGGGTGAAAACTTCGGGACGCTTTTTTTTATTGGGTTGATGATATATATTGTAATATGAAAAAAATATTATCCGTGTTATTGATGTTTGTTTCAACAGCATCATCATTGGAGCTACTAGCCCAAACTAACTCCGATTCTGTTTATCGAAAGGTAGATGTTAAACCGCAATTTAATGGAGGTTTACAAGCCTTAGAAAATTTTATTGCTACTCAAACCAAATACCCACAAGAGGCATTAACAAAAAACAACAAGGGATTATTGAAGTAACTGTAGTGGTATTAAAAGATGGAAAAATAAGCAACATTAACTGCACCAATAATAAATACCCGGAGTTGTGTAATGAAGTAAAAAGAGTAATTGCATTAATGCCCAAATGGGCACCTGCAAAAGTTAAAGGACAAGTAGTAAACGCGCATCACACAATTGCCATTGGATTTAAGTTGTACAACAAACAAATTACGCATGTTATTATTCCTGATGAGGCTACTTTAAATCAAGATGAGAAAAAAGATCGAGAGGTTTTAGAATCAGAGCCTTATGGTGTTGATGACGCATTATTAATAGAACCGAAAGTAAAATCAGAAGAGGATGTTGTGACATTTGCCGAACAAATGCCGGAGTTTAATGGCGAACTATTAGAATATTTAGCTAAAAACATAAAGTACCCTACAGAAGCAAAAGAAAATAAAATTGAAGGCAAGGTTCTTGTGGAATTTATTGTTGAAAAAGATGGTTCAATTTCTAACACTAAAATTGTAAAAAAAGCCGGGTACGGTTTTGATGAAGAAACTTTACGTGTAATTAAGGCCATGCCCAATTGGAAACCCGGAAAACAAAACGGAAAACCAGTTAGGGTTTCATATACATTACCAATTAGATTTTCACTCAAATAACATATGAAGAATATTTTTAAACTATTGATTGCATTTTTGGCCATGTGCCAATTTGCATTTGCGGATTTAGATCCAAAAACGATTAAAAAACTAGAAAAAGCGCAAAAACTAACTGAGCAAAACAAGTATGATGCGGCCGAAAAAATTTACAGGGAGTTAGCAGATAAATATCCTTACTATGGAACCGTTTGGAATGAATATGCCAAGTTTGGTGCAAATAGATATAGCTTTTTTAAGCGCTCCGATAAAAACTTTAACATCACCGTAACCGGAGGGTCAGACAGTATGACCCAGGCCTTAACAGAATTATTTTCGTCTATTAAGCCATCGCGAATTTACTACGATAAATATATGGATATCTGTAGAGAGGCTACCCTAAAAAACGAGTATGCTTATTATCCTTCTATTTATTTAAGAAACTATTTTTACGATAAAAAAGTAGATACCGAAATATCGGATACAGCCTATTATCATTTTCAAGTAGCAGAAAGGCATTTTGGTAAAGGCAACTATACCGAAGCTGCTAAACAATACCAAATTGCTGTAGGTATCGACTCTAACTTTTATCAAGCACGCTTATATTTAGGCGATAGTTATTACATGCTTAAAGATTATGTAACTGCAGCAACTTACTTTAGAAATGCCATAAAAGTTGAGCCCACCATGGTAGAAGCCAGAAAGTTTTTAGTTGATGCGTTGGCCAATATAGATGCCGATGATGAAGCTATAGAAGAGTGCATTCAAAGTTTATTATTGTACCCTGATGTTGCCATGTTTAGCAAACTTGAAGCCTTAACCGAACGCAAAGGAAAAAAATTTTATAGGGGATGGATTTACCGCGATGTTTATCCAACGGTATCAAACAAAATACCTTTAACAGAATCCAAAAATGCATCGTGGAAATTTTATGTAGATGCTAAAATTAAATTTGATACCGCATACTACGATAAGAAAACAGGAATTATAAAAGATAACCCGGTAACCAAACAAAAATACCTTGAGGTATATTGTTGGGAACAAATGCTTAAACAAGCTCCGAAAGAGCATTTTAAAACTGCCAGAGAAATGCAAGAAAAGGGGCACTTAGATTGTTATGTACTGTTCTCTTTGTTTCACCAAGATTCATACGCACAATATGCACATTTAAGCAAAACAGACAGAACACGATTAAGAACATACATTGATTTACTAATAAAATAACTATGAAATTAACTACTGCATCATCAACACAACGAACGGCCTTTAACCAGAACAATTTATTAAAAGCCTACTTTGTAATATTTCTTTTATTCTGGGGTTACACCTTAGTTTTTACGGCTGATTTGGCCAATTGGATAATAGAAAACATACTTACCATTATAGCTTTAGTTACACTTACCTTAACCTACAAAAAATTTAAGTTTAGCGATTTAAGTTACACGTTAATTTTTGTTTATACCATGTTGCACA
Source organism: uncultured Chitinophaga sp. (assembly GCA_964603255.1). GTDB lineage: Bacteria > Bacteroidota > Bacteroidia > UKL13-3 > UKL13-3 > UBA6183. The sequence continues at coordinate 10,697 of CAZRVA010000076.1, forward strand.
TTTATGGTGCTATGTATACCTATGCCGAAAATCCGCTTGGTTATTGGATAAAAGATGTACTGCATTTAGAAAGAAACCACTACGATAGAATAGTACATTTTAGTTTTGGCTTTTTATTGGGATACCCGTTACGCGATTATTTTAAAAATTGGTTTGATTGGCCTAATTGGGTTTGTTGGATTTTACCAATAGAAATTACCATGAGTTTTAGTGGCGCTTACGAAATTATAGAATGGCTTGTTGCCGATGTGTTTTTTACACACCAAGGAGCGGCCTATTTAGGTACGCAAGGCGATGTTTGGGATGCACAAAAAGACATGGCGTTGGCATTTAGTGGTGCGGTGTTGATTATGATTATAGCATCTAACTTAAAGAAGATACTTAAGAAATAATTCACGAATTAAGCGCATAAAAAAGGCCGTGAGCATGCTGCTCACGGCCTTTTTATTTATAGGTATAACAAGATTTATTTTCTGCTCTGCATTTTAACTTCAGCAAGTTTAACAGCCTCGTATAAGTTTACTATACCGCCAGATACGCAAAGCTCATTCATTTTAACTTTTTTCTTTGTACCGGGAACAAATACTTTACCTTTAACTTTTACTGCAGATTGCATGATGATTTCTTTAACCTCAGCAGCTGTTAACTCGGGATAATAGCTGCGTAATACTGTTGCAACACCCGCTGTTACCGGACTTGCCATACTGGTTCCATTAAAACTTGCATAAGCACTTTTCGGGATACATGAGTTGATGTCTACACCAGGTGCAAATACATCCACTTTAGTTTTACCATAATTACTGAACACGGCAGGAATTAACTTCTTAGGTTTCCAGCTTGATGCACCCACTTCAATCCAATTTGAAGCATTGTAATTTTCAATAGCATCTGTAGGGAAGTTATTTTCTACTTCAAGGTTTTTGTGATCGTTACCTGCTGCATGCACCAATAAAACATCTTTTGATTGTGCATACAAAACAGCTTCATCAACTGCTTCTTTGTAAGGAGAAAATCCTTTACCAAAGCTCATGTTAATTACCTTAGCTCCATTATCAACTGCATAACGAATTGCGTTTGCTACGTCTTTATCACGTTCGTCACCATCAGGCACAACGCGTAACACCATAATTTGCGCCTGATCTGCAACACCACTAATACCTCTACCGTTATTTCTATCGGCTGCAATAATACCGGCTACGTGCGTTCCATGTTCACCGTTTGGTTCGCTAACTCTGTTGTTACCGTAGAAGCGTTCTGAAACTACTTCGTAGTTATCGCCAACAATATGACGTGAATCAAAATCAAGGTTGTAGTGATAATCAACAAACTTAGATATTTGTTCTTTTGCTTCTTGTAGATCATTTCCAAATTTACTAATTACAACATAGTTCTTCTTTCTTGCCTCAAACGTTTTAACAATACTGTTTTGTGCCATAGACTCGTTCATGTTAATAGGTTTATAAGCTTTAAACTCAACCATACTTAACGAATCTTTACCCAAACTTGCAGTTAAATAATTTACACCTTTTTCTAATGCAGTATATATGTTGTTGTACATAGTATACTCGCTAGAACCTTTGGTATATATTGCTTTTACTTTTTTGTAATAAGCGTAGTTTTCTTTCTCAACACCATCTAAGCTGTTAGTATCTACTTTTTCGTAACGAGCCTTAAGTTGTTTGTACAAACGTGTTACTTCTAGGTTGTCTTCGGCAACATTTTCTGCTTGTCCACCAATAAAGTTCCAACCGTTTACATCATCCACATAACCGTTTCCATCATCGTCAATGTTGTTATTTGGTATCTCACGTGGGTTTACCCAAATTACTCTTTTTAAGTCTTCGTGCACTACCTCAGTTCCACCATCAATCACTGCAACAACAACTTTTTGTCCGCTTTTACCTTTTAACAATTCATTGTAAGTCCTTTCTGTACTTACACCATTTACTTTGTTCTGCTTAGGATCAAGGTTAAACCAATTTTCCGGAGCACTTTTTTGCGCAAAAACCAACATGGTTTGTGCGGCCAACGCCAATATTAAAGTAGTTTTTTTCATAT
>CAZRVA010000077.1:0-3202 GCA_964603255.1 uncultured Chitinophaga sp.
CCAAGCTGTACTCTCCCGGTTTTATATTTCTGATGGTAAAACGACCATTGGCATCGGTTGCTGCTCCAAATGAAGTACCCTTAATTAGGACACTCACCCCAATCAGTTCCGAATTATCTTTTTTATCTTTAATGATACCCGTTATGGTTGCAGTAGTTTGTTGTGCTTTAACTTGCAACGATATAAGGCCTATCAGAATAAGTATATAAAGGTGACGCATGCAGTTTTATGCTAAAATTAGGGCTGCAAAATAGGGGAATATTTTGGCTTAAAAAACAGCGATTATTATGCTTTTGTTAAACTTATTTAATGTGACAATTGGTGCAAAAAAAAGCGAACCGAAGTTCGCTTTTAAATATGGTTTAGTTTACTTTTTCAATCCAATTAAACTGGTCAGGTGCAAGGCCTGTTTGAATTTCTCCCAGTGTTTTGTACAAGTAATTGCTTACTTCACGTTCATCTGGGTTTGGTAAAGTGTATTCAACACCTTTATAATTTATACCTGCAATTTTTGCGATTATAGCTGCGGTACCTGTACCAAAAGCATCTTTTAATTCGCCCTTTTCGGCAGCAGCTACAATTTCATCTACACTAATTTTACGCTCTTCAACTGTGTAACCTTTTGCTTGTAATAGTTTAATGCAGCTATCGCGGGTTACACCGGCTAATATTGTTCCATCTAATGCAGGTGTAACCACTTTATCTCCAATAACAAAAAATATGTTCATAGTGCCACTTTCTTCAATGTATTTATGTTCGCGGCCATCAGTCCAAATAATTTGGTCGAAACCTTTTTGATTAGCTTCTGCAGTTGGTAACATACTGATACCGTAATTTCCGGCAGCTTTTGTTGCGCCTACACCACCATCAAATGCACGCACATATTTTTCTTCTACAATTACCCTAATTGGTTTTGGGTAATAGGCATTTACCGGGCAAGTAAAAATAACAAACTTAAAATGTTTGGCCGGGCGCACACCTACAAAATCATCGGTAGCAAACATGTATGGCCTAATGTACAAAGAACTTCCCGCGTTTGTAGGAATCCACGCGCTATCAATTGCAATTAATTGCTTCAAACCTTCCATAAATATTTCCTCAGGCAACTCAGCCATGCCCATACGTCTTGCACTTTGGTTCAAACGTTTCATGTTGTCTTTTGGTCTGAACAATTGTGCTTCACCGTTGGCATTTTTATAGGCTTTCATCCCTTCAAAAATGGCCTGACCGTAGTGTAAGGCAAAAGTAGAAGGTGAGAGGCTTAGTGGTCCGTAAGGTAAAATTTCCGGGTTGCTCCACTTTCCGTCTTCATAATCAACTACAAACATGTGGTCGCTGAATACTGTACCAAACTGAATGTTATTAAAATCGCAGGTATTAATTCGGCTATGTGTAGTTTTGGTTATTTTTATTGAAATTGCCATTGTTTTTATATTAAATATGACCAACGATATTGAAAATGTAATCGACTTATTTGATGAGTTGTATGTGTTTGAAACAAAGGAAGAGCTTGCCGCAAGAGTAAATTCGGAGGTTGTTGTTTTGCCTGCAGAGAGTAGTGCAGTTAAACCGGTAGAGGAATTCAAACCAATTACACCTGTAGCAGAAGTAGTTGCTGAAACACCAATACCAACCTTGCCTAAAGAACCTGTTGTTGCAACTCAACCCGAATTAACTGCACCTATAAATGAGCCGGCAATTCAAAAAACGTTGAATTATTCGGGTGCAAACAAAAGGCATATTGCCATTATATACAATGATATTAATAATGATAGTCGTGAAAATGTTGAAATGCTCAGTAATTTAATTACTAAAGCACTCAAATTCAGCATGGATGATGTGGCTGTCGTGAGAGTGTCAAAAAATCAAAATTTCTCGGTAGAAGAAATAATTACACAATTACATTCAAAACATGCTATTGTTTGGGGAGCACCAAGCGAATTTGTATACCGCGAAGTGCATCAAATTTACCCAATACAATCAGCCAAAGTAATGGTGGCAGATTTTGTAAACAATTACCACAACAAAGGTGATTATAAAACACAACTTTGGTCTGCAATACAAAAATTATTAGCCTAACAATTAATATGAGATTAGTATTTGCTACACACAATAAACATAAAGCGGCAGAGGTTCAAAAAATGGTGGTTGAGCCTTATGAAGTAATTACTTTAACCGATTTAGATATTTTGGATGAGATACCTGAAACCGGAGCCACACTTCAGGCTAATGCCTTAATTAAAGCGCGTTTTGTGCACCAAAAGTTAGGTTACAATTGTTTTGCTGATGATACCGGATTGGAGGTAGAGGCTTTAAATGGTGAGCCGGGTGTTTACAGTGCCCGTTATGCGGGTGCGGCCAAAAATGATAATGCAAACATGGATTTGTTGCTGCAAAAACTGCAAGGTTCAGAAAATCGCAGAGCACGCTTTGTAACTTGCATTTGTTTGTTTTGGATGGATGAAATGTATGTGTTTGAAGGCGAACTAAAAGGTAAAATTATTGATACAAAAATTGGTACCAACGGTTTTGGGTATGATCCTATTTTTATGCCTGATGGATATGATATTACCTTGGCGCAAATGGACATGTTTACAAAAAATCAGATCAGCCACAGGGGAAAAGCCTTTAAAAAGATGGCTGAGTTTTTAGCAGAAAATAAGTTGTAAATTAATTTACGTGTTCTTTAGATTTAGCTGCGTTTACTAAATCTTCCGGAATTAGTGGTCCATTTTCTACCTCTAAGTCTTGTAGTTTATGGTTAAACATATAAACAGGAATTTGAGCCAGAATTAATGCCAAAGATCCTACAATTAATAAAATTACGGCAGTAGAACTGTCCTGAATTAAAAAGGCAATCATCACAAACACTACATTCGCCAAGTACATGATCATAGAAACCTCTTTGTGACCAAGGCCAATTTTAATCAGGCTGTGGTGAATGTGGTTTTTATCTGCTGTAAATGGCGATTGCTTTTTAAGCACACGCAGTACAAATACCCTTAACGTATCAAATAAAGGTACAATAAGAATAGCGACCGCAATACCAGGTGCTGATTTTATTTTGTAGGCATTAACGGCCTCTGGTGCGTTAAACTGAATAAACTTGATTGCAAAAATTGATAGTAAAAATCCGATACACAAAGATCCTGCATCACCCATAAAAATTCTAGCTGGGGGAAAGTTCCAAAAAAGAAACCCC
>CAZRVA010000077.1:3212-12653 GCA_964603255.1 uncultured Chitinophaga sp.
GGATTAAAGTTAAATATCAAGAAACCCAACAACGCACCTGCTAATCCAAATGCCAATATGCTCCACCCGGTTTGGTCAATGAAATTAAACCAAATGCCAAAAGTAACTGCAGTTATAAACCCAATTCCTCCAGCCAATCCATCAACACCATCAATTAAGTTGAACGAGTTGGTTACCACAATAATGGTAAATACAGTTAGTGCATAACTAGCCCAAATAGGAATGGCTTCAATACCAAAAAGTCCGTAAAAATTATTGATTAAAATACCTTCTCCGGCAACAGTAATTATAGTTGCAGTTATTTGCGCAACTAATTTTTTGTAGGGAGAAAGTATAACAATATCATCTTTTAGCCCAGAGAAAAATAGAATAATTAGAGCTGCTTGTAAATATTGCAAACGCGTTTCGATACCCTGGGCAATACCCCACAAACTGACCGCAATGGAAAAACCGGCAATTATGGCCAAGCCACCAAGGCGAGGAATTTTGCTGGTATGCAATTTCCTGAAATCAGGTTTATCGTATAGCCCCTTTAACTTGGCAACCGTAATAATGGATGGTATTCCAAAAATTACAACAAGCAAAGAGGTTAAAAATGCGAGTATTATATTTTGCATGAATCGTTAACGTAAAAGGTTTAATAGTTATTGTACGCCCGCAATTTAGCACAAAAAACCTTAAAACGCTAAAATGGTGCTGTTTTAGAGAAATTTAATAACCGCATTAAGGCGCTAAACGATGGTGTTTCCAGCCATTTTCTGTTTTGGTAAACTCAAATCTATCATGCAAACGACTGCTACGTCCTTGCCAGAACTCAATTAACTTAGGTTCAACAATAAAGCCTCCCCAATGCTCCGGACGCTCAGGTTCTTTTTCATGTAACTCGCTCTCTACCAGTGCGTAGTTTTGTTCCAGTACATGTCTACCCGCAATAACTGTGCTTTGTGGCGATGCAATGGCACCAATTTGGCTACCTAACGGGCGAGAATAAAAATATTCGTCATTTTCTTTTGAAGAGAGTTTTTTAACAACACCCTCAATTCTCACTTGTCTTTGTAATTCTAACCAACAAAAAACCAGAGCAACATTAGGGTTTTGCAATAATTGCTGTCCTTTATGGCTGTTGTAATTGGTGAAAAAACTAAACCCCGCTTCGCTAAAACCTTTTAATAAAACCACACGTGCACTTGGTGTATTATCGGGCTTAACGGTAGCTAAAGTCATGGCATTAGGCTCATTTACGTTCGAATCAACCGCCTCTTTAAACCAAGTGGCAAACTGTTTTATGGGATCTGCCAATACGTGTGTTTCGTCAAATTCTTTCAGGCTGTAATCAACCCTTAATGCAGCAATGTGTTTATTGGTTAGTTCGTTCATTACCAATTAAATTAACTTGGTGTTCAAAAATTATAAATAACTAAATGAATTATTTTCGGATAATTACCCTGCAAATGTAATACTTGGTGCAACCGTTTGGTATGATTTTGCGTATATAATTTAAAAAGTAAACGTTTTGAAGATAAAGCAAGTAAAAAAAGTGTTTCAAAATCCTACCCGTGGAAGTTTGTTGGTAAGTGAACCTTTTTTGGAGGATCTTAACTTCAGGCGATCGGTTGTGCTTATTGCTGAGCATACAGATTTTGGTGCCGTTGGTTTTATATTAAACAAGCCATTGGATATGTTAACCGGAGAAATTGTTCCCGACCTTTTACAATTTGAGTTCCCTGTGTTTTATGGTGGTCCGTTAGAGCCAAACTCGTTACACTTTATACATAAACATGGCGAGGAAATTCCGGGTAGTATGGAAATATTGCCGGGTGTTTATTGGGGTGGTGATATCAGTTTTATTAGCGATTTAATTACCAACGGTACTGCAGAGGCCAACGATTTCAGGTTCTTTTTGGGATACAGTGGTTGGGAGCCAAATCAAATAAACGAAGAAATAGAAGAGAAAGCTTGGTGGGTTGCGGCAGCCAACGAACAAATTATTTTTGATGACGACATGGAAAACATGTGGGGCAATGTTGTTAAACTACTAGGCGAAGATTTTGCCTACATGGCCAATTCGCCCGAGGATATTTCTTGGAATTAATATTCAAAAAAAATGTTCAGTACAGCCTAAACTGAAACTGAACATTTCTCAACCAAAATTTATGGTAACTTACTGTTATCTGTAAACAGTGAAAGTACGGTTGCCAATTTTTACGGTGTAGTTGTTATCACATGTACCCGAACCATAATTAATAGTACGAGTAAGTTTGTTTGTAGGTTTAATTTCAACCTCTCCGGCAGTAATGCGATATTGACAACTGAAATCTATTTGTAAAGGCTGCAAAATGTTAACGGTAAAGGCCACATTATTTGCACTCACACCATTTGCTGTTCCTGTAATTTGATATACATCATCATTAAAAGCTTTGGTATTTTCTCCACCTATCCACTCTCTATTTCTTGTTGATGTCCAAGTACGTATTTTGCCATCAACAGTGGTTAGTTTTGCATTGTTTACCTCAATAGTGTAATATAAATTGTTACGGGTATTACGGCCATTATTGGTAATTGTTTTTGTGCCTTCTAATTTATTCCCGTTTTGGTAAAACGAATCGGGTGTGATGGTAATTACTGTTCCTGCATCTCTGTATCTACCAGTAAAGGTTACACGTAATTTTCCGGCTCTTAATTTTCCATCAGCACACAAGGTGCCGTTTCCATAATTAATCAGCATTTGTTTGGGTGATGCGGTGGTATCAAACGTAACGGTTGGTCCTGCTTTGCCTAAACTGTTTTCGCTGGCTGCCCAATCCACTTCTTTAATGGCATCATTAATATTGGCATCCATTAAATAACTATCTGTGGCCGATTGTGTTTCGAGGTCGGTTGTCTCATCATCGTTTTTACGACAAGAGGTAAGCATTAATGCTGCGGTAAAAAATATTCCTAATACGGTTAGCTTTCTCATGGTTGTGTATTTTTGTTTGCGGATTTTGATGATGTAAGTAACCAAAGGTTTAACGGCTAACAAAATTTATTTAGATTTTTAACAATAATTTCACACGACTTTTTAATTTCATCATGCGTAATAATAAGTGGCGGAGCAATGCGCATGCAGTTGGATGCAAACAAAAACCAATCGGTTATTAATCCATCTTCAATACATCCATCAATTACTTTTTTGTTGGTTTCAAAATTTTCTAACTCCAACGATAACATCAATCCTTTGCCATTTACTTTTTTTATGGCCGGATGAACCAACAACGAACGGAATAAATCTTCTTTATCTTTCACATCATCAATCCAGGTGTTTGATGTTAACTCCTGTATTCCGGCAAGCGCACCTGCACATACCACGGGATGTCCGCCAAAAGTAGTGATGTGACCCAATATTGGATTTTCAGCTAAGGTCATCATCATGTTGTGTGATGAAACAAAAGCGCCCATTGGCATGCCCGCACCAATGGCTTTACCCAACAATAAAATATCGGGCACAACTCCGCTGTGTTCAAAAGCAAACATTTTTCCGGTTCGGCCCATTCCGGTTTGTATCTCATCAAAAATTAACAACACACAATGCTCATCACATTTGGCACGTAATGCTTTTAAAAAGTTTTCATCGGTTGGTAAATATCCAGCTTCGCCACGTACCACTTCAATAATTACACAAGCCGTTTGGTTTGTTATGTTTGATAGCTCATCAAAATTACCATTGTTTAAAAAATGTACATCGGGCAACAATGGCCTAAAAGCATTTTTGTATTCTTCCTCGCTGTTTAAACTTAATGCAGCATGTGTACTGCCATGATAGGCATGTTTAAATGCAATAATTTGTGTGCGTTTGGTTACTCGTTTGGCTAATTTTAGTGCACCATCTGTGGCTTCGGCACCAGAGTTTACAAAGTATACCGAGTTTAATGTGGGTGGTAACAACGAAGTTAGTTTTTGTGCCAACTGTACTTGTGGTGCTTGCACATACTCGCCATACACCATTAAGTGCATGTATTTATCTATTTGGTTTTTTAAGGCTTGATTTACTTGTTTATTTCCATGACCTAAACTGCTTACACTTATTCCCGAAATCAAATCAATAAATGGTTTGTTGTTTTTATCGTATAGGTAAATACCTTCTGCGCGTTCAAACTCAAGCAACAAAGGAAAACGTGTGGTTTGGGCTTGATGCTGTAAGAATAATTGTCGGTTACTAATGTGCATGATACAAATATGCGGTAATATTCTAATTTTAGCTAAATTCGAAATCGTGCAAAAAACAACTAAACGCATATTAACAACCGAAGCCGAAAGACTTGAGAAACGTTTGGCCACCACACCAACCGAGCGTTTTAGGTTAATGATTAATTTGTTTAAGTTGAACCAGAAATTAAAGCGTGCTAATCAACCCCAATAGTTAAACCCATAAGTTCAGTTATCTTTGCCTTTTAATCTTATTTGCTTTTATGTCGTTTGCTGCGCTTGGTTTAAACCGCGATTTACTTTACGCTTTAGAGAAACAATATTACTCAAATCCTTATCCCATACAGGCCGAAGCCATACCCGTTATTTTAGCAGGTAAAGATGTGTTGGGTATTGCACAAACAGGTTCGGGTAAAACGGCAAGTTACGTGTTGCCAACTTTGCAATTGCTACAAAGCAAACCCATCAGCCCAAATAGGTATATTAATACTTTAGTTTTAGTACCCACACGTGAGTTGGCCATACAAGTTCAAAAAGTTTATCAAGCATTTAGTAATTTGTTAGAGCAACCCATAAAAACATTGGCTGTTTATGGTGGTGCATCTATCAATCCGCAAATGATGGACATGAATAAAGTAGAAGTGTTGGTGGCCACACCCGGACGATTATTGGAGTTGGTAGAAAAGAATGCCGTTTTTTTAAGTAAGGTAGATGTGTTGGTGTTGGATGAAGCCGACAAAATGTTAAACTTGGGTTTTAAAGATGAAATGAACAAGGTATTAAACTTGTTGCCCAACAAACGACAAAACCTCCTTTTTTCGGCCACATTAAGTCCTGATTTAAGCAGCTTAAATGATGTGTTGTTAAACAATCCTGTTGTTATAGAAATTGAAGGAGAAACAGCTAACCTTGATCTAATTCATCAAGAAGCTTATGCCGTAAAAGAAGAGCGAAAAGGCCCATTGCTACGTTATATTATCAAACAATACAATATGCATCAAGTGTTGGTGTTTACCTCATCTGTTCATAAGGCCGATACGGTTACCGATAAGTTAAATGCCAACGGAATAAAAGCATTGGCTATGCACAGCAAAAAAAGTCAAGGAGCAAGAGAACAAGCTTTAGCTAAATTTAAAAATGGCGAAGTACAAGTGTTGGTTGCAACCGATTTAATGGGACGAGGAATTGATATTCCGTTTTTACCTTTTGTAATTAATTACGAGTTACCACGTTCGCCAAAAGATTTTATACACCGTATAGGCCGCACGGGTAGGGCAGAGCAAGCCGGTACAGCTATTAGTTTTGTAGCTGAAGCAGAGGCGCATCATTTTAGTGTAATACAAAAGAAAATGAAAAAACGCGTGGAGTTGTTGGATAGTGATGGATTGAAATTGTTTTAATTATTCACTCTGTTGTAAGGTTAAAAGTATAGCGGGGTCAATCGTGCATCAACTATTCAGGTTTTATACGTACTATTTTGTTATCTCTAATAACAACCAACTCACTATTTTTTGCTTTTTTGAAAGCTAAAAGTCTTTGGTATGTAGTTTCAAGACCTTTTAATATTTTATTTTTTTCCTCTATCTGAATTTCAAGCGTTGTCATAATAATTCTTAATTAGGTTGTACTTTTCTTCTTTGTAAATTTGTAGTATGCCATCAATTTTTTTATCGGCAATCAATTCGTGAATACCTTCTGAGTTATCAAAAATTAATGCCCCATCAACAATCGGCATATAAATATCGAATAAGTTTTTTATTCCTTTTAAATATCTGCGCTCTATAACATCTGATTTAATGTTATGTCCACCCTCAAGTACTCTTGTTTTTACCCTTTCTTTGGCTAGTTCAATGGTTTGAAGCCAAAAGAATAATAGTGTAACCCTGTAGCCTTTTGCTTTCGCATCTATTATTTTTGACTTATAGCTTTTCGTGGCCAAGGTTGTTTCAAATGCGAAGTTTTCATTTTCTGTAAATAGTTCATTTATCCTATTCAGCATTATGCGTCCAGCTTCAAAAGAAACATTTTCTGGCTGAAAGGGTGACAGACCTTTCGCAATTTCATCTGCATTAACAAATTCTTTACAGTCTAAAATTTCAGGTAAGATAGTAAACGAAGCGGTGGTTTTTCCAGCTCCATTACAACCTGCAATGATGTAAAGTTTTTTGTCAGTCATTCATGCAAATTTATTAAAAATTAGATTAGTTGGGCTAGTTTATCATCATCAATATTTGAGCGCCTTGACGGTTTAAATTTTTATTTTACACTAACAAATAAGCAACAATCGGTATTCCCCATTTTTTTCTTTGGGTGCACGATGCACACAAGGTGGCACTTTACTTTCGGGGTGATCTACCGCTAAACGCCACAAGTTACCAATACCTAAACTAACCTTATTTGCATTGGGTTTGGGTTGATAATGTAAATCGAAAAACTCTTCTTTTAAATAGGTTTCAAAAGCTTCATCAGTGCCATCAAACTCATTACGTAACTGATTGCGTATTTCTGGTATTTGAATTTTTTGTATGGCTTGTGCGTTAGGTAAAATCTCGCTGGGTGCGCCTATGTAAGTGCACAAAAAAGTATCGGTTGGTACAGGCGAGCGGTCAACATGAAACGAATACACATCGGTTGCAACAACGTGATGCGTGTAGTCTGTATCATATTGTTTAATTACATTGAGTGTGGGTTGAGCGCCATAAGCCTTCAATAAATTCCAATCGCTTAAAATAATTGCCCTGGCTAACTCACCTTGTTCAGTGAGATTTAAAGCTAATAAATCTTCCGGTTCAACAGCAGTTAAATTTCTGTCTAACTCCAGTTTGTTCAGTATCTCGTTAAAATTACCATGTAAGTTACGCTGCCAGCATATTGCATTGATGTTGCCAACAAAATCTGTTGCAACTAAACTGTTAAAATCGCTAACACATTGTATTTGGTTTTCGGTATGGGTTAAGTCTGGCATGTTGTTGTTTTGTATTGATGGGCTAATGTTACCGTATAAAAAAAATCAATGACACTTTGTTCAGAAACTTCGGAATAAAATTATTCAATTTTGTGGAAGAAACAACTTCCAAAATTACACTCGGCCTATGGTTGGTGTCAATCTACACACGCACGGCACGTGCGCGTGAACGGAGGAGTGCCTCTAAAACGAATTCCTTTCTTATTACCTTTAGTTCAGATTTTATCATTTACAGTTCTCGGATATGAAATCATAGGCTTCTTCAATTCCCAATTCACCTGCCTTACTTGCTGCGTTGCATGATTTTTCTCTAAAATTTTGAGCCAAATATATTTGAGCATTTACGTAGTATGCGTTTCCAGATTTCTTGTTGTTCAGTAAAACGGTATTTACTTCTGATAAAGCTTCTGTAAAGTTTTTTAATCTTGCATTGCAAACGGCCAAATCCAAATGAACTATTTCCAAGTCTATTAATGGAATGTTAAAGCCAAGCATTTTTACTTTATGATTATCACTTTTATAGCTCCAACCGATAACAAGCGTGTTACCAACTTTGGTAGTTTTCTCACTTTTAATAGTTTTAAAATCATTAATAGCACCGCGGTTATCGCCTAAGTTCATTTTACATTGAGCCCTATAATAGATAGAAATCAATTTATGCTCTATAGAGTTGACTGTCGCCAATTCAATGCTTGTATTAAATTTTTTAATTGCTTCAATATAATTTTCGGAGTCAAATAGATTAATACCTAACTGGCGATAAGCGTATGAAAGTCGGGTTGGATTATAACGGCAGCTATTGGTTAATTTTAGTTCCTCTTCTTCTGTAATGATTTTTAATATATCTTCCTCACTCGATCTTCCATTTGTTCGGGCGAAATAATACATATTATCTCCATCAAAATTTACGAAATCAGAATACACCCACCCTAGTTTTTCATCGATTACAACCTTTTCTCCTGTTGAGTAGTTAAAGGTATCTCTAATTGCATTTACTAAAATAAAATTATTGACTATACTATCTTCATGTACCACTTCAAGTGAATGTTTTATGTTATCGAGTACTATTACAATTTCTGAATTCTTATCAGGTTGAGTTCGGAGATTTAGTGTTTTTGTTTTGAGATAATATATCTCACCAGCGAATGGTCTACAGTTTTGTGAAAAAGCACTAAAATAGCTGAGTGCGAAAAACGCTGTTATAAACTTAATTGATATCTTATTGCTCATTATGCATTTATTGAAAATTAATAAAATAGGTTTTGGTCATAGGTGCTATCTTTTTTATGCCAACCGAAGTTGGTGATTATAGAACGTTTCGTCTATCGCTAAGATAAGGAAATTAAATATTAAAAAATACCGATAATTTCAAGTTGACATTTGTTAGTGTTAATATATTTTCATTTGTTGTTTTTGAATGTCTATTTTCATCTCGGAGCGCTAAAAAAAGTAAAGCTGCACCAACAACACACCCACCCACCAAGCAGCAAAAATAATTCCAAATATTTAAAACACATAGGTCGTGCAAAACCCCGTCACGCTTCAGTCAACACACGCTTAAATCGAAGTGGGTACACTTCGTTTAAGCGCTATTTGTTGGCAGTAGTTGTTCTTTGTCTATCTGAAAACATAAGGGTTGAATTTTTCTAAATGCTCGGCTTGTTCATTTGTCAATATTTCTTGAATACCGTGGTCATCAAAACTCTTCTTAGTCAAAATTGCTCTACGTAACGGTATAGCTATTGGAGCAAACTCAGGTTGAAAAGTTAGAACTAGTGCCTTGTCGTTATAAATTTCGTCAATAAGCTTTAGAAACTCTCCAGTGTTTATTCTTGAGTTAATGTAGTCCAAAAACGATGGTCTGTCAGGTTCCTTAAAATCGCGTTCTTGATAATTTACTTGTTCACGTTTTTTCATTACCCATTGATATGCATTCATTCCTTCAATCTCTTGTGATAGCAATATGTCAGAATTAGAGAACAAATCCTTGTAGTAGTTTAATGCAGATTTATGGTCACCTGAATAATCACTTCTGTTTTTATTAGTTCGCCCTTTTGTAGTAGGAACTGAACCTTCTTGTGCTTGTAAATAGTAAATGCATTTATGTCGAATTAAAGCAAAATCTCTTAAAGCAAAGTCAGCTTTAATCATATAAAAAATGGAGTAATAAGCTTTTATTACTGCCCAAGAATACAGTTTATTGTTGAAATTAGTGAGGCTTTCTGTCAGGCTTTGACAACCTTTAAAATATAAATCTTTAGCATCGTCTTTTAAAGTATTACTTAATGCAA
>CAZRVA010000078.1:0-12408 GCA_964603255.1 uncultured Chitinophaga sp.
TCCTTATTTTGAAGATTGATGTATGCAATGCCTTTAATTTTATAACCGTTACCAAGCCCCCTCGTAAAGTTTAGTTTTTTAGATAGTTTAATAATCTGGTCACCGATTAAAATCATACTATCTACACCTCTGTGCTGATAGTGAATGCCAATGATACTAAGGGTGTTTATGTAATTTGTGTCTGTTTGTGGGATTACTTTTAATTGTTGAACCAGGCTATCAAATACCCTTTTCTGAGCAAATAAATTTATTGTTGCAAGCAGCAGTATAATGGTAATAAAATATGTTTTTATAGATTTTAATAGGGACATTGGGCTGTTTTTAGTCTGCCACAAAGTACAGCGATTGTAATAAAATTACAAACTTTAGTCCTCAAAAAAACTGAGTACAACAGGTTCAAGCCAGCTTTGTTTGCTATTAAGCATAAAACCAACGTGCCCGCCTAATGGGGCAAAAATAGCATGTACAAAAGGATGGTCAACAACCTCTTCATAAGGAAAACAACTTGGACTTAGGAATGGATCGTTTTGAGCGTTGATGAGCAGGGTAGGCGTATTAATAGTGTTTATTACATTCATACTGCTGCATTTGCTCCAGTAATCGTTAGCATCTTTAAAACCATGTAGCGGGGCAGTAAAGGCATCATCAAACTCCTTAAAGTTTTTAATTTTATGAATACCTTTTACATCTATTTGCTGCGGAAATTGTTTGCTTTTTGCCAACATTTTTTTAGACAAGCTATTTAAAAAACGTTGCATGTAAATGCGGTTTAAGCCATTATCTAACTCCATAGCAGAGCCTTTTAAATCAACAGGAACAGATATGGCCGCTGCTGCCGAAACCTGTAACGGAACTTCGTTACTATTTGATAAGTAATTAAGCAACACGTTACCACCCAAACTAAAACCAAGCAAATAAATAGAATCGTACTTGGTAGCTAATGTTTTCAGATAAAAAGCCAAGTCATCGGTGTAACCACTGTGATATGATTGTGGTAATAAATTTAACTCGCCACCGCAGCTTCTGAAATTTATCGCATGAACATCAAAGCCATTTGTATTAAACAAATTGGCAAATCCTTTAACGTATTGAGAATTGCTGCTACCCTCAAGCCCGTGCAGCATTACCACAGCTTTTTTGTGGCTGCGTAGCAAGCAATCTACATAAAAAAAGTCATTGTCGGGTGTGGTTATACGCTTGCGAGAGTAAGCAGTGTTGTGCTTACGAAATAACGCAGGTAGTATAGTAGACAGATGCTTGTTTTTATATAATATGTTCGCCTTAAGTTCGGGGTAGTCTTTTACAATCATTCGGCACAAAGGTAATCAACCCAATGCATTTAGTATTTGTAAATACAGCCTTGATATTCACTAAATATGAACCGTTTTGTAAAAATAGTTGTTAATTGTATACACTGGTTAAAGAGCCAAAGCAAAGCTTTGTAAAAATAATTTTGCATCAAAACTAACCCTTAAATTGTTGGTTGTATTGTTATGCAAAAAGCATTGGTTTGGTTTAGAAATGATTTACGTGTGCATGATCATGAGGCATTATGGAATGCCACATGTGCCGCAGATAAAGTATTAGGAGTTTACTGTTTTAATCCTGATGATTATAAAACGTTACCCATTGGTTTTCCTAAAACAGGTTGTTTACGTACTAAGTTTATTTTAGAGAGTGTTTCCATACTAAAATTTAACCTACAAAAGTTGGGCTCCGATTTGTTAGTATACGTTGGTAAGCCCGAGGAAGTTATTCCTAAATTGTGTACTGATTTAGCTATTGATGAGGTTTATTATCATCGCGAAGCTGCAACTGATGAGCTTGCAGTGGAAGATAAATTGGATGAACATTTGTTTAAATTAAAAGTAGGCTTCAGAGGCTTTTGGGGACATACGTTGTTTCATCTGGAAGATTTACCTTTTACCATTAAACGCCTGCCTGAACTGTTTACTGATTTCAGAAAACAAGTAGAACGCGAATCAGAGGTTAGGGATTGTTTTAAAACACCACAAAAAATAAATCCAATTACACCTATACCCAATACACAATTGCCAACTTTACAAGCATTGGGTTTGGTAGATATTGAAGTTGATAGCCGTTCTGTTCTTCAATTCAAAGGTGGTGAAGATGCTGCATTAGCAAGGCTTGATGAATATGTTTGGCAAAATAATGATTTGAAGAATTATAAAGAAACACGCAACGAAATGTTGGGTGCAAATTATAGCAGTAAGTTTTCTTCATGGCTTGCTTTAGGATGTATCAGTCCGCGAAAAATTTATGATGAAATAAAGCGTTACGAAAACGAACGCATTAAAAACGACAGTACTTATTGGTTAGTTTTTGAATTACTATGGCGTGATTATTTTAGATTTATTACGCTTAAACATGGCAGTGCAATTTTTAAAGTTGGTGGCTTGCAAAACTTGCATGTAAAGTGGAAAACAAATAAAGATTTATTTGAATTGTGGCGCACCGGGAAAACAGGTTTTCCATTAATTGATGCTAATATGCAAGAGTTGTTGCTAACAGGTTTTATGAGTAACCGTGGTAGACAAAATGTGGCAAGTTTTTTAACAAAAAACTTAGGTATTAACTGGCAATGGGGAGCGCAATGGTTCGAAAGTCAGTTGATAGATTATGATGTATGTAGCAATTATGGCAATTGGAACTATGCAGCCGGGATAGGAAATGATGCCAGAGGTTTCCGATATTTTAACATCATTAAACAAGCACAACAATACGATGCCGATGGCGCTTATGTTAAACATTGGTTACCTAATTTAAATGCGATTAAGGGCAGTAAAGTTCATCAACCTTATGCAATAAAACCATCAGATTTAGAGGAGTTTGGTTTCGATTTAAGCAGAGATTATTTTAAACCTGTTGTAGACTTAGAAAAGTCGGCAAAAGAGAACGAAAAGATTTTTAATGCAGCACTAAGTGTTAGTCGAAACTAACGAATAATAACACTTCTAAAACTTACACCATAGCCTGTAAAGGAGCCAATACCACCTTCAATGTTTGATTTTACTGAAATTGGTGTGGCAAATGGTCCGCCATTATTTGTGGCTCTTGAGAAAGATTCCCAAAATAGATACTCTTTCCTTCCAATTGAGGTGAGATATAAGCTAAGGGTGTCCCCAAAATCAAACGGACGAAAAAAGCTATATGGTCTTACTCCATCGTTTAAAAATACATCATCAAATGTTCTGAATTGTGATGCTGATCCCCAACCTAACAAATAAGGATTAAATCCATTTTGTATTGCTAAACGGTAATTGTTCTGCTCCGGTCCATCTGTAAACTCAAAAGTAACATACATGTCTGTGTCGCCTTCTTGTGTGTCAAATTCTTGTCGCCAAAATACAGTGTCAATTTCAATAATTTTTGGTATGCTGGTATATCCCACTACACGTTCATTGTCGGTAGTGGTTATCTCTAGTTTGTATGGAACACCTACTTGTGGTTGAATAAATGCATTAAAGTAAATACCGCTAAATCCGGGTAATAACACATCAATTCCCGGAATAGTATTGATATCAACCATCTGAATACGCGCATTATCATTCCAAATAGTATCACCTCCAACTATGGTTCCTGGGGTAATGTATACCAATGCATTTCTTACACCATTTAACGAAAGATCTGGGTTGAAATAATCAACAGATCTACTCAGGTAAACGTAGTTTAAGTTAGGGAACTGTTGATTAATACTCGCTTCAACCACCAGAAAAGGCTTAGCAGGGGGTAAGTCAACAGTAATTTCTTTTTCGCATGAAGCTAACAACAACATGCTTAAACTTAATATCAGGTAGTTTAATAATTGTTTCATGCTTTTTAAAATTTAAAGTTCCAAGCAACTGATGGCAAAATAGGGAAGAGGTAAACCATGTATGCCCTAACTTTTAGCTCCTCTAAATCGGGAACAAAATAAATAAAGTAAGGGTTTGCTCTATTGTATACATTATAAATACTGAAGTTCCATGACGATTCAAACTTCTCAGTTTGTTTTTGCAAATAAGTAAACGACACATCCATGCGGTGATATGCGGGCAAACGGTAATCGTTTATTTTATCATAAATATCAACAAACGTAAACTTAGGTTCGTTTTCAATTATATCATAACCTGGGCGGTATGCATAACGCGATGTGGGTAATGTTGCTGCATTACCTGTTCCATAAACAAACACCAAAGTACCACTCCATTTTTTATTAAATTGATATGATGCAACAAGGCTAATATCATGCGTTCTGTCGTACCTAAAAAAGTAAGGTTTTCCGCCATTTAGTTCATCAAATTGACGTTTACTTCTACTCCAAGTATAGCCTACCCAGCCGGTTAATTTGCCAAATTTTTTCTTGGCAAAAAACTCCACTCCATATGACAAACCTTCACCAAAAATCATTTCGTTTTCTAGGTTTTGGTTGAAAAACAAGTTAGCTCCCGGTTTAAATTCTATTTGGTTGTACATGGGCTTATAATAAGCCTCAATAGATGTTTCGTAAAGGTTTTCGTTAAAGTTTTTAAATATACCCATAGCATATTGATAAGCCAATTGTGGTTTTACTAATTTTGAAGAAGGAACCCATAAGTCGGCCGGGAACTGCGCACCACTGGTAGTTGCTAAATGTAAAAACTGATAGGTGCGGGTAAAAGATGCTTTAACTGACGTGTTTGAGTTTACCAAAAATGTTCCTGCTAACCGTGGTTCTAGTCCAGGATAAGTTACAATTACATCTCCCTTATCATATGATTTACCTTGCCCTACCTCAATTCCTTCCGAGTCGAAAACACGTTCGGTGTATGGCCCAACTTGGGTAAAAAACACTGCTCTTAATCCTGCATTAAATGTAAATCGTGGACCAAGTTTAAACTCGTCCATGGCATACAAAGCCCATTCGTGTGCATACTGTTTGTTTATACTTTCGTTAATAGTTATGGTACCAACTTGTCCGGTTGCAATACCCGGTTTAAACGTATGGTAAATGTATTGACCACCAAATTTTATATTGTGGTTTTTGTTTGGTGTAAAGTAAAAATCTTGCTTCACGTTCAAATCTTCCAAACCAGATGAAAGTTTAAATCCATTATCGCCAAACTCAAATTGATTATTTAAATCGTAGCGGTTATAAATTAAAAAAGTGTTGGAGTAAAAGTTTTTATTAAAGCTATGAAACCATTTTAAACTTGCTGCTGAATTGCCCCACCCCACTTGGAATTTTACCAATTGGTTCGTGGGACTTCTAAAATTAAAAATATCGCGCCCAAAATAACCTGAGAATGAAAGTTTATTTTTTTCGTTTAGGTTGATGTGCGCCTTAGCATTAAAATCATAAAAGTAATATCCGTTTGACCTTTGCTCTTCATTCAAAAATGGTTTTGCTAAAGCATCAATGTAAGTTCTGCGGGCAGCAACCATAAATGCACTTTTACCTTTTTGGATGGGGCCTTCAGCCATTATTCTTGATGATATCAACCCAACACCACCATTTATTTTATACTTTTGGTCATCGCCCTCGCGTAAGTTTACATTAAGTATAGATGATAAGCGGCCACCATAATTTGCAGGCATACCACCTTTAATTACCTCTACATTTCTTACCGCATCGGTGTTAAATACCGATAAAAAACCTAACAAATGTGATGCATTATAAATTACTGCATCATCCATTAAAATTAAGTTTTGATCGGGCCCTCCTCCACGAACATAAAATCCTGTTCCGCCTTCACCACCACTTTTTATGCCAGGCAAAAGTGTGATGGCTTTTAAAACATCAGGTTCACCAAATATTACAGGTAAAGTTTTTACCTGCTCGCCACTCAGCTCCACGCGGCTCATTTCTGTACTGGTTACGTTTTTGTTGGTTCTTTGTCCGGTAATTACAGCTTCTTGGGTGGTTACAGCATTACTTTTTAGTGTGAATGATAGGTTGATGTTGCCACTTACGTTTATGGTTTTTTGCTGGGAAACGTAACCCAAGTAAGAAATTTGTAAAGTGTATGTGCCTTCACTTAAATCAATTTTGTAATAACCTTTAACATCGGTTGCAGCGCCTTTTTTGCCGTCAATGGTTTTTATAATAGCCCCAACTAAGGCCTCGCCCGTGGCCGAATCTTTAACAAATCCACTAACAGATTGCCCGAATAATGAGCCTCCTATTAAAGTTAAACAAACGCATGTAAACAGTAGTATAAATGGTTTCACCCCTTGTAAACAGATTAAAGCTAAAATGGTTTAACGTTAAATTTTAAAATCAGGTATTTAGACTTTTAAATGACCCAATTAGTTGTCTGGTAATAAGATTGCAATATATTCTATAAAATTTGATAATAATCATCCCAAGTATCAATGCTAATGCGCATATTTGTTACACACAATTACTTTTACCGTTATGATTAGATTTGATTATATAGAAGCGAATAAAGAAAAATTCAGAAATGATTTTTTAAATGCTAAGCCATTTCCGCATTTAGCTGTTGATGGTATTTGTGATGAAGCCAAATTAACGGAGTTATACAACTTAATTCCAGACATAGAAACACCAAGTGCCGATTACGTATTTGGTAAAAATAAATTCGAAAAATCTAAGTTCAGAGAGTTGGGTGGTTTGTTTGAAGAATTGCACCAAGACTTTATTTCAGAGCGTTTTCAAAAATGGTTAAAGTACGTAAGTAACGAGGATGTGTTTGTAGATAATGCATTTTACGGAGGTGGTATACACCAAGGTAAAACTGGTAGTTTCTTGGATATGCATGCCGATTTTAACTATCATCCATTAAACGATAAATGGTTTAGAAACCTTAATTTATTGTTGTACATTAACAAAGATTGGAAAAAAGAATACGGAGGCGAGTTAAGATTGGAGCATGCAGATACCGGTGTTAAAACTGAAGTTGATGTGCCATTTAACAGATTAGCCATCATGCTTTGCCGTGGTTATACTTTGCATGGTTATGATGCCATTCGTTTCCCTGAAGGTAAATACCGAACCAGTATTGCAGCATATGCGTACACTTTGCACGAGCAACCACTTGAAGACGCACGTACCACCGTTTGGCACGTAGAAAAAAGTAATCCGGTTAAGTACCTTTTATCTAAAATTTGGGTACCTGCTGTTAAGTTAAAAAGTAAGTTTAGCAAAAGTAAAACTGCCGACCACTAAACATGAACCAATATGCTTTAGTAGTTGCAGGAGGAAGTGGATTACGCATGGGAACCGAAATACCAAAGCAATTTTTGTTGCTTAAAGGTAAGCCAGTGTTAATGCACACACTACAAAAATTCTCCAACTGCAAACAAATTGTTTTGGTTTTACCCGAAGCTCAATTGGCTTATTGGAATGAGTTGTGTACGAAATATAATTTCTCTTTACCGCATACCATTGTTAAAGGTGGCAACGAGCGTTTTTATTCTGTTTTAAATGGTTTGAATGCTTTACCCAATGATGGTTTAGTAGCCATACATGATGGCGTTAGGCCATGTGTTTCGATTGATGTGATTAATGAAGCGTTTGCAACTGCAGAAAAGTTAGGTAACGCAATAGTTGCCGTGCCATCAAAAGATAGCATTAGGATGGTAAATGATGGCAAATCTGTTGGGGTAGATAGAAGCAAATATTACCTGATTCAAACCCCACAAGTATTTAATTTAACGTTGCTCAAAGAAGCGTATTCTTCAACTACATATCAAACTACATTTACAGATGATGCCTCGGTTTTTGAACAAGCTGGACATTCAATTAATTTGGTAAAAGGCGAATACACCAATATTAAAATAACAACGCCAGAGGATTTACCTCTGGCGGAATTATTTCTGTAACGAATTATTTTTTAGTAAGCAGGTCGATGATGCCCTGTTTTCCCCATTCTTCCATTTCTTTTTCACTCCATAACTCAGGGTAAAAAATACGTTTTTGGAAACGTGGAGGTAAATATTTTTGCCAGTTTGTACCGCCTGTTGCAGCAATATCCTCCGGGTTTTTGTGTAAATACCTAACTGCAGATTTGTAGTGTTGCAAAGGCCAATTTACGTTTACATTCACATCAAACTGACGAAGTTGTTCGCGTAACTCAGCGTGTTGTTGCGCCTCAGCCGGCATATTTTTAAATGTAACCCAAAGGTTTTTGGTGGCGTATTCTTTAGCCAACTCAATTAAGTTATTACTGTATTTATCTTCAAACTGAGTTAAGGTTAAAGTTTTTTTACCTGTGGCTAATTCGGTAGCACCGGCTTTCCAGTAAATGTGTTCAAATTGGTCGTAAATAGACGACTCGAATGTAATTTTATTACGGTGGTCTTTATCAACCAAATTAATCATGTCGGTAGCACAAATCTCAATCATGCGGTATTGTGCACTTTGAAATCCACTGGCAGGTAACAAACTCATGCGGTACTTCAAAAATTGTTTGTGGTCCATGCCGTCAACCATAATCTCGAAAGAGTGCGTTAGGTTACGGAAGTATGAGTTCATACGTTTAACACGTGCGGCAAAAAAATCAGGGTTTATGGTTTCTGATTGTTTTGCAATTTGTTCCATTTCGTGCAACGTAAGCCTAAAGTATAACTCAGTTATTTGGTGATAGATAATAAAAATAACTTCATCTTTTATTGGTGTACGCGGCTTTTGTAAGGTAAGTAAAGTATCTACCTCAACGTAATCCCAGTAGTTTAGGTAATTTGCATGTAATAACCCTTCTAAATAGGCTTTAATGTCTTGCCCCGATTTGGTGTATTTTTGCTTGAGTTGGTTTAATAAACTCAACGTTTCTTGATCTAATTCCATTGTGGTGTTAATTAAAAGGGTGAAACAAAATCTTTAAACTGTGGTAAAACCTGGTCTTTGTCTGAAACAATTGGTGCTTCAGTTTGCCAGTTGATTTTTAAGTCGCTATCATCCCAAAAAATACCGCCTTCGCTTTCTTTGTTGTACACGTTGGTACATTTGTATTCAAAAATGGTGTTGTCGCGAAGGGTTGCAAAACCATGCGCAAATCCTGGTGGAATCCAGAATTGAAGCATATTTTCTTCGTTTAACTCTATGGCATAATGTTGTCCGTAAGTTTCCGAGTTTTTTCTAATATCAACCACCACATCTAAAACTGCGCCTTTAACCACACGCACCAATTTACCTTGCTCAAATGGTGGAGCCTGAAAATGTAATCCTCTAACAGCACCAAATTGCGAAAGCGACTGGTTGTCTTGCACAAACTCAAAGTTTATACCGGCATCGATGTAACGTTGCTTGTTATAAGGCTCAAAAAAGTAGCCTCTTGAATCGTAAAATACTTTTGGTTTAATCACCAATAAACCTGCTAAAGGTGTTGTTGTTATTTCCAATGGTGTGATAATTAATTAAAACTTGGGCAAAAGTATAAAAATATCCCACATACACACGTTGATAATGCGGTATCGTTTTTAAGAATTTCTGTTATTTTTGCGCACATGGAAGAACAACGTAAGAGTTCGGGTAGAATTTACTACATTATTATTATTGTAATATTATTGGCTTTAAATGGCCTTTTTATATACAATTACTTCAGTACCGATAAAAAATTGGTTCAAACCGAAGAAACCTTATTTGCAACAGATTCGGTAAAAGCAGAATTGGAAAAAATATTGGGTGAAACGCAATCAAACCTAGATTTATACAAAGGTAAAAACAGCGAATTGGATGCCTTTTTAAAGGAAAAAAACGATTCGTTACAAGAATATGCCGAGCGTATTGAAAGTTTGTTGCGTTCGGGCAGATTAAACAAAGCGCAGTTGGAAAAGGCAATGGAAGAGATTGACCAATTGCGTTATTACAAACGTAAATATTTGAATCAGATAGATTCTTTATCAAATCAAATAACTCAGTTAAATAACGAAAACAGAGATTTGCGAGGTAAGGTGGATAAAGAAAAACGCCAAAATGAAAACTTAACCATGGAAAATGTGCGCCTGAACAATAAGGTAGCCATTGGAGCCAAGTTAAACGCCAAATCTATTTTTGTTACAGGAGTAAAAAGCAGAAGCAACGGTAAAGAGCGCGAAACCAATCGTGCTACACAATTAGAGAAATTAAAAATTACGTTTACGCTTGATGAAAATTATGTAAACGACCCCGGAGAAAAAACAATATTCATGAAAGTTATCGGTCCGGATGGCGCTACACTTTATAACGAAGCTGCAGGTTCGGGTACCTTTACTTTTCAAGGACAAGAGTCGTTGTACTCTACCAAACAGCAAATTGAGTTTGATCAGAAAGCGAAAGAAGTTACTACATATTGGACTAAAGGTTCAACGTTTGGTAAAGGTGATTACAAAGTGGAGTTGTTTGTTGATGGCTTCCAAATAGGTTCAGCCTCTTTTGAGTTAAAATAAATAATAGAACAAATCATACAAAAACGCGCTGCTTTTCACAGTGCGTTTTTTTTTGAAAATTATTTTCCTACCTTCTTTAAAATTAATCACCTTGAATAAAAAATTATCTCTTAACGATTGTATCATGCTTATTATGGGAAGCATGATAGGCTCCGGCATTTTTATTGTTCCTGCGGCTATGAGTGCTGAGTTACAATCGCCAACAATGCTAATTTTAGCATGGGTAGCAACAGCAGTATTAACCTTATTTGCTGCTTTAAGTTATGGCGAACTAGCTGCATTGATGCCCAGAGCCGGAGGACAGTACATTTATCTGAAAGAATCGTACAACAAGTTGGTGGGTTTTTTATATGGTTGGACATTGTTTTCTGTTATTCAAACCGGAACTATAGCAGCTGTTGCTGTGGCATTTGCCATTTATACCGGTGTGTTTTTCCCTTCCATAAGTGATCAAAATGTATTGTTTGAGTTGGGTGGAATTGCGGTTTCAACCAAACAAATTTTAGCGATATTAATTGTATGGCTACTTACCTACAGCAATTTTAAAGGTATACGCACTGGTGCTTTGGTACAAAATATTTTTACTGTTACTAAAATTGGTGCGTTGTTATTTATGATTGGCGCTGGACTTTATTTTATAGTTACACAACCTGCGGTAAACATCAATTGGCAGTTGCCCGAGCAAATTAATACTTACAATTATTGGGGAATTTTTTGTGGCGCATTAGTGGGCAGTATTTTTAGCAGTGATGCATGGAATAATGTAACCTTTACAGGTGGCGAAATAGAAAACCCTAAACGTAATTTACCTTTATCTTTAGTTATTGGAACGTTAAGTGTACTGTTGCTATATATTTTTATCAACTACATTTATTTGTACAGCATACCTTTTAATGATATTGCAACAGCCAAAGATGGCAGGGTAGGTACCTTATTGCTCAATAATATTTTTGGTACCATTGGCTTAACCATTATGGCTGCTTTAATTATGATCAGCACGTTTGGTTGCATCAACGGATTAACTTTAAGTGGTGCGCGCGTATATTATGCCATGGCTAAAGATGGATTGTTTTTTAAACGTGCATCGTCCTTAAACAAACACCATGTACCGCAATTTGCTTTGGTAATACAAGCCATTTGGACAAGCCTATTAACACTAAGCGGCAGTTATGGTAATTTATTGGATTACGTAGTAATAGCCGTTTTGATTTTTTACATATTAACTGTTGCAGGTGTTTTTATCTTACGCAAAAAACAACCCGATGCCGAGCGTTCTTATAAAGTTTGGGGTTATCCACATGTGCCTGCTTTGTACATGGTAATGGCCACATTTATTTGCATCAACCTCATTGCATTTAAACCAGAATACACTTTACCCGGAATAGGCATTGTGGTATTGGGCATACCCGTTTATTATTTAATCAATTTGAAAAAGAAGAATTAATTACAAACTGTTGTTTAAGTTAAAATGCAAGGGTGAGAAGAATGTATAGGTTAGTTACCTTCGGTAAAACGCAATGTCTAATTTGATTTGTAGAAAAATAGATGACTTTTTCTGTTTTTTATGAGAGTAGTGAAATGAGTGCAGGTAAAACTCAAGGTAGGCGTAAGTTACGCGTCAGACCTTTAATGTAAAAAAATACATTCCGTTTAAACCCAAGGTTGTTTTTATTCGGCTTTATTGCGTATTTGTAATTGTATTAAACACAAATTAAACCTGAATCCCTTTGGCTTAAACTTTGGTATCATTACTGAAAATATTACAAAATATACAGATGTACGTATACTGATAAAACTTTACAGTGTTGAGAGTATTAGCGAAACTAATGAGGGGAGATTCGCCAATAAGTTGGTTAATTGTCAAATTTTTTAAGAAACTTAGTCCATGAAGCAAATCCTGACAACTATAAACAGATTATATAATTATAAAGTTATTCTATTTTTTCTCGTACTCTTTGTTCTGCTTCACATGCCTTTTTTACAAATAGCTCCTGACTTTTTTAAACTGATTTTGATTGAATCGCCTCAATTATATTTATT
>CAZRVA010000079.1:0-12238 GCA_964603255.1 uncultured Chitinophaga sp.
GTAGCAAACAACGCTTTAGGTTATGCTGTTAAGCTTGCCGAAAAATGCGGAGCAGAGTTGCACATACTACACATTAAACAAATTCCTATTGCTGATCCTTCGTTTCCGGCCGAAACGTACCAAATTTATATTGATGAAATTGAAAAAGTAGAACAAGAAGGAGTTGAAAAACTCAAATCAAGTTTTATAAAAGATAGTAATGTAGTTTGTAATTTTCACTCAGCAACAGGTTTTATTGCCGATGAAATTATCACATTTTGCAAATCGCACACTATTGATTTGGTTGTGATGGGAACCACCGGTGCAAGTGGTTTAGCCGAATTGTTAATAGGAAGCAACGCAGCTTCTGTAATTGGCAAATCAGAAGTTCCGGTATTGGTTATACCACCAAACCATACTTACAAGCCAATTAAGCATGTAATGTACTCAACAGATTTTAACGAGCCTGAGTTACCGGCTGCAACTCGTGTGTTATATTTTGCAGAGTTGTATGATGCTAAGGTAACTGTATTACATGTTAAAAATGATTACGACAGGTACTTTAACGCAGACAATAATTACTTCTTAAAAAACAAAGAAAGTTTAGCCAAACACGACATTACTTTAATTAATGAAGAGAGCGATGATGTGATGAGTACGATTGATAAACACATTGACGAAAAGCATGTTGATTTATTGGTGATGGCTAAACACAAAAGAGGATTTTTTGACCGCCTATTCCACCGCAGTTTAAGTAAGCGAATGGCATATCATACAAAAACTCCTTTGTTGGTATTAAATAAGGATTAAAACACGCCCATATGTATTGAAAGCAGCCCCAAAAAGGCTGCTTTTTTCTTAAAAAACACTAAAATAAATTAAATCTTTATGTTATTAAGATATAGTTGTTTGAAATGGTAAATTCTGAACATATTTTGCAGAAATATTTTCGAACTTTCAAATACTATGAAGAACAACAAAAGCACATTACGAGCAGTAATGGCATCACTAATTTTGCTTTTACAAGTATATTTAGTAAAAGCCCAAGTTAATATTAACATGGGTACAGTAAGCTCTACCAACTCGGCAAGTGGTAACTTTTACGACTCAGGAGGACCATCTTTTGGTTACGGAAACGGAGAGTATTCCAACCTACTCATTCAACCTGCTGGGGCTACCAGCATAACTATGACCTTCAATAGTTTTAATGGGGAGAGCTGCTGCGACTATCTGACCATCTATGATGGGACATCAACAGCAGGGATACAACTCGCACAAATTGCCGGCTCGTTATCGCAAATCCCAACTGTACTTACTGCTAACTCAGGCAATATGTTTATTGTATGGTCAAGCGATGGTTCAGTAACTGGTAGTGGTTGGACTGCATCTTGGACCAGTAACACGGTACCACCACCAACACTAGGACCATTACCAACAATCACATCATTCTCACCTACGGTTGGAAATATCGGAATCACAGATACCATAATTGGAACAAACTTTAGTACTACCCCGGCTGACAATGTCGTATATTTCGGTGCAAGTAGAGCCCAGGTATTATCAGCAACTGCAACTCAATTAGTTGTTAATGTTCCATTGGGTTTAACGCATAAGCCAATCTCTGTAACAAGAAACGGATTAACTGCATTTTCATCAAAACCGTACTCAACTACTTACAATAATTCAAGTACTTTAGTAGCTAACTCCTTTTCTAGTGGCGCTCAACTTTCTGGATTTTCAACGGTTCAAACATCATATGTAGCTGATTTAAATAATGATGGTAAGCCCGAACTTATAGAAGCTTCTACAAATACAATTTCCATCAGAAGAAATATTTCGCAACAAGGTAGCATATCTGCATCTTCTTTCGACAATCCTGTTTATTTAAATGGTCAATCGAACATTACTAATATTAAAACAGGCGATGTTGATGGTGATGGAAGACTTGATATTATTACTGCAAACGGAACATCATCTACCATTTCGGTAATCAGGAATTTAATTCCTGACAATGGTGGAAGTTTCACTACGAGCAATTTTAGCAGCAGAGCACAATATTACATTACCGGAGGCTACAACTACAGATTAGAAGTATCAGACATGGATGGAGATGGTAAAATTGATATCATCACAACAAACTACTACTCAAACAGCGTTAGTGTTTTAAAAAACAACTCTTATCCTGGCGTAACATCATTTGCCTCCCCCGTTAATTATACAACAGGTACAAACCCTTGGGATGTTGCAATTGCCGACATGGACAATGACGGAAAATCAGATATTGTTGTAGGAAACGCGGGAAGCAATACAATCTCGATATTAAAAAACACTTCAACATCAGGAATTTTTAGCTTTAACACCAAAGTAGATTATTCCGCATCAACAAATCCGTATGATATCGAACTTAAAGACATAGATAATGACAATAAGATTGATGTGAGCTATATACAACAATCGGGTACTAACGTTTACATCAGAAGAAACAATAGTATTCAAGGTGTAATTGATGCATCCTCATTAAATAATGTCATAACATTAAATGCCAACCCCTCTGCTGCTTTATCTGACTTTGAGTTCGTAGAACTTAATGGTGATGGGAAATTGGATTTAGTTACATCATATAATAATAATACAAGTTTCTCGGTATGGCAAAATAATGCTACATCAGGAATGATAAGTGCAAGTTCATTCGGAACACGTATTGATTATTCAAATCAGGTTGTAGGTTTATTTTTCACAACTTTTGATATTGACGGTGACAAGAGAAATGACTTGTTGTTCAGTAATAACAACAGCTTATCTCTTAACATTTTCAAAAATCAAAATTCAATTTTTTCAGTAAATGGTATTTCACCAGCTCTTTACGCCACTGGAGCAAGCATACAAATACCATTCACCTTCACCATGCAAGCCAATCCTGGTAACTTTTTTACTGCCCAATTATCAGACTCGAGTGGAAGTTTCCAGAATCCTACAAACCTAGGAACCATTATATCTTCAACATCAGGGGTGATAACAGGTACCATTCCGGTTAATGCTATTCCCGGCAACAACTATCGTTTAAGAGTGATCGCCACATCACCGTCTTTAATTTCTGAGGAATCAGTAAACAATATTCGCATTATTGTACCTCCGCAGATCACCACAATCACACCTACCGTTGCTAAAGTGGGTCAAACACTTACAATTGGAGGTACAAATTTTAGCCCCGTACTATCAGAAAACATTGTTCAATTTGGCTCTGTTAGAGGTACAGTTGTATCTGCAACAACCACAACATTAAACGTAGTGGTGCCTGCAGGTGCAATAAATGCTCCTGTAAGTGTAACTGTTTTAACACACACAGCGCTATCGCCACAAATACTTAAAATAAGTTATAACGGAATTGGTACCATAACCGCTTCTACTTTTGGCACAGCTGTTCCTTTCGCAACGGGAGGGTCTACAGCAAATCCAATGAACATTGAAATATACGATGTAGATCAGGATAAAAAACCTGATATCGTTTTACCTAACAATGGTCCATCAGCCCCAACATCAAATGTGGTATTTAAAAACCAATCAACAGGAGGTGTAATAAATAGCTCCACTCTTGCTATTCCAGTTAATTTCACTGCAGCATCAACAGCTTGGAATTCACAAATGGTAGATATAGATGGGGATGGCTTAAAAGATTTAGTCACCATTAATAACGGGGCAGCTATTATATCGGTACAAAGAAATGCGGGAATAACAAATTTAATTAACACCAATTCATTTGAAACAAGAACAGATCTTTCTGTAGCCAGTAATCCAAACGGATTAAGTTATGGAGACCTGGATAGAGATGGTAAACTTGATTTGGTGACTGCAAACTTCTCTTCCAATAATGTATCCATTTTTAAAAATATAAGTACACCTGGAAGTATCAACTCATCATCGTTTGCTACCAGAATGGATGTAAGCACAGGACTTAATACCGGACCTGTTTCTGTTGTGTTACATGATGTAAATGAAGACGGATGGGTTGATATGATTGTAGCAAATAGTTTAAATAATACAATAGCCATATACAGAAATACCAGTACTGTGGGTTCTATAAGTTTTGCTGTTCCTTTAAATTATGCATCAAACAGTTCGCCAAGAACAATGGTTATTGATGATATTAACAATGATAATAAACCTGATTTATTGGTTACCAACCAAGGAAGCTCAAACTTCTCGTTATTTCAAAATAACTCTACTTCTAGTACAATCAACTTCTTATCTAAAGTTGATTTTGCAACAGGTAATGGCCCATGGGGGATAGCAACTGGTGACATAAACGGTGATGGAAAAGTTGATGTTGCAGTATGTAACTTGAGTAGTAATACAATATCGGTATACGCCAATGCCCACACAAGTGGTATCATCAGCACATCATCATTTGCCACTCCAATTTCATTGAACACAGCATCACAGCCCAATGGAGTTGCAATTGTTGACATTAACGATGATTTACGCCCTGAATTAATTGTTACCTCGTATGGAGTTGGTATGATTAATATTTATCCGAACAACACTTCGTTCTTTAGTACAAATCAAATTACCGGACAAATTTGTGCAGGTGCAACCATTGGAGTTGGTTTTACTACAACCACAACATTTAACTTAGGTAATATTTTCACTGCTCAATTATCAGATGCAAATGGCAGCTTCAATAATCCTCTTACAATAGGCTCTATTATTGGTACCACATCAAGTACTATTAATGCGAGTATTCCATCCAACATAACCATTGGAACAAACTACCGTATTCGTGTAATTTCAACCAGTCCTGCATTGGAAAGTAACGATAGCCGTTCAAACCTATCAATTACAAACTGTCCTCAAATAACTGCTGTATCTCCAACAAGCGGTCCATTAGGAACAACCATAACTATCACTGGAAATAACTTTTCTTCAACTCCATCGCAAAACCTTATTAATGTTGGGGGAATAATTGTTCCAGCCTTAACAGCTTCAACTACAAGCTTAACAGCTGCAATCCCTGCAGGAACCAGCTACAAGTCTATATCACTTACTGTTTTAAGTAATGGTATGATTGCTTCAACTAAAGAAGCATTTAATACAACTTACTTAGGTAGTAATGCCACCTTTAGTGCAAGTACTTTAAATCCGGGTATTTCATTCTCTACAAATTACTATCCACGCCATGCAATAACAGGTGACTTAGATGGTGATGGTGAGCAAGATCTTGTAATATCGAGCGAGGGCACTGCAGCAATTCAAATTTACAGAAATGCTCACAGCACCGGTCAGTCGTTTACAACATCTTCAATGTTATTGGCTCAAACCTATACGATTTCAAACGCTTCATCACAATCAGCATTAGGCGACTTAGATGGTGATGGCAAATTGGATATTGTTGTTTTTATTGGGGGATCAAGCAATCAAATAAGCATATTTAGAAACACAAGTACGAATGGTTCAATTTCTTTTGCTACACGCATAGACATAGCAGCAACAGCAGCCACCAGATATGGTACTTTAGCCGATGTTGATAACGATGGCAAATTGGATATTATAGTTACCCACGCTGGTTTTGGCTATGTATCTATATTTAAGAATACCAGTATTGCAGGAAGTATCAGTGCGAGTGATTTTGCAAACAGAACATCAATAAACACTCCTACCAATTTAGTAACAATAAACGCCTGTGATTTAGATAATGACGGCAAAACTGATTTCGTTGCAGGTAACTCGAGTGGT
The DNA here is from genome assembly GCA_964603255.1 of uncultured Chitinophaga sp. Taxonomy (GTDB): domain Bacteria; phylum Bacteroidota; class Bacteroidia; order UKL13-3; family UKL13-3; genus UBA6183. Next base: position 5,710 of record CAZRVA010000079.1, read on the forward strand.
GCTACCTTTACTATTATGCGTAATGCTACAGGTATTATCGGAGCATCAATGTTTAACAACTTTAACATCACTACCGGCAGTACAGTATCTTCTTTTGTTAATGTTGCAGATATGGATAATGATGGCAAACAAGACATTATAGTAACAGGTAACTCGTTATCTAGACTTTCTATTTACAGAAACCTTTATACAAGCGGAACATTCTCTGCATCCAGCTTCGCATCAGCTGTAAATGTTACAACAAATACATCGGCATTTAGTACTTCTATTGCCGACATTAATGGCGATAACAAACTAGATATTGTCTCAGGAAATACATCCTCTTCAGGAGTTGTTGCATTAATAAAAAACAACTCTACAACGGGTTCACTTTCTTTCGACTTAAGCTATGCGAACACCGGTTTCTCTGATATAGGTTGTGTTGAAACTGCCGACTTAAACATGGACGGTAAACAAGATATAATCGCAGTAAATTCAGGCTATAGCAACTTCAGAGTGTTGATTAATAATGTTGAGACATTTGCTGCCGGTTATGTTAATTCAGGTCCGTATTGTGGAGGAACAGCTATTAGTGTTCCATTTAGCGCACCTGCCGGACAGTTTATGTTAGGCAATATGTTTACAGCACAATTATCTGACTCTAGCGGAAGTTTTGCTAATCCAAGTATTATTGGTTCTACCATTGGAACAAACTCAGGAACAATAAATGGTAATGTACCTCAAGGTATACCATCGGGTTCAAATTACAGGGTACGTATTGTTAGTAGTAGCCCTGCATTTACAACTGCTCCAAGTAATACTATAGGCTTATTATCATGCCCTGTTATAACAAGCTTCACACCTATTGCCGCAGCGCCAAATGCAGTGGTTACCATCAACGGATTTAACTTTAGCAGCTCACTTGTTGGAAATGTAGTTTGGTTTGGATCGGCAAAAGCAACCGTATTAACCGCCTCATCTACTACGATTACAGTTAGCGTTCCACATGGCGCAATTGTAGCCCCAATAACGCTAACCTACGGTAGTTACACTACCACAAGCAGACAGCAGTTTGTTCCAACATTTGCCGGAAATCCAGGTATTACCACCTCATCATTTGCTACAAGAACTGATGTGGTAAATGGAGTGACCGGCTCAAGAAGCATTGAACTTGCAGATTTTGACGAAGACGGAAAAGTTGACATAAGCGTTATTGCAGCTTCATCAGACCGCCTTAATCAATACAAAAACACAAGTACACCAACATCTTTTAGTGCCAGCAATTTCTTAACCACAACTAATAACATTACAGGTGCTCAACCATGGCAGCATGTTGTAGCAGATTTTGATAATGATGGAAAACTTGATATGGCAGTTACCAACGCCAATTCAAACACACTATCTGTTTTTAGAAACACAACCTCATTAAACAACATTACCAATGCACCAAAGATTGATTTCACAACTGGTTCTTTACCTTACGGTATAGCAGCAGGAGACATTGATGGTGACGGTTATGTAGATTTAGTTGTTACTAATTTAAGTAGTAACTCGATTTCAGTATTCAAAAACACCTCAATTGGTAGCAGTATTAACTTTGCCGCTAAAGTTGATTTCACAACCTTAGTACAGCCTATTGCTGCAGTTGTTACAGAACTTGATGGAGATGGTAAAACAGACATCATGGTTAGCAACTTCGGATCTAACCAGTTATCGTACTTCAGAAACATAAGCAGTACAGGTATCATTAACATCAACTCACTTTCAGCCCGCAGCGACATTAGCAGTGGTATATCACCTTTCTCTATTTCATCTGCTGATATTGACGGTGATGGAAAAAACGATATTGTTGTGCCTAATTATAGTGGGAATGATATTTCGGTTATAAGAAATACAAGTACTGGGGGCACTATTTCATTTGCTTCTTCGCAATCTTTCGCAACCCAAAGTGCTCCTTCAAACGTTGGTTTTGGTGATGTTGATGGTGATGGAAAAGCAGACCTATTGGTAACTAACCAAAGTTCAAACAGTATATCTGTTTATAAAAATAACAGTACTTCTGGAACAATCACACTAACTACTCCAGTAAACATTGCCCATGCAGGTGGACCTATTAGTTTGGTTCTTGGTGATATGAATAATGACTCGAGACCAGACTTAGTAGTTGCCAATAATACTGGTAATTCTGTATCTGTATTGTTAAACAATACTGTTGCGCCTTCTCCAACAACAGCATCTACAAACTTGGTTCTTTCTGCAATAACAGCAAACTCTATTACCTTAAATTGGAATAATGGTAACGGTAGCAGACGTATTGTAGTTGCAAGAGCAAGTAGTGCTGTTAATGCCCAGCCTATTGATGGTGCAGAATACACTGCCAACTCAATTTTCGGTAACGGAACCATGATTGGTACAAATAATTTTGTAGTGTATAATGGTATTGGTAGTAGTGTTACCGTTACCGGATTAAATGCAAACACAAATTACATATTTACAGTATATGAATTTAATGGTACAGGCGGAGCTATTAATTATTTAACAACTCCTAACCTATCAAATAATGGAACAACTGTACCTGTTCAATTGGTGTCTTTCCAAGCTAAATATACAGAGGGTAATGTTGTTTTAAATTGGGTTACAGCAAGCGAGTTAAACAACAGCGGATTTATTATTGAAAGAAGTTTAGACAATAAAATTTGGGCACCGATTAACTTTATTAAAGGCAAAGGAACCAGCAATCAAAGCAATGCCTACACATATTACGATAATGAAGTTGCTCAATATGGTGTAAATGAAATCTACTACCGCTTAATTCAACAAGACTATGATGGTAAAGAAGAAACATTACCAACAAGAGTTGTGAACTTAAATGGTATCGATGCTCCTGTTAATATCAGTGTTATGCCTAATCCGGCTCAATCAAATATTATTATTACAACAGGACTGCACACTGAAACGTTATCATCGTTTATTATCACAAACATGATTGGTAACACAGTGCTTGAAGGTGCGTTAAATCAATCTGATGTTGCCCAACTAGATATCAGCACACTTGCTGCAGGAACTTATCACTTAAAAATTACAACCAATTCGGGTGTAAAAGTGATTAAAGTTATTAAGCAATAAAAGAATACATCACTCATAAAAATACCCCTTAGGCTTTTGCTTAAGGGGTATTTTTTTTACTAAGAAAGCAATTACCGACTAGAAACTAGCATCTCACCAACCAACTTATCAATAGGAAATGTAAACTTGTCTGAAGTTAAGTTTTCTAAATCAATCCACTCAAATCTCAAATACTCTGTGCGGTTACCATTGTTAACTACGTGGTCGTGTAATTTCACCTCACGCCAATCATTTTTAGTGTTTACCTTATAGTAAACTGAAATAATTTGGTCGTTAGGTTTAAATGCACTGGTTTGAAAAAAATCAGTGGTGTAAAAATGTACTAAATCATGTACAGCTAATCCTGTTTCTTCTTTAAACTCTCTGATTAAACAATCGGCAATACCCTCACCAAATTCTAATCCGCCTCCCGGAAATTTAGTAAACTTAAAATCGTTTATTTGTTCGTGTACAAGCAATATTTGGTTATGCTCATTAAGTAGTAAGCCGTAAACCCTAATATTAAATTTAGTGATTTGATGATGCACTATTCCCTTTTGAATTTGTTTAAATCGATAACCAAACCGGCATGTAACATAATGCTATAAGGATTAACCGACAAGTTACTATTGGTTACACTTACGGGATGCATGCTATACATAGGTTGAACAATAACGGTAGTTTGTTTATCTAATTTATGTATAACCTTAAAACCTGCATTTAACTGCATATTAAAAGCACGTGCATCCAGGCCAGTGTTGTTAACCTGAAACTTATCTTTTCCATCAATAGTAAAGCCATCTAATCGGGCTGTAAGTTGATGTTTAACCAAAATATTGGCAGCAACACCGGCAGTAAATTGATAAATCGTTTTATAGTCTTTACTTTTAAACAACTCGTAGTTAAACCAAACCGGAATATCTACATAATGAAATCTGTAGTCGTAATTTAGGTTTTTCTCTACGTTTGATTTGTCCCAAATACGACCTTCTCCAACACCTTTTTTAATATAATCGCCATCCTGAAGTTTATTTTGCTCATACCTAAAGCCCATATCAACATAACCAATGCCGGCTTGTAATGTCCAATTAAAACCAAGTGCTTTATTGTACCATGCATGAGCGCTAAAGTTTAATCTGGTACTTTGATTTTTTTTGATGGCATCAGCAAACTCTTTATAAGTTCTATAATCACTACTCGGTCTGTCATCATAAATTGCCTGCGAATTAGAACTAACAGAAGCACCGGTTAAACCACCACCTACAGTAATGCTATAGTATGATTCATCCATACTTTGAGCAATTGATAAAAAAGGAAAAGCTATAAGGGCACCAAGTAAAAATTTACGCATAATCATTTATTTGGTAGCGAAAATAATAATTTAGGTTAGTCTGCCGAATTTAATTTTGACGGTTAATGCTTAACCTTAGAGAAATGATATTAGAAAAAGGCAATGTTCCCGACCCTTGACCAACATCTGCCAAGGCGTAATCAACACTTAAATTATTAAGTTTGATACCCACACCAATGCTTGGTACAACACTGTAACTTTCTGTTCCATCGATATTTTTACGGGTTTGAAACTGACTTACACCACCACGTAAAAACACAAAATCTTTATATCCTGCTTCAACCCCCATTTTGGTGTCTATGCTAGTAAAATCAGAACCAACCAAAGTATTTCTTTTACCATCAAAGGTAAAATCTGCGTTTAACTCGGGTTGAATAGAGAACATGTTTTTGTATACATTAAACTTTCTCGACATACCCAACGCTAGTTTAGGAACGGTTAGCTCCAAATTATTTGATGGTAGCTGATTGTTTGTAGCCACAAAAACCTGTTTATCTTGTTCGCTGAAGGTATACTGCCACGCGTTAAACGTTGAGGTTGCATCACGTAATACGGCACCCAAATTCCATTTTTTGTATTTATATCTTACACCTAAATCAAAACCAAAACCCCAAGCATTAGCAAAATCACCCACTACCCTTCGTACCACTTTTACGGTACCTCCGGCAGTTAAACCTTCAATAGGTAAAACACGTGCGTATGAACCCATAAAAGCATAATCAACTGCCGAAAAGTTTACGATGCGCGAATAATCGGCTACACCATTTTGAAATAAATTTAAGGTATTCGGGATGTCATCAATACCATAACGGATAATGCTAAATGCCATTACGCTTTTATCATTTAGCCTAAATGAACCTGCTCCATAATCGTGTTTTGCAATACCGGCAAATTGTTCATTATGCATAAAGGTTAGTTGTATGTTATCTTTTATTTCAACCAATCCTGCTGGATTCCAATAACCAGCTGTTACATCATTAACAGACGAAACCACAGAACCACCCATACCATATGCCCTTGCACCCACACCCAACGATAAAAACTCGTTACTATATTTATATACCTGCGCTTGAAGAACGGGCGCGCTGCCTATAAAAATTAAAAATGCTGTAACAATTTTACACAGCTTTGTCATGTTGTACTTTGTTTTAATTGTTTTATTAAACCTACCGTATCCTGGGTTAGCATTTCTTCCAACTGCAACATTACATCTTGTAACACTTGCTGATCAAAATCACTAATTGCAGATACGCCTGCTCGAATCATAATTCTGTTTAACGAATACACAAATTTATTATTATCTGTGTAATAGTATATGTATTGAACTTTGCGAAAATGGTTAAAAAACTCGAAAAACGAATCTACCTCGTTCATTCCGTATAATTTCAAGAATTCCGTCAAATGCTTGTCATCAATTGCCTGAAGCGAATTGTAAAAGCTATCTAATGCCTTAGGATGTTCTTTAACAAGAATTCTATCCAACATCAACTCAGCCAAAATATGTGCTAAAAACCATTTTCGGTTTAATGTAGCAGAAAAAGGCGCGCTATTAATTAAGGTTGATGATTGACTTAGTAGATCATTAAAAAATGAAGACGCATGAAATTTTTTGTCTGCGTTATAGTGCGCTGCACATCCTTTAAAAAAATCTACACTCTGGTTTGTGTTAAAATCTTGCTCGTGTCTGAATGATTTTATTTTGCCACGCGTAATATCAGGCAGCAATAAACCGGTATTGTATTCATGTTGGTTTGGAATACCATCAACAAAAAAGTGTGAGAAATAATTCAATGTTTAGTTCCGCTTTCTTACCAAACCATTTTTTTTGTATTCGATGCGTTTACCACCGTTTGCACCATCAAAGGTTGGACACTTTTTTGCTTTGCAGGCAACCAATGGTAGCAAAATTGATAAACATAAAAATATAACAAGGCGCTTAGTTTGCATGTTGCTTTATTTATGATGCATGCAATATAAATAAAAAATCCCGTGCTTGATGCAACGGGATTTTTTGAAAAGAGTTTTTCCTAAGACTATTTTTTAGGAGCAGCTTTCTTAGCAGCAGCCTTTTTAGGAGCAGCTTTCTTAGCAGCG
>CAZRVA010000080.1:0-11998 GCA_964603255.1 uncultured Chitinophaga sp.
AGCGATCATAAAATACGCCTATATCAGTTGGCCGATTTTAGTTTATTAAACACCCTTGATGCACATGCTAATTCGGTATTTACGATTGCTTTTACCAACGATGGTAAGGAGCTGTTAAGTGGCGGAAGAGATGTGATGTTGCGCAGTTGGTTAATTAATGAAAGCTACCGTTTGGATGTAGATGTGGCTGCACATACGTTGCACATCAATCACATTGCGTTTAACCCAAGTGGAAAATTGTTTGCTACCGTAAGCATGGATAAAACCATTAAAATTTGGGCTACAGAAAACGTTCAGTTGTTAAAAGTAATTGATAAAGCCAAACTTGACGGGCATTTAAGCAGCGTAAACAAATGCCTTTGGGTTGATGATACAACCTTGCTAACGGGAAGTGATGATAGAACAATAATGATGTGGAAGGTAGAAAATATTTAAATTGCATTTTTAGATGAGTTCAATAAAACAAGTTATACAATATTTGGAGCAATTTGCTCCTCCGGTTTATCAAGAAAGTTACGACAATTGCGGTTTGCTTACAGGTAGTACCGATTGGGAGCTTACCAAAATACTCTTAACTTTAGATTGTACCGAGGCGGTGGTTGAAGAAGCCATTACCAAAGGATGTAATTTAATTGTAGCACATCATCCCATTATTTTTGGTGGTTTGAAAAAGTTAAATGGTAAAAACTATGTGGAGCGAACCGTTATCAAAGCCATTAAAAATGATGTAGCTATTTATGCCATTCATACCAATTTAGATAATGTACAACACGGTGTAAATGCTAAAATCTGCGAGAAATTGGGTTTGATGAATACCAAAATTTTGGTTCCTAAAACCAATACCCTTAAAAAGGTGAGTGTATTTGTGCCCCAAACACATTTGCAGGTGGTACAAGAAGCCATGTTTAGCGCAGGTGCAGGTAATATTGGCAATTATAGCGAGTGCAGTTTTTACTCAACCGGCATGGGAACCTTTAAAGGCAACGATAAAAGTAATGCTTTTGTGGGCGAGGTTGGCAAACAACACCAAGAACCAGAGTATAAATTAGAGGTATTGGTTGATGATGGCCAATTAAACCAGGTAATTAGTGCCATGATTGCTGCTCACCCATACGAAGAAGTAGCTTATGATGTATATACCATTTTAAACAGCAATGTTACTGTTGGTAGTGGAATGATAGGGGAGTTGCCTGAAGAATTAAGCGCAGAAGCATTTTTAAAACACCTAAAAAACGCCATGAACCTGAATGTAATTAGGTATACGCCTTACATAAATAAAGTTAAAAAAGTGGCTGTTTGTGGCGGGTCGGGAAGTTTTTTACTTAAAAATGCTATTGGTGCTCAGGCTGATGCATTTGTAACCGGAGATTTTAAGTACCACGAATTTTTTGATGCCGAAAATCGCTTGATGATAGCGGATATCGGTCATTATGAGAGCGAAATTTTCACAATTAACTTGTTAGCTGATGAAATTTTAAAAAAATTCCCTACTTTCGCGGTCATTTTATCAGAGATTAACACGAATCCAATAAACTATTATATTTAAAATATGGCTGCTAATACAGAGTTAACCGTAGAACAGAAACTTCAAGCACTTTACAAGCTTCAGGTTATTGACTCGAAAATAGACAAATTAAGATCGGTACGTGGCGAATTGCCAATGGAAGTTGCAGATTTAGAAGACGAATTGGCTGGTTTGGAAACACGCAGCGAAAACTTAGAAGCAGAAGTTAAGCAGATGGAAGCATCTATTTCGGCTAACAAAACCAAAATAATGGATGCTAAGGCCAATATTAAGAAGTACGAAAAACAGCTGGAGAACGTAAAAAATAACCGTGAGTTTGATGCCTTGAATAAAGAGATTGAAATTGCAGGTTTAGAGGTTCAAGCAGCAGAAAAACGTATTAAAAACTTGCAGTTTGATATTGAGCAAAAGAAAGCAGCAAAAGAAACTTTATTGGCTGAACTAGAAGGCCGTAAAATTGACCTTAAAAACAAAAAAGGCGAATTAGATACGATTGTTGAGGAAACTGAAAAAGAAGAAAAAGGTTTACTTGATCTTCGCGAAAAAGCAGTTCAAGGTATCGAAGAGCGTTTGCTAAAAGGTTACAACGGTATCCGTGCAAATGTAAAAAATGGTATCGGTATCGCTATCATAGAGCGTAATTCTTGCGGTGGTTGTTTCTCTAAAATTCCACCTCAACGCCAGGCTGATATCCGTCAACGCAAAAAGATTTTGGTGTGCGAACACTGCGGTCGTGTTTTGGTTGACCCGCAATTAGCCGAAGAAATTACTTTGTAAGTATTTAATTATAGTTTTTAAACTATGACTTATATGAAAGGAGCACGTATGGTTTATGCCTTGTTGCTCCTTTTTTTATGCCCTTTTTTAAAGGCAGAAACCCAACATCATTTTTACTTTTCTCCCGTTTGTATAGAGGCACAAAAACACATATCAGCATTACGTTTAAACAAGGCTGAGCAATTATTAGCCGGTGAAAAAAAACTTCACCCAAACAATGCAGCTATTCCTTTTTTAGAAAACTACATCGACTATTACCGATTAATTACCTCGCAAGATTTAAGCAATTTTAAAAAAATAGAAGAGGCTAAAGATGCCCGATTAAAAGCAGTTCGTAAAATTTCCTCTTCATCACCCTTTTATCTTTATGCCCAAAGCGAAATTCATTTGCAATGGGGTTTCATCAAAAGTTTTAATCAGGAATATGTTGGTGCGATGTTGGAGTTTAAAAGTGCTTATCAGTTGGCTAAACAAAATTTTGAAAAGTACCCTGATTTTAAACCTAGCATGAAAACTGTTGGTATGTTTAGGGCTTTACTAGGAACCATTCCGGATAATTATAAATGGGTTTTAGGTGTTGCAGGTTTGAGCGGAGATTTTGATGGTGGAATGCAATTGATACAACGGTATTTTAAAACTGAATCATATCCTGAGTTTATATTAGACAAACAAAGTGCAGTGTTTTATTATGGTTTGTTTATGCTCAACTTTGGTGATAAACAAAAAGCCTGGGCGTTTTGTAATGAGCATACTGATGACTACAGTAACAATTTAATGAGTGTTTATTTACGCGCCTTCACAGCCAGTAAAACAGCCAGAAACGATGAGGCTATTCATGTACTGCAAAACAAACCCAAATCAGCAGACTATGAACCTTTTTACGCTTTAGATTATTTTCTAGGTATGTGTAAATTAAATAGGTTAGATGATGATGCTGAGCATAGTTTGAAGCGATTTGTGTCTTTTTATAAAGGCAAAGTTTATATGAAAGATGCTTATCGTAGGATAAGTTGGTGTTACCTATTAAAAAACGATTTGGACAAGTTTAAAATTTATCGTGAACTAAGTAAAAGGTATGGTAATGCTAATAGTGAAGAGGATAAAAATATTATGCGCGAAACCACAGAAGGTATAACGCACGATCTGGTAATTTTAAAAGCGCGTTTATTGTTTGATGGCGGTTATTATGCGAAAGCCGAAGAAACCATTAAGCAACGTAACCCTGAGCAATTAAAAACAGAATATCAAAAGCTGGAATATAACTATCGCTATGCAAGGATATTACACGAGCAAAACAAGTATAACAGAGCAATAGATTACTACACTCAAGTTGTAAAGTTATCTTCTGTTAATACACCATATTATTTTGCTCCTTATGCTTGCCTGCACATGGGCTACATTTATCAAAAAATGGGTTTTGGCCAAATTGCAAAATCACATTTTAGTAAGGTTGATGTATACACCAAAGCCGAGTACCATGAGAGTATTAAAGTAAAATCGAAAAAAGAATTGCAAAAACTAAAATAGTAGTGCATGCATCTTTAATTCACATAAACGTATCTTAGTATCATGAAAAAGCTGGTTTTTGTTGTTATCTGTTTTATTGCACGTAATGCTTTTGCCCAACATGCCTTAGTGCAACAGTTGGCACAACAAGTTAATCAAGACTCGTTGGTTACTTATGTAAAACAACTTACAGGTTTATTACCGATAGGAAACGAAGTAATTAGAACAAGATACAAAGGTACACCCGGCAATACGCTAACCGAGGAGTTTATCAAACAAAAATTAACTTCGTGGGGTGTTGCTTACGATGAAATTGTTTTTAGTGGTACAGGTAAAAATATTATTGCAAAAATTCCAGGCAGACGAACAGACCGTGTGATGATGATGGGTGCACATTTTGATGCAGTTGGTACTTCAAATCCTGATTTTACAGTAGTTTATCCGGGGGCTGATGATAATGCAAGTGGAACTGCGGCTTTGCTCGAAGCTGCCAGGGTGTGCTCGCAATACCAATTTCCGATAACTTTGCATTTAGCTTTTTGGGATGAAGAAGAACAAAATTTAGTGGGCAGTAAATATACCGCCCCCGATTACATGAATAAATTGGTAGGCTACATTAACCACGATATGATTGGATGGAGTTTAAACAACGATAGTCTTGTTGAAATTCATACTGCTAATTCAGGACATTCAATCGAGTTTGCGCAACGTGTTGTAAATATCATTTCGTTATACAATGTTCCTTTAAAAGCTAAGTTGATGAATCCCGGAAATCCAAATACAGACCATGGAGCATTTTGGCAAAACAATTTAACGGCTGTTGGTATCAACGAAATATATGATGGTCCTCTAATGAATCCGCATTGGCATCGTCCTAGCGACTCTTTAGCTAACATGAATATTCCATATTTTGTATCAGTTGCTAGGTTGGGCTTAACCACATTGTTGCACGAAGCCATGGATAGTTTAAATTTAGTTGGTTTAATGCATCAATCCATCAATGATAATTTTGCCATATATCCAAACCCTGTAGAAGATGTATTGCTTATTGATAACGATGAAGCCATCAACATGCAAGTTAGTATTTACAACATGTACGGCAATTTGGTTTCATCATTCCAAACCAATAGCAAAGCACCGATTTCTGTTGAAGAACTTAAAAGTGGTATTTATATTTTAGAGATATCAACCCAAGAAAAAGGAATAAGCCGTAAACGGTTTATGAAAAAGTAAGATTAGTTGCTTTTAGAAAAAACGTACTGCACAATATTGGCTCCCATTTGTAATGCTTTTTGTCTTACCGCTTCAGGGTCATTGTGTACATCTGCGTCTTCCCAACCATTGCCTAAATCGCACTCGTAGCTGTAAAAGCAAATTAATCTGCCTTTATATATCAACCCAAAACCTTGCGCTGGTTTACCATCATGTTCGTGTACTTTAGGCAAGCCATTGTTAAAGTTAAATTTTTGGTGGTATATCGGGTGACTGTATGGTAATTCTACAAACTCCAATTCTGGAAATACTTTTTTCATTTCGCGCCTAAAAAATTTGTCCATGCCGTAGTTATCATCTGCATGTAAAAAACCACCTGCCATTAAATAGTTGCGCAGGTTTTCGGCTTCTGCATTACTCAATACAATATTACCATGACCGGTAAGGTGTACAAAAGGATAATTTAAAATATCAGGGCTACCTATTTCTACCACATCTTCTTCGGGTGCAAAGTTGGTACCTATGTTTTGGTTACAAAACCTAATTAAGTTAGGCAATGATGTTTTGTTTGCATACCAATCGCCACCACCATTGTATTTTAACTTAGCCATTTTTACGGTTGGCGGAGCAAATGCAAACAATAGTGCAACTAAAACAAACAGTGTTAGCTTTTTTAACATGGTTCAAATATAATTACTTTGTTAGTATTGCCTTAACGGTGAAACAAGCATACAACGCGGCAGTTTCGGTACGTAGTATGGTTTTACCTAAAGATACAGGAATAAAATGGTGTTGTTGTGCAAGCTTAACTTCGGCTTGGGTAAAGTCACCTTCAGGTCCTATTAAAATGGTAATGTGGCTACTTGTTGGTTTTATTTGTTGGTTGATGAGTGCGGTGTTATCTGTTTCGCACCAAGCCATAAATTTATCACCAGTAAAATTTTGTTTAATTGAGGCTGTAAACTTTTGTAGCCCATTTATTTTGGGTAAGTACCATTGTTTACTTTGTTTCATAGCGCTAACTGCAATTTTTTCGCAACGTTCTATGTTCACTTTTGCACGTTCGCTATTTTCGGTTTCTATAAAAGTGATTTCATCAATTCCTGCTTCAGTTGCTTTTTCAATAAACCACTCTATGCGGTCGAAGTTTTTGGTAGGAGCAACTAATATATGTAAGTAATAATTTCTACCACTCGATTCGGCTTTAGTATGTATGGTGCTTTGGGTTATTTGCAATACACATTTTTTGGGATGATCATCAACAATAACCGCTTTTGCATGTGTGCCTTTACCATCGGCTAAATCTACTTCATCGCCATTTTTTAAGCGTAATACACGTATACAATGTTTAGATTCGTCTTCACTTAATATGATTTGGTTTTGGCTTAAATCGGTTTGATAAAAAACATGCATGTGCGAATATAACTGACTTCTGTTTTTTTCGGTTATTTTTGAATCGCAATTTTAGCATCAAACATTATGATACACATTATTGGAGTAATACCTGCTCGTTATGCATCAACCCGCTTTCCGGGCAAACCATTAATTGATATTGGTGGTAAAAGCATGATACAAAGGGTGTATGAGCAATGCAAAAAAACAAGTGTTTTAAGTGATGTAATTGTTGCAACAGATGATGATCGTATTGCCGAACACGTTTTAAGTTTTGGAGGAAAAGTTATCATGACAGCTGAAACGCATCAAAGCGGAACAGACCGTTGTGCCGAAGTGATATCAACCTACAAAGGAAAATGTGATGCAGTAATTAACATACAAGGTGATGAGCCTTTTATCGATCCAAAACAAATTGAATTGTTGGCGTCTGCTTTTAATGAGGAATCAACCCAAATTGTTACTTTAATTAAGAAGATAAAAAGCGAAGAAGAAGTAAGAAACCCCAATGTGGTGAAGGCAATTGCCAATAAAAATAATCAAGCTATTTATTTCTCGCGTTCGCCTATTCCTTACCGAAGAAACCCGGGTGTGGATATTACTTATTTTAAACATGTTGGTATTTATGGCTACCGCAAACAAGTTTTGGTAGAAATTACCCAATTACCTATAGGTAAATTAGAACAAGCTGAAAGTTTAGAGCAGCTGCGTTGGGTCGAAAACGGATATAGTATTGTATTAAAGGAAACCGATTTGGAAACAATTGCCATAGATACTCCTGATGATTTAGATAAGGTTTTAAAAATGTTATAGGCTCGTACTTGTTGTATAATGTGGTGCTTAGCCACTTTCCCACAGGCCTGTTTAAAAATTGTTTTGCCTTGGCCTACCAATCTACTTTTTAGCCACTAAAATTTTGTTACCTTTGTATCCCATATAGTTGAAAATGCTATATGGTTTGCGGGTAAATCCAGTATTCCATAGGTTTTTCTCTTAAACGCACAAAACTCGCAGTAAAACATGACGCACAATCCAAAATATATTTTCGTTACCGGTGGTGTAACCTCTTCTTTAGGAAAAGGAATTATTGCCGCTTCGTTAGCCAAATTGCTTCAGGCACGCGGCTACACAGTTACCATTCAAAAGTTTGATCCATACATTAATGTGGATCCGGGAACACTTAATCCATACGAGCACGGTGAGTGTTTTGTAACAGAAGATGGTGCAGAAACTGATTTGGATCTAGGTCATTACGAACGTTTTCTAAACGTGCCAACTTCTCAAGAAAACAATGTTACTACAGGACGAATATACCAACACGTGATTCAAAAAGAACGTGAAGGTGCTTACTTAGGTAAAACCGTTCAGGTAATTCCGCATATTACCGATGAGATTAAGCGCAGGATGAAACTGATTGGCGACAGCGGTAAATACGAAATTATTATTACCGAACTTGGTGGAACCGTTGGTGATATTGAGTCGTTGCCGTACATAGAAGCTGTACGTCAGTTAAAATGGGAATTAAAACCCGAAGATTGTATGGTGGTGCATTTAACCTTGTTGCCTTATTTAAGTGCAGCACACGAGTTAAAAACAAAACCTACACAACACTCGGTAAAATTGTTGTTAGAGTCGGGTATACAACCTGATGTTTTGGTTTGCCGCTCGGAGCATCCAATCAACAAGGACATTAAAAAGAAAATTGCCTTATTCTGTAACGTGACGCCAAACTCGGTTATTGAGGCGTTAGATATGCAAACTATTTATGATGTGCCAATGGCCATGTTGAAAGAGAAATTGGATAAAACCGTTTTATCTAAGTTAAAACTTTCGGCTAAAAACGAGCCTGATATGGACAGTTGGTTGAACTTTTTAACCCGTCATAAAAACCCTAAGCATGAAGTAAAAATTGGTTTAGTTGGTAAGTATGTAGAGTTACCTGATGCATATAAAAGTATTGCGGAAGCCTTTATACATGCAGGAGCCAGTAAAGAGTGTAAAGTAAAATTAGAATACATACACAGTGAGTTGATTACCGATGAAAATGCTCACAACAAACTTGGACATTTAGATGGAATTTTGGTTGCACCAGGTTTTGGTGATAGAGGTATTGATGGCAAAATTGCCGCAGTGAAATATGTTCGCGAAAACAAGGTTCCTTTCTTTGGTATTTGTTTGGGTATGCAAACTTGTGTAATTGAATTTGCGCGCCACGTGCTAGGATATAAAGATGCACACAGTACCGAGATGAATGCAAAAACCAAACATCCGGTAATTGATATGATGCCCGAACAAAAGAAAATTACTGCCAAAGGTGGTACCATGCGTTTGGGTGCATACACATGCGAGGTAAGCAAAGACAGTAAAGCATACAAAGCTTACGAAAAAACTAAAATAACTGAGCGCCACCGCCATCGTTTTGAGTTTAATAACAAGTTTGCCAAAGAGTTTGAAAAAGCCGGAATGAGTATTACAGGTATTAACCCTGATACCAAGTTGGCCGAGATAGTAGAAATAAAAGACCATCCGTATTTTGTAGGTGTACAGTTTCACCCGGAATATAAGAGCACAGTACTCACGCCACATCCTTTGTTTGTAAGGTTTGTAAAAGCCGCGATGGATTATAGCAATTCATAATATTAAGCAAAAGCCGAGCAGTAATGTTCGGCTTTTTGGTTTGATGCTAAGTAAGGTAACCAATTACACTCGCGGTAAGAGGTAATTTTCTTAAAAGTCTTTTTGTATATTTGAATATGACTAAAACACAAATACAATTAGAAATACAGAAGGTTCTTGAGAGCGTACCCGAAAGTGTGTTGCAAGATGTGTTAGACTTTTTAAAAGAGCTTCAAAATCAACCGGCAGACAAAATTAGGCTGACCAATAATTTACGTCAAATTCTATCTGAGGATAAAGAACTTCTTGAAAAGCTTGCTCAATGATAGAAATAAGAGATGTTTTAAGCATACATAATTTACTTATTGATAAATTTGGTGGAAGCAAAGGTATTCGTGACCAAGGTTCATTGGAGTCTGCGATTCATAGACCATTTGCAACCTTCGATAATCAAGATCTTTATCCAGCTGCTTCAGATAAAGCCGCTGCTATACTTGAAAGTATTTTAATTAATCATCCATTTGTAGATGGCAATAAGCGAACGGCCTATGTTTTGATGAGGCTTATTCTTATTAATGATGGTTATGATATTGCTGCCTCACAGGATGAAAAATATCAAATGGTAATATCAGCAAGTAAAGGAGAGGCACGTTTTGATGATATCAAAATTTGGATTGAGGCACACCTCAAACCAAACGAGGAGTAGCAGCGTAAAAAGTGCCCGCTTCGAAACCATATTAAAAGTATTTGATGCATTGGGAGCCAAGGTGAGTTTTAATGTGGAGTTGGTTTGAGTATTAGTGTTTGGTTTTTTCGTTGATGAAATAAAGAAAGTATATTGCCATTTGGACCTGATTAAACAACAGGCTCAACTCAGTCAGTAGATTTAGAACAAGTAAAATATTTTATGTACACGGTTTTAAACATATCAGAGATTAATCAAATTCAATTTAATTGGAGTGCTTTAACGCCAATTGTTGCAATAATAATTTCAATCATCGCATTGCTTGTTAATACCACGCTAGCAAGGAGAAACATCAGGCTAAATATTCAGCAACTTGTATTCAAGACTGTCAGTGAAAAAGCAAAAGAGTGTAATTTTTTATGGGAAACTGAAACCAAGAATGAAATGAATGAAAATGCTCCCCATTTTAAAGTCATTTCTGAAATTATCATTACTATTGAGACCATAGAAAAAGCCTTTGAATTGTTTGAGATAAACTATAAATCAATTAAAGCCGATGAAGATTACTACTATTACTTATTTTGGAAGCAACTAAGAACTGATTTAAGGGGTTGGATAAGGAAAACACCCGAAATTGCAGATGCACAAGAAAACGAAACATACACGAAGCAAGTTTTAGGAATTCATAAAAAATTCAATAAACACTTTGAATGACAATTAATTGAATAGACCACAATCGCCATGGGTTTAGTAATTAACTCTTTAAGATACCAAACTAATGTATTCTTTCCCTTTTTGGAGTCATGTTTTTCAAAAAGATGATGGATGTAATGTCTTTATGTAAAATACGCCATCAAATCCTTGAAACCAATTATGCATAAATCCATCTAATGTTAGTTTAGAACGAAATTGTTGATGGTAGAGATTAAGATTGTTACATTTTTTGAAGTTCAGAAAGCAAAATTCATTCTTGGGAAAGTAAAGCTCAAAAAGATGTTTTTTAGAAGTGCTAAAATTATATTTAATAGTGTCTTGTGGCCACATGCACGTGTATGTATTTCGTGATGTAAAACCAATATTATAAATTCGATTTGTTGCACCAGTTGTTTTCAAAACCTCACCCATAGATATATATCCCGGATACGGACCGGAACTATTATACATAATATGGATATTATGAGCCCAAACTATTATTTTCTTATCAGGATAAAGCGAATTTATAATCCAATTTAAGTTTTTAGCCATTTGTCTATCCCTAATGTTAAATCCATACATATCGCTGTCTGACTGAATTGCTGACAAATTCATTAGACATAAACTTTGTAAGTTCTCTAAGGCAAGATAGCCAAATGTATTTTTCAAGCTGTCAACACTATTTAGCTTATCTATTATTTTTGATATTGAAATTGCAATAAACCGTAATTCATTTGTATCTACTTTTAACGGATCATAAAAGTAAGTTGTATCAATAACGTTCAGGAACATCAAGTCTGAACTATCAAATAAAATATGATGGTTTAACTCAATTTTTTTGAGATATTCTGAAATATAGGAAGGATAATCTTTCTTAAAGTTATAACCAGCAATCTGGTTGTCAAAGCCAGATAAAATCAACCCTCGTTCATTATTTTTTACATAAGGTAATAAAGATTTGAAAATGTGTTTGTATACACCAGATTGCGTAAACATAAATGTGATGTTGGAGTCAATGAATGCTTCATCTAACATTGACTTTTGTTTGATTTTTTGACAAGCCTTTGTAATTGAAAAAAAATCAGACTCAAAACACAGTACGTCATATCCATGTTTTTTGTGCAAGTATTCTACGATTTTTAGTTTAACAATCGGAATGATTGAATCACAATGTGTGGATTCACCCAAAAGTATTACGCTATGATTTGTTGCTATAGAATCTATAAAGGCTAAATCACCATCATCAATCAAAAGAGCATTGTTGTTTTTTAAACCAATTGCGTTTTCCCTGACATACTTTTTGAGAGCGGTTTGAGAATAAACTGTATTAGATAAGCCAAGAAAAATGAATACAAAAAACACTAAAAAAGGAACCGCACTTTTCATGATAATGTATTTGTTTTAATGTATCCTATCTCCTTTCGGAGTCATGTTTTTCATGATTTCGGCTTCGCCATCTAAAATTTCTTGCCAGCGTTGTTTCACATATTCTTCGCCTTTGTACTCTTTGGCCAAATCAATAAAGGTTACATAATGCCCGGCTTCGCTTACCATAAACTCGTGGTAAAATTCACGCAAATCAGGGTCACTCA
>CAZRVA010000081.1:0-11847 GCA_964603255.1 uncultured Chitinophaga sp.
CATAAAATGGCTTGAAACCTCTATTAATTTTGGAACCATCAATTCCGGAGAAAAAGTAAAACTTATCTACCGTTTTAAAAATGTAGGCGAAAAACCTCTGTTTGTTATCTCGGTAAGTGAAGCCTGCAAATGTGCGTTAACAGAATACAACACCGACCCCATTCAGCCGGGTAAGCAAGGCACTATTGCAGTTACATTTGACAGTAAAACACAAGCAGAAGCCATCAGAAAATCTTTGGTAGTTGAAACGAATACTTTTGACAACAGGTATCAAACCTTGATTTTTACTGGACATGTTAGAGATTGCTGTGGAGGTGCTGTGGATGAAGACAATCAGGACGATAACCCTTATGTTGTGTATTAACCATCTAAACCAAACACACAGAATATGACGAATGGTTCTTTTTCTATTCGAGTTGCAGAATATCAACAATGACATTTGTGACGACACTTTAAAACAATTCATTTTAGCCACTAACAACACATACCGTTAAAAGTACAATACTCAAATTTAATTTTTGGATAACGCAAAACACTGCCTTTTTAGTGCTAGATTTGCTTACAACACTCTATAAGCGTAATTAAATGAACGACACCATCGAAAAAAATCAGCAGATATTATTGATAGATGATGACGAGTTAATATTGAAAGTTATTAATCGAATTCTTACCCGTGAAGGCTATGAGGTAAAGACAGCCACCAACGGAAAAGATGCGATGGAATTAATAGAACAACAAAAATTTGATTTATTAATTACAGATATTATGATGCCCTACTCGAATGGGTTTGAAGTAATTAGTAAATTTAAGCAGCACCCCAATGCAGAGGGAGTTCCTATTATTGTAATCTCATCGGTTGGTACCGAAAATGCAGTTAGAGAAGGCTTAAACATTGGTGCAGACGACTATTTACGTAAACCTATTATGCCGGATGAGTTGCTAATTAGGGTTAGAAGGTTTTTTAAATAATTTATTTCCGATATGCCAGCTACAATTTTAGCAGATAGCTTATTCGGCCCATTTTTTCGTAAATATTTTTTCTATTACGATAGTTATCCACTGGTAATACAAATTGCTATTTTTTTAACCGGGGTAGCCATTGTAACAACTGTTGTTGCTTATTCATCTATACTTATTAGGCGCGGTAGAGGTTATTTGGTTGATACCCGTACCAAAAAAATTAATCAATTTTTAGATAACCTCATTACCGATCACATTATATTTAACGAAGATGTAATGAACGGTGTTCCGTTAATGGATGTGCAGCTTGATCTTACTCCTTTTCAAAAACCAATATTCAAACAAAAGTGGGTAAAACAAGCATTAATAGACCGGCTCATCTATTTTTCGAGTAGCTTCTCGGGGGACAGGAATGTACTGTTCAGGCGGTTGTTTGTAGAGTTGGAGTTGGAAAAGCTATCATTCAAAAAAATTAAATCTATCAGCTTAAGTACCAAAATTGTTGGCTTAGTTGAGTTAACCAGCATGGGTATTGCAGTGGCTGACGTTATCATTTTACCACTAACCAATAGTCGTAATCGTAAGTTAAGGTCAGAAGCTCGAATTGCATACATTAAGTTGAGTAAAAACGACCCATTTAAATTTTTTGATGATGCTACTGAACCATTATTACTTTGGGATCAGTTGGAATTATTTAAAATTATTACCACAACTGAGGGCTTAACCATACCTAATTTTGCCCGCTGGATTACTTACTCTACCAATAAAAGTATTGTATCATTTTGTTTAAAACTAGTAATTCATTACAACCAACATGAGGCCATACCTGCAATTGTAAAATTACTCGATACCAAAGACCATTACCTACGTGTTGATGCCATTAATTGCTTAGGAAAGCTAAAAGCAGAAGAAGTAGAAGAAAAACTGGTACTGATATACAACAACCAACCATTGCGTTGCCAAATTGAGATATTGAAAGCATTAGGCAGATTCTCAACCGGAAATCAGATTAACTTTTTACGCAATGAATTTATACGCTCTACAGATTTTGACATCAAGAAAAATGCAGCTCGTTCACTAATCAAACATGGCAAACAAGCTAAAGAGGTTGTACAAATGCTTATTGATACAGCTACACCAGATAGTGCTATCATTTTAAAACATTGTATGAATCCGCTAATTAAATATTAATGAAAGTTGGAGCATACATAGAAACTGTTGGCGAATTTTATGAAGGTACTGTATTCATTTACGGAACTACCCTACTTATTATTTATGCCATACTTGCTATGCTATCATTGGGCGCTGTAAGAAGATTTAATAAACTGGATAAACACATAGATTATAATCTGCTACTAAAATCAAACCATACACCGGGCATATCGGTTATAGCACCTGCGTTTAACGAAGCACTTACTATAATTGAAAACGTGCACTCGTTACTTAACCTAAATTACCCCAATTATGAGGTAATTATTGTTAACGATGGTAGTACCGACAACTCACTTGATTTAATGGTAAAAGAGTTTGATTTGGCGGAAGTAGATTTCGCTTACAACGAACGTTTAAAAACCCGACCTGTTCGAAGAATTATGCGCTCTACCAATCCTGCATTCTCCAAGCTTTTGGTGGTTGATAAGGAAAATGGTAAAGCAAAAGCCGATGCCTCGAATGCAGGAATTAATGTTTCTTCCTTTGATTACTTTTTGTGTACAGACGTTGATTCGATTTTAGATCGTGATACCATTATGAAGTTGATAAAACCCGTAATGGATGAAGGCAAAAAACGAATTATTGCAATTGGAGCAACCCTGCGTATGGCAAACTCCTGTATTATTGAGCAAGGTTATATGCAGCGTGTTGTGGTTCCTAGGCAACTGTTACCACGCTTTCAAGAAATAGAATACATACGCTCTTTTGTAATGGGTAAAATGGGTTGGAGTGTTATTAATTGCGTGCCCAATGTATCAGGAGGTTTAGGTTTGTTTGACAAGGAAATTGCAATTAACGCTGGAGGTTACGATCCACAATCTTTTGGAGAAGACATGGAGTTGGTAATTCGTATGATGACCTATTGTGTAAATTACGAAATTGACTATTCCATCAGATATATTCCCATAACATTATGCTGGACGGAAGGTCCGGCTACATTAAAGGTATACGGCCGTCAGCGCTCACGTTGGGCACGCGGTTTAGCGCAACTCATGTGGGCTCACAAAAAACTACTTTTTAATCCGCGATATGGTAGATTAGGTATGATTGTAATGCCCTACAACTTTGTTTTTGAATTATTGGCACCAATTGTAGAAGCACTGGGAATTATCTATTATATCGTTATCATTATTTTGGGAGCTATTAATTGGGAGTACGCAAAACTCCTACTCATCTTTGTATATACCTATGCTATTATGATTAGTACTTTATCCATTTTATGGGATCAACTTACGCATCATACCTACAAAACATGGCGAGAAATTTTAGTACTATGTGCTACCGCATTTTTCGAAATGGTGGCCTATCATCCACTCATTGTTTTTTATTCTATTAAAGGATACTTCAACTTTATTGCTAACCGTAAACACTCGTGGGGTAATATGCAACGCCAAGGTTTTGGTCAGGCTGGGCCACGTACCAGAGCAATTACTGCCAATAATTAAATAATATAAGATGACAGACAGCGATTCACTTTGGCAAACCATAACTTACTTTTACGAAAACACTGTTTTTGTTTATGGGGTTACCATGCTTTTGGTGTACGCTTTGCTTGCTGTACTTTCTTTTATTGGTGTAAGAAAATACATTGGTGCCGAAAAATACATCGACTACGATAAAATTGTTGAATCGCCACATGCACCAGGCATATCAATTATAGCACCTGCATTTAACGAAAGCGTAACCATTATTACCAATGTTAGGTCGCTGCTTACGCTTAACTATCCAAGGTTTGAGGTAATTATTATAAACGATGGAAGTACGGACGATACGTTAGAAAAAATGATTGATGAGTTTTCGTTGGTTGAAGTAGATTTTGCTTACAGCGAAAAAATATTTTCTCAACCCGTAAAACGTATTTTTAAATCAACCGATAGGGCCTACGATAAGTTAATTGTAGTTGATAAAGTAAACGGAAAAAGTAAAGCAGATGCATCAAATGCAGGAATTAACTGTTCATCATTCCCTTATTTTTTGTGTACCGATGTTGATTGCATTATAGAAAAAGACACCTTGCTAAAAATGATTAAACCATTTTTAGATGAAGAAGAAAAAAAGATTAAAGAAGTTGGAGAACCATGTGTTGAATGTGGTTATGTTCACATTACTGAAGAATATAAACGTGTAATAGCTACAGGTGCTACTTTACGAATTGTAAACTCGTGCGATGTAGATTCGGGTGTTATCACACGTGTTCGTCCGCCAAAAGCACTTATACCTCGCTTTCAAGAAATGGAATATATACGTGCATACGTATTGGGCAAAATGGGCTGGAGCATGATTAATAGCGTACCAAATGTGTCGGGAGGTTTAGGCATGTTTGATAAAGAAATTGCCATACAAGCAGGTGGTTATGATGGTAAATCCTTTGCAGAAGATATGGACATGGTAACACGCATGTGTGCCTACATGTTAAACAACAAAAAGAAATACCTGATTAAATATATTCCAACCACACAATGCTGGACTGAAGGTCCGCCAAACTTAAAAATTTTTAGCAGGCAGCGTACCCGCTGGGGACGTGGATTATTCGAAATTATGGTGATGCACCGAAAAATATTATTTAATCCAAAATATGCCCGTTTAGGTTTGATTGTTTTCCCTTACAGTTTCTTATTTGAGTTTTTAGCACCAATTGTAGAAGCAACCGGTATTTTATACTACATCTACATCATCATTACCAACCAAATTAATTGGCCATTTGCTAAAATATTAATTGTATTCGTTTACTTCTACTCTGTTATGATTACCACATTAGCCATCTTGTGGGATCAAATAACATTCAGGCATTACAAAACTTGGGGCGAAGTTCTTGGACTTTGTTTAATGGCATTTTTAGAACCCATTATTTACCACCCAATGATTGTGTTTTTTGCATTAAAAGGTTACTTCAACTTTATAACGGGTAAAAAACACAGTTGGGGTAATATGCAACGTCAAGGTTTTGGACAAAAACCTAAAATTGTTTCTTCAACCAAAACCACTCAACCTGCTTAGTTATGGCTTTAATGAATACAACTCGAAATAGGCAAAAGCGTTTTAGCATACTTACAGCATTAGTTCTGGTATTGCTAACAGCGATATCAATAGATACGTGTGCTCAAATACCTTGGCTTGGTAAAAAATTATCTGCAGATGATTATTTGACTATGGTAACTCAAAAGATAAGGGAGAAGGACTACAAAAAAGCAATTCAACTTTGTTATGAAGGCTTAGAAAATAGGCCGGATTATATGGACTTACATT
The DNA here is from genome assembly GCA_964603255.1 of uncultured Chitinophaga sp. Classification (GTDB taxonomy): domain Bacteria; phylum Bacteroidota; class Bacteroidia; order UKL13-3; family UKL13-3; genus UBA6183. The sequence goes on from CAZRVA010000081.1 coordinate 5,419, forward strand.
TTATGCAAGGCCGTGCATTTATGTTACACGGAAACCTAGATAGTGCACGCATAAAGTTTAAATATGTAATGACAGAGGCTCCTCGCTACCGAGACTCTTACTTGCTTGCCACCAATTTAGAAATACAATTAGATAACAAAGAAGAAGCAAATTGTATCATAAACGATGGATTATACTACTTCCCTTTTGAGCGGGATTTTATGATAAAAAAACTGGAGGTTCTTGATTATAACCGAGACTATAGGCAAGCAGAGAGATATGCAGAAAAAATAATAAGTGTACATTACAATGATAGTATTGCTGTAGCTTATTATATAGGCTATAAGTTAGAAAGAGCAAGATACTACGTAAAACAAGGTAATTACCTTAAAGCGAGTGAATGTTATTCGGCAGTATTAGAAGAAGCACCTTTAAACAAAGAAGCTATTGATGGAATGTATAACCTTGAAATTAAAAAAGGAGGTTATCAAACTGTTATGGATCATATAAATGCACAATTGGCAAAAGATCCAAAATCGTATGAATACCTGACCAAAAAAGCTATTGTATTAAGCGACCAATACCGATACTCGGAGGCTTTAGAGGTAGCCGAACAATTACTAAAATATTATCCCGGAGATTCGAGAGCAGTTATTTTACATTACGAAACACAAATGGCTTGCGGTAGATTTTACATGAAAGAGGATCCGTATTTAGTGTTTCAAGGTGTATTAGAAAAACGGCCAACAGATAAAGAAGCGTTAAACTATACCATTAATTTAGCTACAGCAAGAGGTTTACATGTTGAGGCATTGATGTACGAAAACAAAGCATTAAGTGCTTATCCAAATGATGTAGAATTTTTAGAAAAACGAGTGGGTACTTGCGAAATATTACAACGATATAGTGATGCAGCACATACCTCAGAAAAGTTGTATCGTTTATCTCCGCGTAACAACGATTACCGAAATATGGTAATAGAATATAATTTATTAAGCGGAAGACAAAACATGAAACAACAGGAGTACGATAGTGCTTTAGCTAACTTTGAAAAAGTAATTGCAATTTCGCCTAATAATTATGATGCCATCATGTTTTCGGCCGATGTGTATGCGCAACAAAAAAAGTATGACGAGGCACTTGAACGCATTGACATGGGTTTAGACAATAACCCTTACGATGAAAAGTTGTTGTTTAAAAGGGCTGTTGTTTTACAAGATGCCGGTTTGTTAGATTTGGCTGCCGATCAAGCATTAGCATTACATCAATTAAAACCTAAAGATAAGCGTTACGAAAATTTAGTGGTTGATATTAAAACCGTATATGCAAAAAATTTAATGGCGGTTGATGATTACGATGGTGCAAGAGAAGAATACCGAACCATTTTAAAATTACAACCTCAAAATAGCGATGCTTTAAATGGCATGATTAACCTGGAGAGTGGTAGCCAAAGGTATGATAGTGCGCTTTATTATGCTGATTTGGCATTAATGTATCAACCCAATGATAGAGAGTTGTTACTCAAAAAATCATCTGTATTGGAAGCCAAACAACAATATATTGATGCCTATACCATTACCGGAATGTTGATGCAACGTTATCCTTACAACAGTAGAATTAAACAAACGCATATTGAACAATTATTAGCAAGTGGTGGTGCTTATAACAAACAATTAGACTACGACAGTGCATTAACAGAATTTTATAAGGTGCTTGAAATTAATCCTAGAGATAGCAATGCACTGAACTATTCATCAAACATATTAAGCGAAAAAAACGAAAACGATTCGGCACTAAACTTAATCAATAAAGCACTATACTATTATCCCGCAAACGAGTTATTTACTTTTAAACGTGCCGTAATTTTAGAAAAGAAAAAAGAATATGAAGCAGCATCGCTTGCCGCTGATAGTTTGGTATTAATTAACCCAAGTTTGCGTAACATAGATTTTGCCGATGCGCTAAAAGCCAGGGCACTTAAAAACCAAATGGGTTTTATGTTTTTATACACCACATTTGATTCGGCTAGTACAATAAGCAGAGCAAACATTGCTACCATACAGTACACACGTTATACAAAAAAAGCCAGCTACACCGGCAGGTTAAACATGGCGGGCCGTACCATAGGAACCGGCTTACAAGTTGAGATGGATGTAAACTATAACCACAGTTTAAAATGGTTTTCGTTTGCAAGTGCAGGTATATCTAACAACATTGTTTTCCCAAGCATTAAGTTGGCCTATTCGTTAAACTACAATTACAAAAAAACATACACGTTTGAAGGTGGTTTTAGGTACTTACGCTTTAACAATACGGATGTTGATTTGATATCCGGATTGGGCTCTGTTACCCGTTACTATGGCGATTTTTGGGCTAACTTAAGATACTTTGGTATATACCAAGGTACACAACTTTTTCATGCAGCCACATTATCTGGCAGGCAATATATCAGTGCCGGAAACGAGTATGTAACAGCTGCAGTTGGCATTGGAAACTCGCCCGATGAGTTTAGCCGCAACTTCCGTATTTTAGATAACCTTGGTGTAAAAACTTATAGCTTTAGTATGGGCTACACCAAAATATACCGATACAGAAATACGTTTACTTTTACCGGAACTTGGTATAATCAGGAACTATCAAGCGGTTTTTACCGCAACCAATACGATTTGTTTTTTATGTTTTTACGTAAATTCTAAACAGCCTTTACACAATGAAAAACGTTATTATACTTTTAACATTAATACTGTTCAGTACATCATGTAACTGGGCAAGCGATTTTGCGGTAGTAATCAACAACCAAAGTGCTTATGCCATAGTAATACCGGCAAAAAACACGCCTAACGAAGCCAAGGCTGCTGCTGCTTTACAAAAATACATCAACCTATCAACCGGTGTATCGATGTTAATTGTTAAAGAAAATACTTGGAGTGGTAATGCTGCATTTTATATTGGCAAAACACAAAAAGCTAAAACATTTAATCTGCCCGCTATTAATGGCGAAGGTTATTTTATGGCATCAAACGATAAAGATATTGTGATATACGGTGGTAGCGGAAAAGGTGTTGTGTATGGTGCTTATGCTTTTATTGAAAAGTATTTAGATGGCTTAAAATTAGCTGATGAAATTGGCAAAGTAAAAGAACAAAAGCAATGGGAATTGCCAACCAATTTTTCGCACAGCTACACCCCTACTTTTATTTATCGCCAAACGTATTACCCACAAAGTAACGACCCCGAATATCTTGATTGGCATGGTTTGCATAAGTTTGAAGATTTATGGGGAATTTGGGGGCACTCCTATTTTAAATTGGTTAATCCTTCAATTTACTTTAAATCAAACCCCGAATATTTTGCCTACGAAAATGGTAAACGTAAAGCCACACAACTGTGTGTAAGTAATGATGCTGTTGTGGCGGTTGCCATCAAAACCCTAAAAGAAAAAATGGCCGATAACCCTGATGCCATTTATTGGAGCATTAGTGCCGAAGATGATATTGGATATTGCCAATGCCCTACTTGCAAAAAAATTCAAGCAGAAGAAGGTACACCAACAGGGCAGCATTTGCGTTTTGTAAACAAAATAGCTGCTGCATTTCCAGATAAATTTTTCACTACATTGGCCTACACATACACCATGCGTGCACCGGCCAAAACCAAACCTGCACCAAACGTATATGTTATGCTGAGCACCATTGATGCTTACCGTAACAAACCAATAGAAACCGAACCAAGTGCAGCTGCATTTAAAAAAGCATTACAAGGTTGGGAAGCCATAACACATAACTTAATGGTTTGGGATTATACCACCCAATTTACCAATTACCTTGCCCCATTGCCTGATGTGTTAAACTTAGGTGCAAATATTAAATACTATGCAGCTCACCATGTAAAAGGTGTGTTTAGCCAAGGTAGTGGTGATGGCTATGGAGAAATGGCTGAAATAAAAAGTTACCTCACAGCAAAACTATTGTGGAATCCAGAGCTTGATGTAGAAAAATTACTGACTGAATACTGTAAAAATTACTACAAAGGAGCAGGTAAATATGTAGAACAATACATTAGGTTAATACATGAGGAATCGCGTAAAACGAATAGAAACATTGACATTTACGGCAATCCGGTTAATGAGTACAACAGTTACTTAACGCCCGAGTTAATGGATAGATACTCTACCTTATTTGATCAAGCAGAAGGAGCTATAGAAGAAGATCCAAAATTATTAGATCGCATTTACCGTTTGCGTTTGTCGCTCGATTATGTTGCACTACAACAATCGCGTTTTTATGGCACAGGAAGGCACGGTTATTTGGTACAAAACGAAGAAGATTTAACGTATGCTATTCACCCCAAAATACAAAAGCGCGTTGACAAATTTGTTGCCACCGCAGAAAAGTTTAAGGTAACAGAGCTAAGCGAAGGTGGATTTAACCCACAACAATATAAAGAAGAATGGCAAAAGATTTTTGACAAAGGATGGACACTTAATTACGCCAAAGAAGCTACAGTTACATTAAAACATCCATTTGCACCAGAGTACCCTGCACGCAAAGAAGCCACACTAATTGATGAAGTATATGGCACAAAAGATTACAGTTATAATTGGTTGTGTTTTTATGGCAATGATATGGAAGTAACCATTGATATGGAAACTACCAAAGAGGTAACCAACATTACCATGAACTTTTTAGATGATCCTCGCCACTGGATTTTTACTCCACAAAACATTGAAGTAACCGTATCTGCTGATGGAATTAAATATACGGAAGCAAAGCTAAATACTACATTTAATTACAATGCAACCATGGAAGAACATTACGATGCGGCCCCGGTTAATTTCAAATTTACAGTTGCACCGCAGCGTGTTCGTTTTGTGCATGTAAAAGCTAAAAACTGGCCTATTGTTCCCGATTGGCGCTTTAGGGCAAATCGTAAAACAATGATTGCTTGTGACGAAATTTTAGTGAACTAATCTTCATCAACCAATATGGTTAATTTGGGTTGATGTACCGTAAAATAACCTAAACCATTGTTGATGTTGGTAGGAAAATTTATCACCTCTCCTTTTATTTGATTAACCAATAAACCGTACTTTTTTTGTGCGGTTAAAAAAGCGTGGTAACCGCTAGTAATACTACTTACGGCAACCGCAATAGTATCGAATCCTGTGGTGCCTAAAAAACGTTTTACTTGTAAGTTTCCGTTTTTAAAATCAGCGTCAGTGTATAAATCAAAATCAAGTTTTTGTTCGGTTAATCTTCTTGCAATGTATTTGGGGTCGCTATAACTTCCACTGTCTTGTTTTTGTTTAGTAAAATAGTTTACCAGATAAAAATTTTGTTCATTAGGGTTATCTGTTAAAGTATAAGTAAGGTATTTGTTTTGCTGCTCCTTGGTGATGTTAACTGTTGTAAAATTTTTCTCGGGCATGGCAATGGTACTTGAGTTTAACAATATATTATTTTGTGCATCTTTTGCCTCTATTTTACATGTTGAATAATTATTTAATACCACGTTAAAAGCATAATACATACCCTTTTCTCCTTCTTCACATGTGTACACCTCGTTACCTAAGGTAATGGTAATTTTCGCACCGGTAATTAACAAATCGTAATCTATAATCATTCCATTCGAATCAATGGTTGGTCTTCTTCCATCTAATGCCGACATAGATTTACTTATTGTAAACACAATGGCGTTTTGCTCGGTAATAGAATCAAAATAGAACTGAGATGCCAAAACCGTTTTAACAGGAGCTTGTGGCACATCAATATCTAAAGGCTCTGGTGTGCATGATGTTGCACCAACAACTATCATCAATGCAATACTATAAACTAAATTTTTCATACGTATTAAAATTTAAATTGATAACCAATAGATGGAATAAAACCAAACAATCCCATTTGTTTATAGGAGTATGACCCATCACTATTTTTTTGTGTTCTAATTCTGTATGGCTGGGTTTGATTGTACACGTTGTAAGCACCAATATGCCACTCTGATTGAAACTTTTTACCCGGCTTGTTTTTAATCACCAAGTTTACATCAAGCTTGTGGCTGTCTGATAATTTTACTGCATTACGCGAAGTATAAATAGGCAACAAATCGATATTGGTAAAATTACCATTAGGCATTAAAAACTGACCAACCATTGGCGTAAAACGCGAGCCTGTAGCATAACTCCATAAAGCAGAAAAATGCATTCGTTTGTTGATTTCGTATTGAAGTATGATATTAAAATCATGCCTTCTATCAAAACGTGCATAAAACTGTTTGCCTTCGTTTAAGTCGCTAAACGTGCGTGTGCTCCACGATAAAGTGTAAGCGGTAGTAACATTTAGTTTACCCAATTTATTGGAATTCATCCACTCAAAACCATAAGCTTCTCCATTACCCTGAACGGCCACTTCATCTACATTTGAAGAACCCAATTCTACAGCACCTTCTTTATAC
>CAZRVA010000082.1:0-11620 GCA_964603255.1 uncultured Chitinophaga sp.
ACCCAAACACCCCGAGTTGTTAAAGTTGTTATGGCGTGAAGTAAAAGGTAACCAAAATGCATTTGATGAGTTAATAAAAAACATCAATACAAATCCTAAAACAAAGGAAACATTAAGCCAAAATATTTGTAAAGTTTTTCACCACAAAGACCTCACCTACGCATTAGTAGAATCTGGTATTTCGAGCCGTATTGGCTTTACATCAGAAATAATTAGAAAAATTAAACACAGCATTTTACCCGAAGAAAAAAACAATGCAGCTTTCCATCAAATATTAACGGGTATATTTAAACAACAACAGCCTACTAAAGATCAGTTATCAAGCTTGTTTGATGCACTGCAAATTGAAGTAGATTTTAATGAGCATTACCTAAAAAACGAATTGATAGATGCTATTGAAATACTCTCTTATCGAATTACGGCAACGGCCATTGAAAGCGAGTTTATACAGAAATTTAAACACAACCAAACGCTTCAATCTTTCATCAAACAAAATAAAGAAATACATGGCTTAATTGCACAATACACTTTGGGTATTGAGTTTAATCCGCATTTGGTTACGCACATTAAACAACTTTTACAAATATCGCTTGATGATATTCAAACCCTCAGAAAAACTGCACATCACCAAGGTGTAAGTTTGCAGTTAACATACACCTTACACCGATTATCTCAGCAAATAGAAAGGCTGCAATTGTTGTTTGATATTTATTTAGTGCCGAAATTAAATAGCCAAAGATTAGCACAGTTGGTGCATCAACTTTTACAAAATGAGTTAAACAAAAACAGCATCAAACAGCAGTTAAATGATACTACATACTTGTTAGCTCATCAAATAACCGAGCACGAAAGTAAAACTGGTGAACACTACATTGCCGAAACCAAATCTGATTTCAGAAAAATGTTTCATTCGTCATGCGGTGGAGGTGTGTTTGCATCGTTAATGACGGTGTTTAAAATTTTGTTACATCATTTACATTTTGCTCCGTTTTGGCAAACCTTTGCATACAGTATAAACTATGCCGCAGGTTTTGTTGGTATACAACTTACACATGCTACGTTGGCCACCAAACAACCGGCCATGACAGCCTCTAAAATTGCACATGCGCTTGACAACAGCAATCAACAAAACGATACCGAAGCTTTAAAAAGTTTAGCCTTGATGGTGGGTAAAGTTTCCAGAAGTCAGTTGGTTTCTTTTGCAGGAAATTTATTGGTGGTTTTCCCTTTATCGTTTGGTATTGCGTGGTTATGGAAACTAACAACCGGCAATGGTATTGTTGATGAAACCGAGGCTAAAAAAATGCTGCATGATGTACATCCCTATTTAAATCCCACTTGGTTTTACGCTTGCATTACAGGTGTGTTTTTGTTCTTGTCGGGAATTATATCAGGCTATTACGACAACAAAGTTATTTATAGTAAAATTCCATCACGACTCAGGCATCACCCAACCCTACAAAAACTATTACCTAAACGATTTTTAATTGCCATATCAAATTATGTTGAGCACAATTTTGGTTCGTTAATTGGAAATATTTGTTTGGGTTTCTTTTTAGGAACTGCCGGATTTTTAGGATATATCTTTGGCTTACCGTTTGATATCAGACACATTACCATATCATCTGGCAACTACGCAATTGCATTGTTTACACTTATGGATAGCGTTAAGTGGCAATACGCATTAACTTGTTTGGTAGGCGTGTTAGGCGTTGGTGTATTTAACTTTTTAATCAGTTTCGGACTAGCTATTTTTGTGGCTGCACGTTCGCGAAAGGTTAAAGCCATTCAGTTTATAGAATTATTAAAATGGACAGGTGTATATTTTAAAAAGTATCCAAAAGACTTTTTTGTAGCACCCCAAAAATCGCGTGTTGTGGAGGATTTAAATTAACATGGGTATCAAATCAATCATTGCAAAACCATTTGCAAAATACATTGCTGGTAAAGTAAAAAAAGATGCAGCTAATGCTTTAAATACGCAAGAGCAAATCTTTAAAAATTTAATTAACACTGCTGCTCAAACCAAATTTGGCATCGACCATAATTTTGCCAATATTACATCGTACGAAGAATTTAAAAATGCAGTACCGATTAGGGATTACGAAGGTTTAAAACCATACTTTGATAGCATGGTTGCCGGAGAAAAAAATGTATTATGGCCCGGGCAGCCGCTTTATTTTGCTAAAACAAGTGGTACTACATCAGGCGTAAAATATATTCCTATTACCAAAGAATCTATCCCCTATCACATCAACTCGGCACGTAACGCATTGTTATGTTACATTGCACAAACAGGTAATGCAAGTTTTGTTGATGGTAAATTAATTTTTTTATCAGGAAGCCCAACTTTAGATAAAAAAAATGGTGTATACACTGGTAGGTTAAGTGGCATTGTTAATCATCATGTGCCACAATATTTACGCAAAAACCAAATGCCATCATACCAAACCAATTGCATTGAAGATTGGGAAACAAAAGTTGATGCAGTAGTTGATGAAACATTAAACCAAGACATGACGTTAATTAGTGGAATTCCGCCTTGGGTGCAAATGTATTTTGATAAGTTGAGCGAACGCAGCGGTGGCAAAAAAATGAAGGACTTGTTTCCTAACTTCAACTTATTTGTATACGGTGGTGTAAACTTTGAGCCATACCGTGCAAAGATTGAACAAAGTATTGGTAAAAAAATCGATACCATAGAAACTTATCCTGCAAGCGAAGGTTTTATTGCCTATCAAGATTCGCAAACCGAAAAAGGCTTATTGCTGTTAACCAACAATGGCATGTTTTACGAGTTTATACCAAGTGAAGAGTTTTTTAACGATAACCCTACTCGTGTAAGTTTAAAAGATATAGAGTTGAATAAAAACTACGCCATCATACTAAATACCAATGCGGGTTTGTTTGGATACAACATTGGCGATACCGTTAAGTTTATCTCTAAAAATCCTTACCGTATTTTGGTAACCGGCCGAATTAAACATTACATTTCTGCCTTTGGCGAGCATGTTATTGGCGAAGAAGTTGAGTATGCATTGATGAGTTTAGCACAAAAACACAATGCTGAAATAACAGAGTTTACTGTTGCACCAAATGTTAACCCCAAAGAAGGCGGATTACCTTACCACGAATGGTTTGTAGAGTTTGCTAAAACGCCAAACAATATGCAACAGTTTGCTTTGGAAGTGGATGAAGCATTGCAACAAAAAAATATTTATTACAAAGATTTAATTACAGGAAGTATATTAAGGCCATTGGTGATGCATGCTTTGCCGGCAAATGCTTTTATAAATTACATGAAAAGCGAAGGTAAATTAGGCGGACAAAACAAAGTTCCTCGATTAAGCAACGATAGGAAAATTGCCGATAAACTTACCTTGTAAACACGAACACATGAACGACATAAAAAAAATAGCCATTTTAGGCAGCACCGGTTCAATAGGTACACAAGCATTAGAAATTGCACGTGAACAAAAAGACAGGATACAAATTGAAGTGCTTACCGCAAATAGTAATGCTGATTTGTTAATTACTCAAGCCAAAGAATTTAACCCAAATCATGTGGTTATTGCTGATGAAAGTAAATACATGCAAGTAAAAGAGGCATTGGCCAATGATGACATTAAAGTATTTGCAGGTAATAAATCTATTGCTGATGTGATGGAAATTACATCTGCAGATACCGTGCTTACTGCAATGGTTGGTTACAGTGGTTTATTACCAACCATTAAAGCTATTCAAAACAAAAAAAGAATTGCTTTAGCCAACAAAGAAACGTTGGTTGTTGCCGGTGAATTAATAACTGAAATGTGTGAAGAAAACCGTGTAAGTTTAATCCCGGTTGATTCGGAGCACTCTGCTATTTTTCAATGTTTGGTTGGTGAAGATTTAAATACCATTGACAAAATAATTTTAACAGCAAGCGGTGGGCCGTTTAGAGGTAAAAAAAGAAGTGATTTAGCTGAGGTAACCAAAGCACAAGCATTGAAACACCCAAATTGGAGCATGGGCGCAAAAATCACTATCGACTCTGCAACCTTGATGAACAAAGGGCTTGAGGTGATAGAAGCCAAATGGTTATTTGGTGTAAAAGGTTCTCAGATTGAAGCTGTGGTGCATCCGCAAAGTATTATACACAGTATGGTTGAGTTTAATGATGGTAGCATTAAAGCACAAATGGGTTTACCTGATATGAAACTGCCAATTCATTATGCATTCTTTTTTCCAGAGCGTGTTAATACCAACTTTAAACGCATGAGTTTTAAAGAAATGAACACCTTAACTTTTGAAGAACCCGATAAAGAAACATTCCGTAACTTGGCTTTAGCATATGAAGCTATGGACAAAGGTGGTAACATGGCGTGTATTTTAAATGCCTCAAACGAAATTGCCGTTGATGCATTTTTAAAAGACAAAATCAAGTTTTTACAAATTGCCGAATTGAACGAAAAATGCATGCAAATAGTAAAGTTTATTGCAAAACCAAGCTTGCAAGATTACATCGAAACAGATGCCGAAACACGAAAAGTTGCTGCATCATTGGTGTAAACGGCTTGTTTAAAATGGATTAAACTTTACGCAAATCTGTGCTACGAATACCGTATTTTCGCACCTCCAATTATTTAAAACAAACATAAATACAACACATTAACATACATGCAAGGATTAATAATGGCTGCCCAACTTATTGCGGGCATTTCAATACTGGTTATTTTACATGAATTAGGGCACTTTTGGGCTGCACGTGCATTTGGCATTAAAGTAGAAAAGTTTTACTTGTTTTTTGATGCTTGGGGCAAAAAACTATTTAGCATTAAAGTTGGCGATACCGAGTATGGTATTGGTTGGTTGCCACTTGGTGGTTACGTAAAAATTGCCGGTATGATTGACGAAAGCTTGGATACCGAACAATTAAGTAAACCAGCCGAACCTTGGGAATTTAGAAGTAAACCGGCATGGCAACGTTTAATTGTAATGATAGGTGGTGTGGTGATGAACGTAATTACAGGTATCATTATTTTTGCCATGATATCATACACTTATGGTGAGAAATACACCGTAAACAGCTCTTTAAAATATGGTGTTGTTGCGTCTGAACTGGCTCAAGAATCTGGATTTAGAACAGGTGATAAACTAAAATCTGTTAACGGAAAAGAAATTAAATATTTTGAAAACGCATTGAGCAGCGATGAGTTACTTGCTGATGTTACCACCTACACTGTAGAAAGAAATGGAGTTGATACGCAAATCACCTTATCAAAAGATTTTACCCGTAAATTTACTTCATCAAAAAAAGCAGAGTTTTTAGCTCCGCGTTTTACATACAGTATTGAAGAAACAGTAAGTGGATTCCCGGCCGAAAAAGCAGGCGTACAAAAAGGTGATGTGTTGCTTGCGGTTAATTCAAACCCTGTAATATTTTTCGATCAATTACAAGAAGCATTAAAAGTTGAGGCAGGTAAACAAGCACAACTAACCGTGTTAAGAGGCACAGATACTTTAATCATGCCAATTGATGTAACATCTGATGGTAAAATTGGTGTGGCTCCAAATGCAATGGAAGTTCAATACGATTCATTAAAATTCGGTTTCTTTGAGTCGTTTCCAAAAGGTGTAGATAAAGCAGTTGAAACTATTAGTGTTCAAGTTAAGGGTTGGGGTAAAATATTTAGTGGTGATATTCCTGCCAACAAAGCTGTGCAAGGGCCAATAGGTATCGCTAAGTTTTACGGTGGCGAGTGGATTTGGAGTAGATTTTGGCTGTTTACCGCGTTAATCTCATTAGGTTTAGCATTTATGAATATTCTTCCAATACCGGCTTTAGATGGTGGCCACGTGGTATTATTATTAATTGAAATGATTACCGGTAAACCATTAAGCACAAAAGCCATGGAACGTATTCAAACCGTAGGTATGGTAATATTACTAACCTTAATGGTACTCATTTTTGGTAACGATATCATTGGCCTATTCATTAAATAAACATGAAAAAACTACTCGCATTAGTTTGTATAATTACTTTTAGTATAGGTGTTTTTGCACAATCAGATACAACTAAATCAAACAAAAAAATATTGGTTGTGCCCTACCCTAGCATGATGTACTTTAGTGATGCCGATGCAGACCTTGCACGATTTAGTAGGCTGGATGAACCAAAGTTGCGAAACCAAATGCGTGCTAAATTAGAGTCTAACGTGTATCACCAAATATCAGCAGCATTTGATGCTGTTAGTTTACTTGCGGCAACAAGTTTAAATGGCGAAGAAGATTTAAAACGTGTGTATGCTGCATCGCAATACTATACCAGCAATGCCATCAGCAAAAACAAAGGTGTATTTAGCAGCAATTTGTTTCGTAAAAAAAATAAGAAACAAAACTTTTATGTAAACGATTCGGCCACCATGGTTGCAGAAATTCAAGATCCAAACTTACAATCAGAATTGTATAAAAAACATAAACACGATTACATCCTTTACATCTCTCAATTCGAAATTAACACATCAAACAAAAACACCATCGAGTGGATGAAACAAGAGTATAAACGTACTTATGTTTTACATTACAACTTATGGGATAATAAAGGCAAATTGGTGTTAGCAGAAACGTTGATTTTGGATGCCGGTGGAGAAAACAACATCAAGGATATAAGCGAAAAATATTTGGCCGAAATGGCTCAAAAACTTAAGGAAATTTTGCGTTCGGCAATAAAATAAAATACAATGATTAAGTTAGGTGATAAGGTAAGGTTTGTTAACGAGGATATGCAAGGTGTAGTTACCAGTATAAAAGGTAACACAGCGGGTGTAACCATTGAAGATGATTTTGAAATTCCGGTGTTGTTAAGTGAAGTGGTGAAGATTAATGATGTGCTAAACAAACCAAAACAAGAGGAAGAAAAAACCATTACTGCTAAACCTAAATTTGTTAAAGTTCATCATGGCATACACATTGCTTTTGACAGAATTGATGATGATAAATTAGACCTAAAAATACACAACAGCGAAGCAGATTGGGCAATGATTGCTGTATACGAAAACCAACAACTTAAACATAAAATACATGTTGAGTTGGAAAAGAATTTATCACTTGGTACATACAGTTTAGAGCAGTTTAACAAATGGCCTGAGTTTACTTTTGTTATCACCCCAATTAATGATGAATACAAACACTTCAATACGTTTGTTAAAAAAGTAAAGTTGGGTGCTAAAGAATTTCATGCATCGTTTAAACAATGTTATTTTTTAGGCAAGCAAGCATATACCATCAGGCTTGATAATGATGTTACCTCTCAAGCACTAAAAAAACTACAAGAAAAAGATTTTAGTGAAGTAACAAATACAACTCCTAAGAAGCTTATTAATTTAAAAGACAAACCAAATCCGGTAGTTGATTTACATGCAGAAAATTTGGTTGAAAATCATCAGCAGCATGGAGCACAAGAGTTATTAGACATTCAAATGAATGCCTTTGCACAATCGCTTGAAATGGCCCATGTACATAAAATGAAAAGTATCATTTTTATTCATGGTGTAGGAAATCATTTTCTAAAAAATAAAATCAAAAACTACTTATCAACTCAAAAAAGTATTGTAGATAAATACGCAGATGCCAACAACCTACTGTATGGTGGTGGCGCAACAGAGGTTTGGTTAAAATAATTACGAAAGCAGTTTCTGTCTTAATAAAAATTCAAGCTGGTCGTTGGTACGCATCAACTTATCATTTAAATCAATTTCGTTAATACGCTTTTTGTATTGGGCGTATGATTCCTGAATACATTTATCCAACTCCTCTTCGTTCCATGGTTTACTCAGGTAATGATGAATTTTTCCAAGATTGACAGCCTCAATCAATGCGTTAATATCAGTATAACCCGTTAACAAAATGCGCATTGGCAAAGGGTATTCATCAATTATTGAATGTAAAAACTCAACACCTGTCATGTTGGGCATTCGCTGGTCTGTTATGATGATAGCAACATCAACATTGTCTTTTAATAGTTTGATGGCATCAGCAGCGCTTATTGCAGTCAACACATTATATTTCGTTCTAAATGTTGCTTTAAAGGAGATAAGGTTATTTTCCTCATCATCAACATAAATGATTTTTATTTTATCTGTAGACTGTGTCACCTGTTTCTAAATAAATTGCGGATAATTAAAATAATTATATTTTTTGTAGGAATTATTGTATTATCGAAAGTAGTAAAAGATAATTAAAAAACAAAAACAGTATGTCGCAACTATCCATGTTTTTCGAACATGTATACCAAAATCCCCCACAAATTTATAGGCCCTTTCTATTTAAAATAGAAAATGATGACGAAAAAACGCGACTGCATGAATGGCTGAAAGTGAACCAACAAGTAAGCGTTTTTGATACGATAAATGCTCAAATAAGAGACCTTATAAAACTCAGAAATCCTTCAAAAAAATTAAGTGAAGAAGAATATGCAGCTGAAATTAAAATATACTTAAACGGACGCGATGAATACTTTGTTGGTAGCTGGTGTTATTATCATTGGAATAAAAATTTGGTTCACATTTTACCCGAGGAGGATTTTATTGAAGTTCGCACCAATAGAAATAAGCTTAAAATAACCGAACAAGAACAAAGTACCTTAAGGCAAAAAACAATTGGTATTATTGGATTATCTGTTGGACAATCTGTTGCACTAACCATGGCAATGGAGCGTATTTGTGGTAAAATAAAACTTGCCGATTTTGATGAACTTGATTTGAGCAACTTAAACAGATTGCGTGCAGGATTACACAATATAGGCGTAAAAAAAACACTTATTGCGGCAAGAGAAATTGCCGAAATTGATCCATACATTGAAGTAGAAATTTTTAGTGATGGCGTAACCGACCAAAACATAGATGAGTTCTTTTCCAACCTCGATTTATTGGTTGAAGTTTGTGATGGTTTGGATATGAAAATAAAAAGCCGACTTAAAGCAAGAGAACTAAAAATACCGGTGGTAATGGATACTAATGATAGAGGCATGATAGACATTGAACGTTTTGATTTGGAGCCTAATCGAGAAATTCTTCATGGACTTATAAGCGAGGCTGAAGTGAAGAATATAAACAATTTAAACGCAAGTGAAAAGTTGGCAATTATCATGAAAATCGTTTCCTTAGAAAACACATCAGACAGACTAAAATTATCAATAAATGAAATTGGAAAAACAATAACAACTTGGCCGCAGTTGGCATCCTCTGTAATGATTGGAGCCGGTAGTGGTGTTGATTGCTGCAGAAGGATATTGCTAAATCAACACAACAATTCAGGAAGATATTACATGGACACATTATTGATGATAAACTAATGTCTGAATTAAATAAAGAAAAACCTGTTGTGAGATTAAGAGCCTTTAGGGCTGTTGATGATCATAAATCGTGTGAACTTTTTATTGAAGGACACACCCGTGTTTTGACAAGTATAGGTGTTACTAAAGTTACATCATCAAAACAAGAATGGATATACAACCCAGCCTCTTTCGTTTTAATTGTTGAATCGATTGATGGCGAGTTTGTATACGGAGGGGCAAGAGTTCATGTGGCTGGAGGAACACAACCTCTGCCAATTGAAGAAGCAACAGGCATTCTTGATCCCAAAATTTTTGATATTATAAAGTTTTATGCACAATTTGGTACAGGAGAAATTTGTGGACTTTGGAACTCGAGAGAAATTGCAGGTTATGGAATTGGAAGTATTTTCCTAACCAGAGCGGCAGTGGCCATCTCTTCACAAATAGGCTTGCAATCACTTTTTGCATTGTGTGCTCCATACACCGTTAGCATGGCCGAACTTGTGGGTTATGAACATGAAAAATCTGTTGGTAATGCAGGCACATTTTATTACCCTAAACTTGATTTAGTTGCAACTGCAATGGTGTTAAAGGATGTAAACGTACTCAGTAAAGCCACAGAAGAAGATAAAAACGCTATCTTTTCATTGAGACAAAACCCCAATATTATCAGAAAAGAAACCCTAAGAAAAAAAGAAATAGAAATACACTACTGCACCAATATTCCAAATTTAAAAGAGTGGAGTTTGAATCAAACAATAGAAGCTTCACAAAACATAGACTATAAAAATTTACTTAATGCCAATCAGATTAGTTTTTTATAAATTAACTTTACTGTCTGCTCTTATCGCACTATTTATTCCTGCATTAGGGCAAAAAACGCAAGAAAGACCGTTCGATTTATACGTAGGCGAAGACAGTATAAATATTTACTCGATAAGCGAGATCATTGAGCGAAATTTAATAAATAACAAACTACCAAATAGTGTTGTTAATAAGGGTAATGTTAACTTTCCTGTATATGTAAAAATAATAGTTCGTAACAATCAATCATCTGATCAAAAATATTTGGTTATACCTAATCCAATTCTTGACCAAGTCACATACTATCAATCGGCTCTTGATAGTCACTTATTAAAAGAAACAACCCCTCTTGAAGCCAGAATTATAGAAGACCAAAATTTTATTTTTCCTTTACAAAAGGATACTTTTTACATTAAGGTAGAATCCAAAGAGCAAATGCTCTTTAACGTTGTTATTGCAACTCAAAATGAAATATTTGAAACCAATAACATACGAGATAAAATCGTTTTTTTTTATCTTGGGATAATGTTGGTTATGTTTTTATATAACCTTTTTCTATTCATTAATACAAAAGACAAAAACTATTTATTTTATATCCTTTACATCCTTTTTGTTGCTTTAACCCAACTTACTTTTCATGGATTTATTAATAAATACCTACCAACATCTTTTAACTATATAAAAATAAATGCGGTGTACATTTTTGGTGCATTATCAGGTCTTACAACGCTCCTATTCATGTCGCATTTCATCGATACCAAAAGTAATTTGGGAAAGTTAAATTGGTTCATCCGACTCTTCATTGCAATTGATGTGCTGGCTGTTTTACTAGTTTTTGCAAATCAGCATCAACTGAGCTACAGCCTTATAAATATTAACGCAGGTGTAGGCTCACTTGTAGTGTTGGTTTTGGCGGCTATGGTGGCATATAATAAGAATCGCTCAGCAAAGTTTTTCCTATTAGCTTGGTCATTCTTTTTAACAAGTGTAATTGTATTTGTATTAAAAGATTTTGGCTTAGTACCTTATAACGCATTTACAAACTACATTTTACTTTTCGGCTCTGCAATAGAAGTAACCTTACTTTCTTTCGCATTAGCCGATAAAATAAATATCCTTAAAAGAGAGAAAGAACTAGCCCAAGCCGATGCTCTAAACTCGGCCAAAGAAAACGAAAGAATTACCCGTGAACAAAACATTATACTAGAACAAAAAGTTGTAGAGCGCACCACTGCATTAACCCAAACCAATAACAACTTAAGTGTAGCTCTAAATGATTTAAAACAAGCCCAAACACAATTGGTAGAATCAGAAAAAATGGCTTCTTTGGGTCAGCTTACTGCTGGTATTGCTCACGAAATAAATAATCCTATAAACTTTGTTACATCAAATATAAAACCGCTTGAGCGAGATATAAACGACTTATATACCCTACAAGACGAAACGGAAAAATTGCTTGATGGAAATCAAACTGCAATAGAAAAAATAAAAAAATATAAA
>CAZRVA010000083.1:0-11556 GCA_964603255.1 uncultured Chitinophaga sp.
CAACACCGCTATCCATGTCCAAAAAATGCTATTTATTTCGTTTTATATCATTTTATACCAAAAATCACCCGCTTGTATTTACTAAACAATTCAGCACAACAGCCGTATAGAAAAATTACGAAAATGATTATGAGCACTTGCTTTCTGTTTTAAAACCATAACCCCAACATTGTAAGCTTAAAAGCAAAAGTTGCCGCTAAGCAAAGGGCATAAAAAAAGCCCCGACCAATGGCCGGGGCTTTTATAGTAATTCAATCAAATATTATTCAGAAATAACTTCGATAGCGATTGGAACTACCACATCTCTATGCAAGTTTACAATTGCTTCGTATGAGCCTAATAATTTAATATCATCAACTTCAATTTTTCTACGGTCAATTTCGTAACCTAGGTTTTTTAAAGATTGAGATACTTGTAATGGCGTAATAGAACCGAATATTTTACCGTTGCTACCAGCTTTGGTACCAATAGTTAACTTCACTTCTTTCAATTTCTCTGATAATACCAAAGCATCAGTTTTCATTTTTTCACGCTTCAATGCACCTTGACGGTTGTTTTCTTCCATCATCTTAATGTTTGATGGAGTTGCCATAATAGCCAAACCGCGAGGGAAAAGGTAATTGTTTGCGTAACCGTCTTTTACAGTTAATACATCACCTTGCGCACCAAGGTTTTTCAAGTTTTCTTTAAGTATAATTTTCATCTTGATGTTTCTCCCTGTTGAAATTATTTTAAACCATCAGCAACATAAGGTAAAATAGCTAAGTGGCGAGCTTTTTTAACCGCCAAAGCAATTTTACGTTGGTATTTCAATGAAGTACCGGTAATTCTACGAGGTAGAATCTTACCTTGCTCGTTAACAAACTTCATCAAGAAGTTAGCATCCTTATAGTCAATATACTTAATACCGTTCTTTTTAAAACGGCAGTATTTTTTCTTTAACGGAGTTTCCGGAGTGGTGTTAAAAACCATAGCCGGATTGTGTTGAGTTCTTGGTCTGCTCATAAATTACTTTCCTTCTTGTTGTTTTTCTTTTTTGTTTTGATTGAATTCACCATTACGTTTACGTTGGTTGTAAACTTGTGCATGCTTGTCTAACGATGTAGTTAAGAAACGCATGATTCTTTCATCACGTCTGAAGGCCAATTCAAATTTTGCGACAAACTCAGCTGGAGCTTTGTACTCATAAATAATGTAAAAACCAGTGGTTTTCTTATCTATGGCATAAGCCAACTTTGTTAAGCCCCAATTTTCTTCATGAACCATCTCTCCGCCATTTTCCGTAATAAAACTACGGTATTTAGCTACAGCATCTTTAAGCTGTTCTTCTGAGAGCACGGGTGTGAAAATAATCACAGATTCATAGTCGTTTAAGACAACTTGCTCATTTGTTGTTTTTTTAGCTGCCATTCTTGGGATATTTTATATATAAAAGGTCGGCAAAAGTATGACTATTTTTAATAACTACCAAACATTTCCAAAAATCCTTGTGTAAGCAAGTAAAAAAGTAACTTGTAATGGTACTTTCCTCACTTTTTTATGGTAAAATCAAACCCAATAAAAAGCAAATATGCACTAACCATCGATAATTCGATAATGTGTACTAATTCTTAACACCATGTTGAAATTCATTTTGCGAACCTTCATCCTACTCGGTTTAATTTGCGGCAATATAATATGTTAGAACTCATCACCCCACTTAGCTGGATATTTCTTTCTGCACTTGGTATATCAACCTTGTTGCTGCTTTATTATTATTTTATTGTATTTGGCAAATTTGCCTTTTTTAAGCCACAGCCCGCTCAAAATCATAAAACAGAGCCTGTTTCTGTAATCATCGCAGCACGCAACGAACTAGAGAATCTTCAGAAAAACCTGATGTCTATATTGGAGCAAGATTACCCAGATTTTGAGGTTGTTGTTGTAAACGACTGTAGTTGGGATGGTAGTCAGGCTTGGTTAGAAGAACTTCAAAAAACACAACCACGTTTAAAAGTATCACAACTTATTGAGCAAGAAAAATACCCAACCGGAAAAAAATTTGCCGTAACCATAGGTATTAAAGCTGCTAAATACGATTTACTTTTATTTACTGATGCTGATTGCGAGCCGGCAAGTAACCAATGGATTCGCAACATGCAAAGCCGTTTTACACAGGGTAAAGAAATTGTGTTAGGCTTCTCTCCTTACCGCAAACGTAAAGGCTTTTTAAACCAGTTTATTCGTTTCGAAACCTTAATAACCGCTCAGTTTTATTTTGCCATGGCGCTACGAAATAATCCGTTTATGGGTGTTGGACGTAATTTGGCCTATCGTAAAGATTTATTCTTCAAGCATAAGGGATTTGCAAGTCACCAACACATTATGTCTGGTGACGATGATTTGTTCGTAAACGAAGCAGCAACATCAACCAATGTTGCCATAGAAGTTGATCCTTCATCGTTTGTTAATACTGATGCTAAGTCAACTTTTTCAACTTGGAGCAGACAAAAATCGCGTCACATGACCACTGGAAAGTATTACAAACCTAAACATAAACGCGTTTTGGGCACATACTATTTCGCTATCATGTTGTTTTATGCATTTTTGGCCACTGCTTTAATTTACAATATATACACTTGGCCAATTGTGGTTAGTATTTTTGCTGTAAAATACATCAGTCAAAGTATTGTGTTTTATATGAGTGGCAAAAAATTGAAGTACCAATCGTTGATATTTAACTTGCTAATACTCGACATTGTATACTTGTTCTACATGATAATTTACGGCACAAAAGGCCTATTTACTAAAAATAGAAAACAATGGTAAGGTTTAACCTACCTTTGTACCGTTTATGATTGATATAATTTTAAAATACTTCCCCGAAATTACCGAACTGCAAAAGCAACAGTTTAGCGCTTTGTACGAATTATACAAAACAGCAAATGAAAAGGTGAATGTAATTTCTCGTAAGGATATCGACCAACTTTACGAGCGCCATATTTTGCACTCGTTGGCTATTGCTAAGTTTATACAGTTTATTCCTCACACCAAGATACTCGATTTAGGCACAGGTGGCGGATTTCCGGGTATTCCATTGGCCATAATGTTCCCTGAGGTAAACTTTACTTTGTGCGATAGTATTAGTAAAAAAATTGTGGTGGCCGAAAGTATTGCAGAAGCGCTTGAATTACCCAATACTGATTTTGTAGTAGGCCGCGTTGAAAACCTAAAAGAACAATTTGAGTTTGTGGTGAGCAGAGCTGTTGCCCCAATGGAACAACTTTACCGCTGGACACAAAGCTATATTGACGAAACGAGTCGCAATAATAAACTTAACGGATACCTACTACTTAAGGGCGGTGATTTAAAAGATGAAACCAAGGATATTAAGCGTATCAACCGTAAGCTTTTTGTGGATGAATACCCTTTAAAAGATTGGTTTGAAGAGGAGTTTTTTGAGACTAAAAAACTGATCTACATTTATAAATTCTAAAAAACATTGTACAACGGTTGCCTGATTTGGTAACCGTTTTTGTTTTATAACATTTATGCCAACAAACACATGCGGAATGATAGAAAATGTAAAACACAAAAAAAGGAGGCTTAACCTCCTAATGATGTTTTTAATTCGTGAACTTGGCTATCCCAAAGTTGGGTGGCATTTGCTTCATCAGCTTCATCAACAAAATCTGTAACTACTAAAGCTACGTCATCTGTTAACTCGTCTTGTATAATTTCAAATTCAAAATATTCTTCCGGTTTTGCTGTTTTCCACCTAAACTTAATGCCTTTAGAAGCCGTCTTCTTAATTAACTCAGCAATTTGCTCTTCCCCGTCCCACTTAAACTTGTAGTTGTTGTTATAAATATCAACGTCATCAGCAAACCAAGTTGATAAGCCTGATGGAGTACTGATGCTATTATATAAAATAGCAGGTGAAGATTTAATTGGGTACTCTAAGCGAATTTTTTTCTTTTTCGACATTCCTCTAAATTTTTAAGGTTAAGGACTAACAGCATTTTCGTCTGTCTTGTAGGGCAAATATATGTTTTTAATCCACTTTACAAACTTATTGACTAACTTTTTGGAAAGACAAATTGAGTTTACTATAAACCAATACATTAGCAATAAACTTTACTTTTTATTGTACCAACAACAGTCAGTAAAAAATTCCCCAACTGTTAATCATCGTTCCATTTTTTCGCCAAAACTTAAGTCGCCTGCATCACCCAAACCAGGTACTATGTAACCATGTTCGTTTAATGCATCATCAACAGCAGCAATCCACAATGTATGGCCGTGCAAGTGGTTCATTAAATAATCTATTCCGGGTTTACTAGCAATTAAACTTACCACATGCAATTGTTTAGGTTTGCCATATCGCAATAAAGCTTTGTAGGTTAACTCAATGCTTTGCCCTGTTGCTAACATGGGATCAATCAATAAAACTACTTTATCATTTATATCCGGGCTGGCCAAATATTCAACCACAATGTCAAATTCTGTCTCACTGGTATGTTTGCGGTATGCAGAAATAAACGCACAATCAGCCTCATCAAAAAAACTAAGCAAACCATGGTGCATACTTAAACCGGCACGTAAAATAGTTGCCAATACAGGTTGCTCAGCCAATCGGGTTGATTGGTGTTTACCCAAAGGAGTAGTTACTTCAACCGTTTTCCATTGCATGGTTTTACTAATTTCGTAAGCCATTATTTGTCCAATGCGTTCAATATTTTTACGAAAGCGCATGCGGTCTTTTTGAAGGTTAACATCGCGCAACTCACTCACATATTGCTGGAGCAAACTGTTTTGATTCGATAAATTAATTAATTCCATAAAGCCAAAGTTAGGAATTATGTGCTTTTAAAAGCTATTTTGCAGCAAATTTTTAACCGATATACACGGTTAGATTACCTTAATATAATTTAAACAAATTGGGGTTTAAGTAGATAACACCGCACCACCAAAAGCAGTTGCGTTGATTAAGATGAACACCGAAGTGTAATTTCATTTGTCTACCCCACCCCAAACATATTTAGAACAGAAGAACAGAACATGAAATTAACTTTTTGGGGTGCAGCCAAACAAGTAACCGGAAGTATGCACATGCTTACTTTGGATAATGGTTATAAAATTTTGGTTGATTGTGGCATGAATTACGAACAAAAGCGCGAGTTGAACGAAGAGGCTTTTGATTTTCCATTTAACCCGGCAGAAATAGATTTAGTAATACTAACACACGCACATATTGATCACAGTGGCAATATCCCCACTATTGTAAATCGTGGTTATAAAGGACAAATTATTTGTACCGAACCAACACTTGAACTTAGCAAACATTTACTGTTTGACAGTGCCAATATTCAACTTAACGAGTTTAAGTACTTATACAACCGTGCACCCAAACACAGAAAGGCACGTGTACCACGCCCTATTTACCTAGAGCGCGAGGTTGCTGTAGCTATGGATAGGGTGGTTACTTTACCTTTTAACCGCAAGTTTAACGTAAACGAGAATACCAGCATTGAGCTAATTGAGGCAGGCCATTTATTAGGTGCGGCAAGTGTTGTGGTTGAATACAAAGCTGATGGAAAAACCACACGAATTGGTTTTAGTGGTGATTTAGGACGCGACCATGCAGAATTAATACGTACACCAACTCCTATGCAAAACCTCGATTACCTGATTACTGAAACAACATATGGTGGTCGAAAGCACACTTCTTCAGAACTTGCTGAGCAAGATTTAATGAAGTATATTGAGGAAACGATTGTTAAAGTTCGTGGTAGATTGATTATTCCGGCTTTTAGTGTGGGCCGTACACAAAGCATTGTGCATGTGTTATGTAAATTGGCTAAAAAAGGTTTGTTACCTCCTGTAAAAGTTTTTGTTGATAGTCCGTTGGCCATTAAATCAACCCACGTATACAGCAAACACCCAGAATTATTGAATGATGAAGCAGCAGCTTTTTTAAAGGAGCATGGCGATTTATTTGATTTTGAAGGTTTGAAATGGATTGACAACTTGGATAGACACGAGCAAGTTACCAATTATACTGATTCATGTATCATCATCTCTGCGGCCGGTATGGTTGAAGGCGGACGTATACAGGAACACGTGAAAAATAATATTCAAAATCCTTTTAGCACTATTTTAATTGCAGGTTTTTGTGCTGAAGGAACGCTTGGCCACAGGTTATTATCAGGCCAAAATACCATTGGAATTAAAGGTAAAGATTACCGAATTTACAGTAAAGTAGCGCGCACTGATGTGTTTAGTTCGCACCCTGATAAAGATGAAATTTACCGCTACATAAAAGCTTGTAGCAACCCAAATTTAAAGCGTATATTTTTGGTACATGGTGATGAACCCAACTTAGTTGCCATGCAACAAATGCTTGCTAACGAAGGCATCAATAATGTAGAAATACCCGATATGGGTGATGAGTTTTTAATTCAATAATAGTACTATGTTAAACAGCGGACTTACAGCGGCATTTGCCACCTTAATTTGTTGGACAGTTGGAACCTTTGCTTTTACTATTGCAAGTAAACGTGCCGACCCTGCTGCAGTCAATCGTGTCCGTTTGTTTTTTGCTGCATTGTTATTAAGTATAGTTGTTGTTGTATTCTTCAAAGTTTCTATTGTTGAGTTGTTTACCTTACCAACCTTAGGAGAATGGTTTTGGCTTGGCCTAAGCGGTATTATTGGTTTAACACTAGGCGATTATTTTGCATTTACTGCTTATAGCATTTTAGGCAGTAGCCGTACAAGTTTGTTTAGCACCTTTGCCCCGGTTGCTGCTTTACTTCTAGGCATGGTTATATTAGGCGAAAGCATAAATGGTGTTGGTATTATTGGTATGATGATTAGTACAGGTGGTATCATTTGGTTTATTCAATCAACCCAAAAAAGTAACGACAAAGCCATTGATAAAAGCCAGGTTTTAAAAGGAATTACATACGCCATTTTAGGAGCAGTTGGTCAAGGTTTAGGTTTGGTGTGTGCCAAGAAAGGATTAAATATCACACACGATACGGGAACTGACTTAAGTGCCGTGCATGCCACTTGGATACGCATGGGTATTGGTACTTTAGCTGCCTACAGCATCGCTGTTTTTAAACGTAATGTTTGGACAGAGCTTAAAATCATCGCTTCTTCAAAAAGTATCATTACACCTTTGTTAACTGGAACTTTTTTTGGGCCAGTTATGGGTGTTTCTTTGAGTTTATTTGCTGCATCGCAAATTCCGGTTGGTATTGCACAAACCATATTTAGTTTGTTGCCAATTACAGTCATGATTGCCGCAACAATAAGCGGTCGCGAAAAAATTAACGGACCTTCAATTATAGCTGCCGTTATTTGCATGATTGGTGTTTTTGTTTTGGTATGGCGCGATGAATTAATTACTTTCTTTAAGTAATTACCTCGGAAGCATCACAAAAAACGTTGTGCCTTTACCTTGCTCACTCTTAAACCATATTTTGCCATTGTGTGCTTCAACTATTTGTTTTGATATGGCAAGCCCTAATCCGTATGTCTCCTCTCCGTTTGTGCCCTTACGTGAAGATTTAGTAAATAAATCAAATAAACTGTCTTGAATATCAATCGGAATTCCTATTCCAGAATCTTTTATTGATACCACCACATGCTTTGAAAACACTTCAGTAGCTATATAGATGGTTGATCCCTCAGGACTGAACTTTACTGCATTAGCTAAAATGTTATTCATAACACGCCAGATTTTACTTTCATTCATTGGTACCATTACACTCTGGCAATTAGCCTCTATTTTTTGACGTTTAATATTTGCTTGATGTTTTACTATAAGTATTGAAGACTCAATCAAGAGCTTCATGTCTGTTGCAACTTTTTCCAGCTCTGCATCTATCTCTTTTGGTTGAAGCAAGTCATTAATCAAACTCAAAGCCTTCATGCTCGACTCCCTGGACATACTGATAAATTCAGGCTTTTCATCTTCTGAAATCACACCACTATTTACCAAATCTAGTGCGCCTACAATGGCAGCTAACGGACTACGTAAATCATGCGCTACAATTTTCATCAGTTTTTCATTCTCAATATAACTTTGCTCTAATGAATTTAAACTTGATTCTAGCCTCTGATTAGTCATGCTTACAGCATTATTTAACTCTACCAACTCTGAAATATATTTACGCTGTTGCTTGCGGCCAATGCTAAAAAGGATAATAATAATAGCTGCCAACAAAACACCGGCAACTGCAGTAATTAATAACCAAGATTTTACCTTATTTTCTTTAACCAGGTAATCTAACTCCACTTTGTTTTTAACCTTTTCAAACTCTTTTACATAGCTGTTTTTTAAAAGAATTTGACTTCTTATTTTTAGTAACGAATCATTAAGCTTGTACTTAAGGCGCTGATAACTTAATGCCTGCTCGTAATTATTTACTAAAATAAAATAACCCGACATCACATCTGCAAGCCTGCTCTGTGCATCTAAATCAGGATAATTGATTATAGTATCTTGTAATTCATTAATCAGAGATAGAGCTGATTCCTTATTGCCGAGCTCTACCTCAAGTTTTGCCAGCTTAATTTTACTGTAAATTGCATCTTTTATATCTCTGTCTGGATGATAATTTTGCTCTATACTTTTCATCAGGTAAGTGCGCGCCAAATCATACTTCTTTTGTTTTAGCATTACACCTCCCATATTGCCATAATAAACACCACGTGTTTTATTAAGCACATTATTTTTACTTGGATATTTTTTTACAGCTTCATCTAATTTTATTAAACCTTTTTGGTAATAGTATAATGCACTATCTAACATATTAAGACGCTCATAACAAAGCGCAACATTGTTGGGACTAATCAACCTTTGCAATAAGAAATGATCAAATTCCTCAGCCTTACATGCCTCGCCCTTGTTTAAACTTTCCAAGAAATATCTGATTGCGTCATTATATCCTTCTTGCCTAAATAGCAACATGGCAAGTGCGTAAGAGTATTTCTGGCTTTTACACGGATCATTTAAATCTTCTACTTTTAATTTTGCTTTGTAGTGATAGAAAAATGCATCTTCAAACTTTTGTTGCGACATGGCTATTCTGCCTCGATGCAATAAAAGAAACAGCTCTGCCTCTTCAACTTTGTTACCACTATGTGTTGCCAAGATGCTTTCAATGCTATCTAAATACAAAGTGGCTATCTCAAAGTTGGGCTTAAAGTAATAATACAATTCAGCGATTAGCTGGTATTTAGTCAACAGCTCATCGGGAGTTACATTTTTTGAATTATTGTAAACACTGTCTAAATAACCACGAACCTTTAGCTCCTCCCCGTTTTCTATGAATAAGCGAGCTTGCTTTAAGGCTGGTTCAAACCTATCGATGTTTGACTGTGGCGTGTTTTTACAACCTATTAATATAGCTACCATCAACAACAAAACTGTTATTGATTTCAATGGGTATGTTTGATTTGATAGCGTTTTCATAAAGACATGTTATCACCGCAATTTGATTTCTTGTTATTCACCAACAAAGAATCATTTTTGCATTGCATTCACATGTAACTAATTAGGGTTTTAAGGCTGCAATAATACTCTATTTTAGCAATTTAACTAATTATTTGATAGCATACTTAACGACACTTGGTAACAAATGCAACGTTTATTTTTTACATCCCAAACCTCCATATTTATTTGTGGATCGGGTAAATCCCAGTTGATGGTAATTAGTCCAAAATGATTTTGCATAACAGGTCCACACACCCTATTTTTATTAGGAGTAGCAAACTCCCAAGTAGAAGATAAACCACTTGCGGTAATGTCGTAAATTGGATACAATCCCGGATATTCTACTTTAGATAATTCGGCATAATGCACATCTCCAGTTATAAATACAACTCCGTTTGCTTTGGTTGCTTTTATCAACTCCAACATACGTGTTTGCTCGTGCGGAAAATTAGCCCAAGATTCATATCCATTATACTGAATACCAAACTGTGAACCACTTCCAATGATTCTTAAATCAGCTGGCTTTTTCAACTCTTGTTCTAACCATTTCCATTGGGTTTCACCCAATAAGGTTGAATCTGTTGTTGTGTGGGGTACATAATAATGTCTGTGCCTTCCGTTTTTGCGATGTTTTTTCTTATCAAAACGTATTAAATCGTCTCTAAAAGTGCGGCAATCGAGCAAAATTACCTGAATGGTTTTTCCTGCTTTTTGATAGTAGTACGATTCGTAAAGCCCTTCCCTTTTTCTGCGCTCTGATTCTTTGGGTTCGTCAAAAAAATCAAGCATCACCTGCTTTGATTTTTCTTTTTCTTCAAAATGCCTGCCTGCATCATTCTGACCATAATCATGATCATCCCATGTTGCAATTAGCGGCACGTTTTTTTTCAGGTTTTGAAACGAGGGTTTATCACCCATACGTTTATAAATGGCCGCAAGAGTATCCATGTTGCGCGTATCACCATAAACGTTATCGCCCAAAAACACAAACAAATCCGGTTTGTGCTCAACCACTACATTAAATATAGGTAGGTTGCTTGATTGATTGGCACAAGAGCCAAAAGCAATTTTGGATACGTTTTGCTGAGCAAATGTTACATATCCAAAAGTGCTTAGTAATATTGTTAAAACTGTGTTTTTTAACTTCAATGCTTTAGTGTTTAGTCAAAATAGTCTTCATCATCAAAATCATAATTGTAGCTATTGTTGCTGTACTTGCTACTTCTTACCGACTCTTTTCTCATTTCGATGGCTTTAGAGAATTGCTCCTGAATGGTTTGTTTCTCATCAAAATCTTCTTTGCTTTTACCATTCATAAAATAAATAAATTCATACTTGGTGGTATCTGCCACTTGCATACCTACTGTGTATGTTTTCCAGTCATCGCTTTTCTTTAATTTGTATTTAAAGAAATACATGTTGCCGGTAGTGGCTTTAAAGTAAGTAGGAGTTTTGTCAATCAGGATAATGGTATCTAATTTATTATCGCCATAGCTTGGCTTAACCAAGTTACGTGCATAACAATAAACCAATGCCTCTTGGTTGTTAAACTCTTTAGGCATTTTGTCTAACTGCTTGTTGCTTTTTAACGAGAAATAGAAACTTAAACGCGAATCTAAGTTGTTACTTAAGTTGTAAATAATGGTATCGTGTACTGGCTTTTTATTGGCCAACATCACCGCCACAGCATAACCTTTAACGTGGTAATTTTTAGCTTTAAGTTGTTTAGCAAAATATTCTTTTACTTGGGCATTATCATAATGTTTAACCAAAATACGGTTGTACATTTCAATATCGTAATTGCGGCTATAGCTTTCTTTTTCATCTTCTGTTAACTCTTGCTTCAATACTTTTTTAGCATCGTTAATTACACCATTTAAGTAGGGTTGATATGCTGCAGTAGCTACCTTATTGCTATCAATTGCATCGGCTAACATGCGGTGAACATAAATTTTGTACTCCTCGTTTTCACCAAGTTTCAATACATCAGGCATAAATTGTTTTCTGTACCATAACGAGTCGCCCGACTCTATGTAGTCAAACAAGCGGATATACAACGAATTATCACT